>JBJMGS010000365.1:0-18560 GCA_045807785.1 Pyrinomonadaceae bacterium
CGACACCTGGTGGCACGGCGGCTTTCGCACCGCGCCCTACTTTCACAACTCGGTCGGCATCCTCACCGAAGCCGCGTCGGCGCGTCTGATGACTCCGATCAACGTGACGCGCGAACAACTCGCCCGCGCCTCGACGCGAGGCATGGACTCTGCGCTCCCGGCGACGCCGCAGACGAACTTCCCAGACCCGTGGCAGGGCGGCACGTGGCGCGCGCGCGACATCATGCGGATGGAGTTGATCTCGTCGCGCGCCGTGCTCTCTTTGGCGGCGAAGTATCGCGCGCGCTACCTGCGAAACTTCTACGAACTCGGTCGCGGCGCGCTTGAAGCGGCGAAGGAACAGGGCGCGCCGCTCGGTTACATTATCCCGCCCGGTCAGGGTCGCGACGAATCGGTCGCGAAGATGGTCGGCACGCTCGTCGCGCAGGGCGTCGAAGTCTTCAGACTCGAACGAGAGTTGCACGGCGAGACGGCGACGCAGCGCGTCGTCAAGAAGATTGTCCGTGAATACACGCGAGCGGGCGCGGCTAATGGCGAGCCCGCCGATCAGAGCACAGCAGGCTCGGCACGTGAGGCACGATCTGCGACACCGCCGCGCGAGGTGGCAGAGATGGAGACCGTCGCGGACGCAGGCGCGCATGAGATTCCGGCGGGCAGCTACTTCGTCCCTCTCGCGCAGCCGTACCGCTCGAACGTGCTCGCCCTGTTCGAGCCGCAGGTCTATCCAGACCGGCGCACGGCGAACGGCGCGGCTGAAAGACCTTACGACGTGGCGGGCTGGACGCTGCCGATGCAGATGGGCGTCGAGGCGAAGCTCGTGCGCGCGGTGAGCGAGACGGCGAGCCAGCGGCGCATGACGCTCGTCAAAGACGAAGCAGACGTGCGGCGCGATCTCGGTCTCACGTTAAAGATGGGCGCAGGCTCGCCGGTCGCGAACCCGCTCGGTCAGACGAGCGTGCGCCTCGCGCTCTACAAAAGCTGGACGGGCTCGATGGACGAGGGCTGGACGCGCTACGTCTTCGACACCTTCAACGTGAAGTACGACAGCCTGCTCGACCGTGAAGTGCGCGCCGGGAATTTGCGCGCGCGCTACGACGTGATCGTGCTGCCTTCGATGCGCCTGCGCGAGATCGTCGAGGGGCGCGCGAAAGGCACCGCGCCGGACGAGCTGACGGGCGGCATCACCGAGGCGGGCGTCGAGAATTTGCGCCGCTTCGTCGAAGAGGGCGGCACGCTCGTCTGCTTCGATGCTTCGACGGAACTCGCCATCAAACGCTTCAAGCTCCCGCTCAAGAACGTCCTCGAAAGCGTGCGCTCGTCCGAGTTCTACTGCCCCGGCTCCGTCCTGCGCCTCTCGGTCGAGACCAGCAACCCGCTCGCACGCGGACTCGCGCGCGACACGGACGCCTACTTCATCAACAGCTCGGCGTTTGAGGTAACCACGCCGCCCGACGCGCCTTCGCCCGTCCGCGTCGTGGCGCGCTACGCCGAACAGGACACGCTGCGTTCGGGGTGGCTGCTCGGCGAAAAGTATGTCGCGGGCAAGATCGCGCTCGCCGAAGTCACGTTGGGCCGTGGGCGCGTCGTCCTCTTCGGCTTCCGCCCGCAGCACCGCGGGCAGACGTGGGGCACACTCCCGTTCATCTGGAACGCGATTGCGCGCGGCGCGGGAACCGCCGGCTGAGTCGCGGCATCTAACGCTTTGCACACTCATCCACCGCGCTGCCCGGCACGTGACGCGCGAGTCTCGCGGTTTTCCGCCCCGGCGACGGTCTTTCCCCGCTCTCGCCCGGCGAACGACATTTTCCGTGCATCCTCGCGCACGCGCGTGGAATCAAACCCCCGACCGCGCTAAACTCTCCACGCGCCCCGTTCTGCCCGTAAGGAGCACTGACATGAAAAAGCCCGCTGCGCTCTTACTGCCTCTCGCGCTCTGCGCCCTCGCGCTGTCGCCCGTCGCCACGTCGGCGCAGTCGCGGGCGCGCCGGGTTGGCACGCAGACGACCCAGAGCGCGCCGCAACAGCCGACGCAGACGAGCGATCAAGGCACGAGCGCAGCCGCCGGCGACGCCGCCGCGACCCGGACGCCGCGCCAGCCGCCGACGCTCGGCGGCGCCGTCATGACGGGCGACCAGCAGCCTTCGACGGGCGCGCGCGCGCCGCAGTCGAACGAGCCCGTCGAAGTTGACGAGAGCGAAGTCGTCAACGTCAACACGACGCTCGTCACGCTGCCCGTGAGCGTGATGGATCGCGCGGGCAAGTACATCCCAGACCTGCGCAAGGAAGACTTCCTCGTTTACGAGGACGGCGTCGAGCAGCAGGTCGCCTACTTCGCCACGACGGAGAAGCCCTTCACCGTCGCGCTCGTCATAGACACTTCCGGCTCGACGCGCTACCGCATCGAGGAGATGCAGGACGCGGCCATCTCCTTCGTCGATCAACTGCGCGCAGACGACCGCGTGATGGTCGTCTCCTTCGACGACGAAGTGCGCGTGCTCTCCGAGCCGACGAACGATCACTACGCCCTGCGCAACGCCATCCGCCGCGCGCGCCGCGGCGAGGGTACGCGCCTCTACGACGCTGTGGATTTCGTCATCAACCAGAAACTGAACCGCATCGAGGGGCGCAAGGCCATCGTCCTCTTCACCGACGGCGTGGACACGTCGAGCCACCACGGCACATACCAAACAACCGTGCGCGACGCCGAAGAGGCCGACGCGCTGATCTACCCGGTGCAGTACGACACCTTCGACGCGAGCGCGGCAGGCGGCGGCTTTCCCGGTGGGGGCGGCTATCCGGGCAGACGACGCGGCGGTGGTGGCGGCGGTTACCCCGGCGGCGGCGGTGGCTATCCCGGCGGGCGGCGGGGCGGCAGCGGTAGCAGTGGCGGCACGATCGCGGACATTCTCGGCAGCATCCTCGGCGGCGGTGGCGTGACCATCGGCAGGGGCGGCGGCGGCAGAGGCGGCGGCTGGCCCGGCGGCGGGACGAACTGTTCAGGCTGCACGGCTGAAGAGTACGAGCGCGGCGATCAGTACCTCGGCGATCTGGCGAACATGTCGGGCGCGCGACGCTACCGCGCCGACGACAACCGCGACCTCTCTTCGACCTTCGCGCTCGTCGCCGAAGAGCTGCGCCGCCAGTACAGCCTCGGCTACTACCCGAAGCGCACGCCGACCGTCGGCGAGCGTCGCCACGTCAAGGTGCGCGTCACGCGCCCCGAACTCGCCGTCCAGACGCGTGACACCTACGTCTTCGGCGCGCAGAACCAGAACTCGACGACCGCGCAGAAGGGCAACCCGCAAACGCGCCCGTCCATCAAGAGCCAGCCCTTCAACGCCACAGCCCCGCGCCTTCATCACTGAACGCGCAAAGAGTGAAGACTGATCGGTTGCGCGTGAGGGGTCTGGGCTAGACGGGTACGCGCGAGCCATCACTCCCCGTCCGGCGATCCTTCGAGTAGTAGGCGCGCAGAAGTAGTAAGAGCAATAACGGCGGGGCGAAGATGATGAACTCCACCGCCAGCCATTTCAACAACGCCAGCAGCGGTAGCCTCGAAGGCAACTCCGAGACACCCCATAGCCTCAGCCCCATCCTCTCGTCCGAGAAGGGCCAGAACAGCTTCACGCCGCCGCCGAATTTCGTCGTCGAGTAGTCCAGCAGCCCGTGCGACGTGTAAGCCGCGCCGTACACCAGGACCCGCCGCAGGTGCGCCCAGCCGCAGACCGCCAACGCCGTCAGAGTTAATAGCAGGCTGAAGACGAGCGAGTGCGTGAAGCTGCGGTGGAGCGATTTGTCGTGAGTCAGCAGGACGAGCCCGAAGTCCAGATCGGCGCAGTTCGCCACAACCGCGCCGACGAAGAGCGGCAGACCTTTGCGGCGAAACGGCTGCGGGTGAAACGCCGCGACAACTCCCGCCCCGACCAGACCATGTGCCACGGGTAAAGGCATGAATGGCGATCCGCGAAAGGCTACGAGCGCCGCCGTCCGACACTCTTCCGCTTCTACTTCATCTTCCCGCGTTCATCGTTCGCCGTCTCAGACGACCGTGCCGTCTCTGATGACGGCGTTTTTGGGGACGATGATGATGCCGTCGCGGATGTAGTAGCCGGCCTCGCCGCCGTCGGCGTGCTGCACCTTGGCTTCGTTGAGCAGGCGCACCTGCGTGCCGATGCGCGCGTTCTTATCCACGATGGCGCGGCGGATGATCGTGCCCTCGCCGACGCCAATACGCGGCAGCCCGGCGGCGCGGTCGGCGGCCATCTCCTCGAAGGTCTGGTAGAAGTCCGCGCCCATCAGGTAAGTCTCTTCAATCAGCGCGCCAGGCTCGATGCGCGCGCGCAAGCCGACGACGGAGCGCTGGATGCGCGCGCGGTTGATGATGCAGCCCTCGCTGATGATCGAGTCGCTGATCTCCGAGCTGTGAATCTTCGACGGCGGCAGGTAGCGCGCGCGCGAGTAGATCGGCGCCTCGGCGTCGAAGAGGTTGAAGCGCGGGACGTGCGAGGTCAGATCGAGGTTCGCCGCGTGGAAGGCAGCGATGGTTCCGATGTCCTCCCAGTAGTCGTCGAACAGGTAAGCCTGCACGTTGTAGTTCTTGATCGCGGCGGGGATGACCTCGCGCCCGAAGTCCACCCAGGAGGAGTTCTGACTGAGCAGCTCTTCGGCGCGCTCGTAGTTGAAGACGTAGATACCCATCGAGGCGAGGAAGGGGCGGCGCGCCGCCTCTTCCGGGCTCAAGCCGAAGGCGGTCGTGTCCACGCGCATCTCTTCGAGCGCCGCGCCTTTGGGCTTCTCGCGAAACTCCGTGATGCGCCCCGTCGCGTCCGCCTTCAGCAGCCCGAACTCCTCCGCCGCCTCGCGCACGAACGGCACGACCGAAACGGTCACGTCCGCATTTGACTCGAAGTGGCGCGCGAGAAACTTGCGGTAGTCCATCCGGTAGAGGTGATCGCCGGAGAGGATCAAGAGCGTGTCCACGCGCCAGTCGTGGATGTGCGGCAGCACCTGGCGCACGGCGTCCGCCGTCCCCTGAAACCACTGCGGGCTGTCGGGCGTCTGCTCGGCGGCGAGGATTTCGACGAAGCCGTCCGAGAAGCGCGAGAAGCGGTAGGTGCGCCCGACGTGCCGGTTCAGAGACGCCGAGTTGTACTGCGTCAGGACGTAGATTTTGATGATGTCGGAGTTGATGCAGTTCGAGATCGGGATGTCCACGAGCCGGTACTTGCCCGCGAGCGGGACGGCGGGCTTCGAGCGCGGCTGCGTCAGTGGAAAGAGGCGCGTGCCCGCACCCCCGCCGAGTATGACCGCCATCACATCGTGCTTGCGCGCCATAGAGCACCTACCCCCGACCGAAATATTTTTATAAACTTGCTTGAGCGCAGCATAGACGCAAACGCGCGCGCGTTTCAAGCCGCCGCCGCGACTCGTGCGCGCGCGAGCGCACCCGAAACTTTCGACGCGCCAACCAAACCGCCCTCCGCGTCGTCAACCCGACTTTGCGCGCCCGGCCCCGCGAGCGATCATCCGACGCGGGCGTCGAAAAATTTTTCCCTTGACCCGGCGGCGGCTCGTCCGTACAATGCGCGTCCAACGTACAGGGGTGGTTCAACAGCTCTAATCTTTAACCTCACGCTCGACTGTCAGATCGCAGACCGGAAAACTTGAGACGCCGCGCGCCGCCGGCTCGCACCTGCTCGCCAGACCGCCGACAGCGCACGACGCCGACAGCCCCCGAACTTCTAAGGCCGCGTCACGGCGAGAACTCACACGCCGCCCGCGCGCGCCCGCTCGAACGGAGCCGCAGATGAATAACCTCACCGCCTCACACGCCCCGCGCGCACGCGCGCACGCCCTCATTCTCGCGCTCACGCTCGCCGTCGCGGCTTCCGCCGCCTTCGTCGCAGTTCCATCCACCTTCGTCGCATCTTCTGCCGACTTCGTCTCGGCGAGAGTCGCGCGCGCCTTCCGCGCCCCCGCGCTTGCCGCCGTCGCGCGCGCCGATCAGGTCACGCTGAGCGGGCGCGTCGTCTATACGACGGGCGACGCGGCGGCGGGCGTCAACGTGGTGATGTCCGGCGCACGTTCCGGCGCGACCGTCACAGACGGCGCGGGCCATTACGAGTTCAAGGTGGACGCCGTCTGCGGCCTGGGCGTCGTCATCAACTTCAGGGCGAGTTCGGACGAGGTCGTTGACGGCGTGCCGCTCCACCCCGCGGAAGCGGACTTGAGCGGCTGCATCGTCAACGATCAAGCGATGCCGGACATGACGATGTTCTACCCGAAGATCATCAACTTCGACGGCTACGTCCGCGACGCGGACGGCGTCGGCGTCGGTGGCGCGACCATTTCGATCAGCCGCCAGAAGTACGACATCAACCCGGCGGACTCGGAGACCTCCGGTGCGACGACCGGCGCCGACGGCCACTACGTCTACACCACCTACGCACGTTGCAGCGTCGAATATGAGTTCCGGGCATCGCTCACCGGCGTGGTCGTCTCGCCGCCTGCCGTCAGCTTCAGCGGCTGCATCCTTCAGGACCAGACGGTGCACGAGTTCAGGATCAACGTCGCCACGACGCCGGGCGGCGACGGAACGAACAACGGGCGTCCGCCCTGCAACGCGCAGGTCGGCGAGCCCGTCAACGTCACGAACGGCAACGTCTTTCTCGATCAGACAGACTACCGCCTGCCCGGCGTCGGCGCGGGGCTTGAGATCACGCGCAGCTACAACAGCGCGGGCTCTGCGCGCTCCGGCCTCTTCGGGCGCGGCTGGACAACCGCGCTCGACGTGTCCGTCGAAGCGTCGTCGCCTTCCCTGCTCCGCCTGAATCTGCCCGACGATCGCGCCGTCCTCTTCGACGCCTCGGCGTCGGGCGTCTTCACGCCGCGCGAGTCCGCGAACCTCCACGCGCGGATCGAGCGCGCCGCCGCCGGAGGCTTCACGCTGACGACGCTCGGCGGCAGCGTCCAGCGCTTCAACGCATCCGGCAGACTCGTCTCGACCGCGGATCGGTACGGCAATCTCACCTTGCTCGACTACGACGCCGTTGGTGGGCTGGCGTCAGTCACCGATCCGTCCGGTCGCCGGCTGTCCGTGGAGGGCGACGATGCACGGCGCGTCGTCGCTCTCTCGGACAGTCTCGGCACGGTCGCAACTTATACCTACGGCGCACATGGGGAACTCTCCGCCGTCAACTACCCCGAAGGCTCCGGCTTCCGCTTCACCTACGCGCCTTCGGCGGCGGGCGCGCCGCTGCTGACAAACGTGACGGACGCGCTCGGCCACACGGTCGAAGCGCACGCCTATGACGCGCGCGGTCGCGCCGTCTCGACCGAGCGCGACGGCGGCGTCGAGCGCGTCACGCTCACTTACGTCTCGGAGGCAGAGACGGACGCGACTGACGCGCGTGGGCACGTCACCAAATTCTTCATCGACCGCACGCGCGGGCGCAACGTCGTCACGCGCGTCGAAGGCTCTTGCGCCTGCGGCGGCTCGCAGACCCGCGCCTGGACTTACGACGCGGCGGCTCGTCCCCTGACCGAGACGAACGCCCTCGGCCAGCGCACCGACTATGCCTACGACGCCGACGGCAACCTCTTAAGCGTCGCGGACGCACTCGGTCGCACGAGCTACACTTACAACTCACGCGGGCAAGTGTTGACGGCGACGGACGCGACCGGCGCGTTGACGACGAACACCTACGACGCGGGCGGCAAGCTAATCGCCCGCCGCGACGCGCTCGGCCACACGACCTCTTTCGCCTACGACGCGCGCAGCCTGCTCTTGAGCTTCACGGACGCGCGCGCGCACACGCTCGGCCTCTCTTACGACAACTCCGGCAACCTCACGCGCGCCACGGACGCCGCCGGCCACACGACGACCTACGCCTACGACGCGCGCGGTCGCCTGACGAGCGAGCGCGACGCCGCCGCGGGCGTTACAAGTTACGAATACGACGCGGCGGGTCGCCCCGCGAAGATCACGCGCGCCGACGGCTCTTCGATCAGTCTCGACTACGACGCGGCGGGGCGTCTCGTCAGAGCCACCGATCCGCGCTCGGCGGAGACGCTTTACACCTACGACGGTGCAGACCGGCTCGTCAGTGTGACGGATGCGGCGGGCGGCACGGCGGCTTACGGCTACGATCAACTCTCGAACCTGACGCAGGTGACGGATCAGCTCGGTCGAGAGACCGACTACGAGTACGACGAATTCAGTCGGCTGACGCGCGCCACCTACCCCGCGGCTGAGGCGGGCGCGCCCAGACTCTCGGAGACGTTCGAGCACGACGCCCTCGGCAACGTCCTCAGCACGACCGATGCGGCGGGGCGCGCGACCCGCTTCGAGTACGACGCGGCGAACCGCGTCGTGCGAGTCACCGATCCGCTGCTGCAAGAGACGTCTTATGAGTACGACCCACTCTCGCGCGTCACCGCCGTGACGGACGCGCTCGGCCAACGCTACGGCTATTCATACGACGCCGCCGGACGCCTCACAGGCGCGACCCGCGCGGGCGCTTCGCTCTCGCTCGCCTACGATGCGGTCGGCAACCTCTCGCGCCGCACGGACTACTCCGGCGCTACGACCGCATACAGTTACGACGAACGCGACCGGCTCGTCCGGATCAGCTACCCGGACGCCACCGCCGCGACTTACGAGTACGACGCGCTCTCGCGCCTGTCGGCGGCGACCAACCGGCAGGGCACGGTGCGCTTCGCTTACGACAGCCTGAGCCGCGTCGCGAGCACGACCGACGTCTCCGGGCAGACGCTCGCCTACACCTACGACGCGAGCGGCAACCGCACGAGCCTGAGCGTGAACTCAACGCCCTACCTCACCTACCAGTACGACGCGCTCTCGCGCCTCACGCGCATCACGGACGCCGCAGGCCTCTCCGTCGCCTACGGCTACGACGCCGCGGGCCGGCAGCTTGCGCGCACACTCCCCAACGGCGCCGAGACACGCTACGCCTACGACGATCTCAACCGCCTGACGCGGCTCACGGATTCCGTCGGACTCAACCCCGTCAGCAACCGGCAGTACAGTTACGACGACGCGGGCAACCTCACGCGGGCTGACGAGACGGCGGGCGCGAGTTCGTTCTCCTACGACGCGCTCGACCGCCTCATCAGTGCGGCGCACCCCGCACAAGCCTCGGAGTCTTACGCCTACGACCAAGTCGGCAACCGCACGCGCTCACACCGCAGCCCCACTTATACGTATCAACCTTTCAACCGCCTGACGGCGACGGGCGCGGCGGGCTACGCCTACGACGCGAACGGCAACGTCGTCTCGAAGACTGACGGCGCGGGCGCGACCGATCTCAGTTGGGACGCGGAGAACCGCCTCGCCGCCGTGCGCCTGCCTGACGGCTCAAGCACGGCCTACGCCTACGATGCCCTCGGTCGGCGCGTCTCGACCGTCGCGACGGATCGACGCGGTCGCCGCGCCTTGACGTCGAGCTACACCTACGACGGCGCGGATGTCGTGCGCGAGACTTCTGCCAGCGGTCACAAGTCTGACACGACCGACTACCTGCGCGGTGCGGGGGTGGACGACCTCGTCCGCCAGACCACGCGCGGCCAGCACGGTCGCGCCGACACCTACTACCACCTCGCCGACCGACAGGGCAGCACGCGCCTCCTCCTCGACGAACGCGCACGCATCACCGACCGCCTCGACTACGACTCGTTCGGCGACGGCGCGGGCAGCCCCGTCACGCGCTACGCCTACACCGGCAGAGAGCGCGACGAACAGACCGGCCTCTACTACTACCGCGCACGCTGGTACGATCCCCAACTCGGCAGATTTCTCAGCGAAGACCCGATTGGCTTATCCGGCGGGATGAACATGTACAGCTACACGAGCAACAATCCGGTGAACAGGACTGATCCATCGGGGCTGTATGAGAGTGATGTGCATTATTACCTTACTTACTACTTAGCCATGAAGACTGGATGCTTCTCGCAAGCAGACGCAAGGCTGATTGCTAATTCTGATCAATACGTTGATGAGAACCCGAATACAGCCCCTGGCTTCGGTGGTAATATCCCTGTCTTTGATCCACGACCCAACTACAAACAGCAGCAGGCAAATATGGACTACCATGCCCTCCACCCCGGAGACCATCAGCCATATTTGGATAGCTTATGGAATAAAGCTACAAACGGAAGCAGCTCTTCCTTAGACGGATACCTTGATAGTTTGGAGGGGTTAGGTACATACATGCACTACTTACAAGATACTTTCAGTCATGACGGGTTTACCGATCCACTATATGGACACTCCCCATTCCATGGGGCAACTCACGGCGCTGACAAGACGGATAGTGATGTCGAAAAAGCAATGAGGATGGCAGAGGCGACGTGGAAGGCACTCAGCGACTTCGGTAAAGTTAAGTGTGGATGCCAAAGTAAATCTGACCCTTCAATGTGGCAGAAAGTCAGAGAGTTTGCAGAAGCACCTGCCGGTAATGTAATAACTCGCCGTATGTTCTCAATTGAGGACGTTGATCCTTCATACCTCGACAATAAAATCAGGATTCTCGGATTACCTAGGAGGTAAAATCCTGACTTTACAGCTAGTCTGTGAAAGCCAAGTCAGCGACTCTGCATTCTTAGGGTCTTTAGATTATTTATGAGAGGGGTTATGGTCTCAACAAAACGGACAAGAAAGGTGGGGAAGGCAACTTGGTTTCTCTTGATCGTTATAGCTTCCCTTTTCATTCTCTTCACAGGATTAATAATTATTTATTACCTATTAGGGGGACACTAACAAGTTATCTCACAGTCCATCAACCTCCATCGAATTGCTATTTCTCCTGATTAATGAAAACGGTTGCGGATGTGTCATATAGGCAATCAATAAGCTTGAACGGCGACGTTGGATTTCGCGCCGGAAGCCTCCTGCGCGATCTTGACGCCGACGCTGGCGCCGATGCGGGTCGCGCCCGCTTCGACCATGGCGCGCGCATCGTCGATCCCCTTCACGCCGCCCGCCGCCTTGACCCCCATACCAGCGCCCACCGTGCGGCGCATGAGCGCCACGTCGGCGACGGTCGCGCCGTGCTTGGCGAAGCCCGTCGAGGTCTTGACGAAGTCCGCGCCCGCGCGCCTGGCGGCGAGGCAGGCGCGCACCTTCTCGTCATCGTTCAGGAGCGCCGCCTCGATGATCACTTTGACGAGCACGTCGTACTCGTGCGCCGCCTCGACCACGGCGCGGATGTCGAACTCGACGGCGCAGTCGTCCTGGCTCTTCAAAGCGCCGATGTTGATCACCATGTCCACCTCGCGCGCGCCGTCGAAGATGGCGCGCCGCGTCTCATACGCCTTCACGTCGGGGAGCGTCGCGCCCAAGGGGAAGCCGACCACCGTGCAGACCGGCACGTTCGACCCGCGCAGGTTGCACGCCGCCGCGCGCACCCACGACGGATTGACGCAGACGCTCGCGAAGCGGTACTGCGCCGCCTCCTCGCAGAGCTTGCGGATGTCGGCGTCGCTCGCCTCGGGTTTAAGGAGCGTGTGATCGACGAGACTCGACCAGTCGCGCGCCGTCGCCGTCTCGCCGAGGACTAACCCGATGCGCGCCGCCCCGGCGTCCACCACGCGCTGCATCCGCTCAGAGCAGCGGTTGAAGCACGTCGAGCCGCACCCGCACATCTGCGCCTGCGAGTCGGCATCGCCGTTAAGGCGCGCCACGATCACGTCCGTGATCTGCTCGACGAGGTGTTCCAGATTGCCGTTACTTGAATAGGGCATGAATCCGAATGCTCCTGAGATTAAGCGCGCTTCTTCGGCGAAGGCTCTTCGACTCGAATCTTTTCGGGGGGCGTGATGACGAGTCTTCCGTCTTTCCAGGATGAGACGGGACAGCCCTCGCGCTTGTGAACCAGCAGCGCGTGCTCGGCGGCACGCTGCGCCGCCTCGTCCACCGCCTTAGCCTCGGCTAAGAGCAGTTCCTTTAAGTTTTTCGCTTCGACTCTCATTTAACGCTCGCTTGAAACTGACTCCACAGACTCTCGTCGAGCACTTCCCTCGTCGTATTTCCGACCCCCGCCGCTACTTGCGTCATCCTTCCCGACGAAGAATTATCATACACCAACCAAGAGTCCGCGATCGGTCTGTACAAGCCGGAGAAATTCCTCAGACCCTTCGCGTAACGCCGGCTGATGACCTCCTCCGGCACTGAGTGCCCACCCATCATGACGCGCTCGTGAACCCGTTGCGCGGCGAGTTCCGGGCTGTGCAGCCAAAGGAACAGGAGGTGGAAATTGTAGCCGCCCCGTTTCAGCGCCGCGAGCCAATGTGCGTAAGAGCGTGTGGCGAGAGTCGTCTCGAAAGCAAAGCTGACTTGAGCCGCCGCCAGATCACGCAGACGCTTGAGCATGACGCGCCCTGCTTCGATCGCCGCGCCCTCGGGCTGAAACGCTGAGAGCCCCGCCGCGATGCTGTCCGCGTTGACGAATTCCATCAGGCCGAAAGTGTCGCGTAGCAAGAACGGCGCGAGCGTTGATTTGCCTGCGCCGTTCGGTCCGGCGATGACGACGACTTGCGGATTAGGATCGCCCATCACTCAGCAGCGGTACTGCCGCTCGACCGCGTCGATCTTCGCCACACGTTTCTTGTGTCGCTCTTCACTGATCTCTGTGGCGAGCCAGGCCGTGACGATCTCGCGCATCTCGTCGGCGGTGATCGTGCCGCTTCCGAGCGTCAGCACGTTGGCGTCATTGTGCTCGCGCGAGTTGACGGCGACTTTGACGGAGTAGCAGGCGGCGGCGCGCACGCCGGGCACTTTGTTGGCGGTCATCGCGGAGCCGACGCCCGCGCCGTCGATGACGATGCCGACCTCCGCCGCGCCTTCCGCGACGGCGCGCGCGACCGCGTGGGCGAAGTCCGGGTAGTCAACCGCGTCGGTCGAGTCGGTGCCGAAGTCGCGCGCGTGGTGTCCGAGTTCATGGAGGAGAGTTTTCAGCTCCTCCTTCATCTTGTAGCCGCCGTGGTCTGAGCCGACGGCGACCGTCTTTTGTGCCCCCGCGCCACGACGCGGGCGGCGGCGGACGAGTTCGATCCGGCGCTCGCGCACGATGTCGGCGGCGAGCGGCGTGAGGTGCGCGCCCTCCGCGATGCGCAGACGCGCGCCCTCTGCGAGTCCGTGCACGTCCGCTTCGGTGATGATCGACTTGGAAGACTCGTCGCGCGCGAAAGGTTTTTCGTCTGCGCCCGCAGGCGCGGGCGGTGCGACGTTGACGGTGCGGGCGCGCGCCGGAGTCTGGACGTTGATCCGCGAGGTCTCGGCGGCGCGCGGCGTCGCAGGCGAAGCCGTCGGAGGGGGCGGGGCCGCGGCCTCGGCTTCTGTCTCGCCTTCCGGCAGCGCCTGCGCGAGCACCTCGCGGACGAGAGCGCGGACGCGGTCGCGTGTGGGTTGTTCGTCAGGCATGAGAGTTAGCTAATAGCTGTTAGCGATTAGCTGTTAGCCGATCCTTGGAGATAAGCTTTCAATCTATCTTGATGACTCGCGCGGCGTCGTTCATGACGGCTCGCCGTTGTTATCATGAAAAGCTAATAGCTAATAGCTAACGGCTAATAGCTTTTCCCGTTGACCTCTGCGCGGAGCTTGCATAGTATGTCGCACCACGCGGCGCGCGCGCAAACCCGACGGCTGGCGCGCTGTCGCCGTCCGACGAAACATCACACAGACGAATAGACGTTTGAGGAGAATCGCCAAGTGTCAGCCTCCATCGCACAGAGCCCTTCCGAGTTCTCGAACCCGAACCTCGAGCCGCTGCTCACGGGCGAGCAGATTCAGACGCGCATTGCGGAGATGGGCGCCGAGATCGCGCGCGACTACGCGGGGCGCAACCCGCTCCTCATCGGCGTGCTCAAGGGCGCGTTCGTTTTCCTCAGCGATCTGGTGCGCGCCATCGACGCACGAGTCTCGATGGAGTTCATCGCCATTTCGAGCTACGGCGCTTCGACGCGCTCTTCGGGCGAGGTGCGTATCGTCAAGGATTTGGACGTGCCGATTGAAGGGCGCGAGATCATCGTCGTCGAGGACATCGTGGACACGGGGCTCACGCTCAGCTACCTCTTGGCGAACCTCGAATCACGCGGCGCGACGAGCGTCAAACTCGCCGCGCTCTTGAACAAGCAGGAGCGCCGCCTGCGCGAAGTGAAGATCGACTACCTCGGCTTCGACATCCCGGACGCCTTCGTCGTCGGCTACGGGCTCGACTTCGCCGAACGCTACCGCAACCTCCCCTACATCGCCGTCCTCAAAGACCCGACACAAGGATGAAGGATGAAGGATGAAGGATGAAAGCGTGATGACTCAAGTCGAGTGATCTTCGTTTCATCCTTCATCCTTCATCCTTTCTTCTCCTCTTCCCTGCAACTTCATCGCTGCGCTCCCCGTATAACCGACCGTCGCGTTCGGTCACTCCCGCGCCTTCATCTTTTCCCGTTACGGAGCGTCGTATGAAATTCAATTCGCAGTTGCTCGCAGCCGCTATAACTCTGTGCGCCTGTCTCTGCCCCGCCGCCTCGGCGCAGATACCGCAGCCCACGCAAACTCCGTCGGCAAAACCCGCCGCAGCGGCGACGCCGAGCGTCGAAGGCGAGTGGCGCGGCACGCTCGAAATAGCGGGCGTCGGAAAGTTACGGATAGTGTTGAAGCTGAAGCGGCAGGGTGGTCAGTTGACAGGCACGCTCGACAGCCCCGATCAGGGCGCGACCGATCTGCCGCTCTCGGACGTAACGTTCGCGGATCGCACGCTGCGCTTCGTCTTCCCGAACCCGGACGCGCCCGGCGCTTACGAGGGGGTGATGAACGCCGACGGCTCGCAGATCGACGGCTACTGGAGTCAGGGCGGGGTACGCCGCCCGCTCCCCGTCACGCGCGCCGCAGCATCGCAGTCGGCGGCGCCCGCGACGCCGCAGATCTTCAAGCGCGGGCGCGTCGAGTTGAGCGCGTGCGCGAAGGAGGGTTTGAAGAATGCACTGTGCGGCAAGTACGAGGTCTTCGAGAGCCGCGCGACAAAGACCGGGCGCAAGATCGCTCTGAACGTCGTCATGCTGCCCGCGCTCGCCGAGAAGCCCGCCGCCGATCCCATCTTCTACTTCGCGGGTGGGCCCGGCGCTGCAGCTTCGATGTACGCTAGCGCGCCCTTCATGCTGCGACTCAGACAACACCGCGATGTGGTGATGGTCGATCAGCGCGGCACGGGCGAGTCGAACCTTTTGCAGTGCAACCTCCACGGCGATCCAGGCGACATGAGCGGCTACTTCGGCGAGACCTTCCCCGACGCGGCGGTGCGCGCCTGCCGCACGGAGCTTGAGAAGATCGCCGACCTCAAGCTCTACACGACGCCCATCGCGATGGCAGACCTCGACGAAGTGCGCGCGGCGATGGGGTACGACAAAATAAATGTCAACGGCGGCTCATACGGCTCGACCGCCGCGCTCGCCTACCTGCGCCTCTACCCGCAACACGTCCGCGCCGCGGCGGTCTCCGGCGTCGCGCCCGTTGACTACAAGATGGCGATGCCGTTCGCCCGAGGGATCGAGCACGCGCTCGACCGACTCTTCTCCGACTGCGCGGCTGACGCCAAGTGCAACGCAGCGTACCCGAACGTGCGCAAGGAATTCGCGGAAGTCGTCGAGCGCGTGACGAAAGCGCCGGTGACGTTCGAGGCGACGAACCCTCTGACGGGGCAGAAGCAGCAGATCACGATGACGCGCGAAGGGTTCATGGAGAACGTCCGCACCGTGCTCTATCTGCCCGAAGTGATGAACTACCTGCCGCTCCTGATCCACGACATGGCAGGCAACAACTTCGCGCGCTTCGCCTCTGTCACCTACCAAGTCTTCCGGCAGCTCGAAGGGCAGATCGCGCGCGGGATGCATCTGTCGGTCGTCTGCTCGGAGAGCGTCCCGTATTTCACGGAGGACGAGATCAAGCGCGAGACGGCGGGCACCTTCTACGGCGACGCGCGCGTGCGCTCCTACCAGCGCGCCTGCGGGCTCTGGCAGCGCGGCGACATCCCCGCCAGCTTCCACGACACGCGCAAGCTGGACGTGCCCGTGCTCATGATCTCCGGCGACTTCGATCCGGTGACGCCGCCGTTTGTCGGGGCGGCGGCGCTCTCGCAGTACTCGCAGGGCAAGCAGATCATCGTCCACAACGGCACGCACTCGTCCTACGAATGCACCGAGCGACTGATGGCCGAGTTCTTCGACCGCGGCACCTGGCAGGGGTTAGACACCTCCTGCGTCGATCAGGTGCAACGCATCCCCTTCTACACCCCGCCACCTCCGCCCGCCGCCGCGCCGCCGCAGTAATTCGTCTCCCCCTTCGCGACTCCAGCGCCTTTGCGTGAAAACATTTCTCACGCAAAGGCGCTGGAGTCGCGAAGAAAAGCTGTGGCTAATCGTTAATCGTTCCCGACCGTCTCGCTTCGCCGTTCGAGCAGCACCACGTCGCGCCAAGCGCCTTTCAGTTTCCCCAGACGCGCGCGCGTGCCGACGACGCGGAAGCCGCAACGCTCGTGCAGCCGGATGCTCGCCGCGTTCTCCCCGAGCACGCCCGCCTGAAGCGTCCACAGCCCCGCGCGCTCCGAAGCCTCGACGAGCGACGCGAGCAGCGCGCGACCCAAGCCCCGCCCGCGCGCCCGCTCCCCGACGTACACGCTCACCTCCGCGACGCCCCCGTACACGCAGCGCGAAGAGACGGGCGAGAGCGCCGCCCACCCCTCGATCTCGCCGCCGATGCGCGCCACGAGGCGGCACGCCTTGAGGTGTGCCGCGTCCCAGGCCTCCCACGCCGGCACGCCGGTCTCGAACGTGGCATCGCCCGTCGCGATCCCTTCCAGGTAGATCGCGCGCACGCGCTCCCAATCGTTGGCGCGCATCTCTCGGATGTTGAGTTCCATTCAGTCAACCGTTGCTAAGTTCACTAGCTTGAGCCGCCGGAGCCGCCTGCGTTTTCCGTAAAGTGCGAGCCTGCCACTGTCGAGCCGTGAACGGTTTCGTTGTACGGCACCGCGCCTGTCCCTCTGCTCGACAAACGAAACTTCCGTTTCGTGCGACGCCTCTCACGTCTTTGTTTCGAGGTCTCGCGTGGAAGCACGCGCCATCTGCCGGTGCAGATGAATAGGCGCAGCTTGAAGCCGAAGTAGCCGAGGAATATTAAAGCTAAGGCAACGAAGCCCGTCATGACGTGAGCGTATCTGATGACGTTATTCATTTCGCCACAGACGACAAGAAACTCTCGCCCGCGCCCAATTTCAGACCGAAGTTTTCGGCGACGGTCTGGCCGATGTCTGCGAGCGAGGCGCGCGTGCCGAGGTTGACCCCGGCGGTCGCGGCGTCGCCGTACACGATGAGGGGCACGTACTCGCGCGTGTGGTCTGTGCCGCGGTAGGTCGGGTCGTTGCCGTGATCGGCGGTGATGACGAGGAGGTCTGTCTCGCGCATTGCGGCGGCGATCTCCGGCAGCCGCGCGTCGAAGTGTTCGAGGGCGCGCGCGTAGCCTTCCACGTCGCGCCGGTGCCCGTAGAGCATGTCGAAGTCCACGAGGTTCGAGAAGATGAGGCCGCGCCCGTCACCCCTCAGGGCCTCGATGGTCTGATCAATCGACTGGTCGTTGTTCTTACCGGGCAACTCCTCCGTCACGCCCGACGCGTCGTAGATGGACGAGATTTTGCCGACGGCGACCACGTCGAGCCCCGCGCCCGAGAGCGTCGGCAGGAGCATGTCGCGCGGCGGGGGCACGGCGTAGTCGTGCCGGTTCTCGGTGCGGTGAAACGCGCCGGGCTCGCCAAGGAAGGGGCGCGCGATGACGCGACCGACTTCGTGACGCCCGCGCAGGATGCGCCGCGCCGTCTCGCAAATCTCGTAGAGGCGCGCGACGGGAATCACCTCCTCGTGCGCGGCGATCTGGAAGACCGAGTCGGCGGACGTATAGACGATGGGCTTGCCCGTGCGGAGGTGCTCGGCGCCGAGTTCCTTGATGATCTCCGTGCCCGAAGCCGGATAGTTCCCCAGCACGCCGGGGACGTTCGTCTCTTTGATGAACTCGTCGATGATCTCCGGCGGGAAGCCGTGCGGGTAGGTCGGGAAGGCTTTGTCGAGGATGATGCCCGCCATCTCCCAATGCCCCGTCGTCGTGTCCTTGCCGTTCGAGCGCAGCGCGCAGCGACCATAAGAGGCGCGCGGGCTCTCGACAGGCGGGACGTTTTCGAGCGGGTGCGCGTTGCCTAGCCCCCACGCTTGCAGGTTCGGCAACTTCACCTCGCGCGACTCGCAGATGTGGCCGAGCGTGTCGGCCCCCGCGTCGCCCCACGCCGCCGCGTCCGGCATCTCGCCCATGCCGACGCTGTCGAGGACGATCAAGCAGACTCGATTAAACGAATTATTAGTTTGCATGAATCAGTTAAGCCTTTCCGACCGGATTTAGTTTTACAAGCCGCCAGAAATCATCCGGTGCCCGACTTGACAAGACACTTAGGTGATGCGGAAACACGACGAACTCATCGGACACAAGATCGTAAAGCTCAGGCAGA
>JBJMGS010000366.1:0-58304 GCA_045807785.1 Pyrinomonadaceae bacterium
ATAGCGAAGCTGACCGAGAAACAAGACGGTGTGCCCGCTGACACACAGGCCCCGACACTCGCTCTGATCAAGACGAGTCCGGGCATGATTCTCGGCACTGTTGCCTACATGTCGCCTGAACAGGCGCGTGGACTTGAGGTGGATGCGCGGACGGACGTTTTCAGTTTAGGCATCATGTTGTACGAGATGCTGGCCGGAAGATTGCCGTTTACGGGCGAAACGACGGCAGACATGCTCGGCGCATTGCTGCACAAAGAACCGCCGCCGCTCAGAGAGCTGGCGCCCGACACGCCCGTTGAGTTGCAACACATTGTCAGTAAAGCTCTGCGTAAAGACCCGGACGAGCGGTATCAAACAGCTAACAGTCTGCGCGTTGATTTGAAGACGCTCAAACAGGAGTTTGAGTTTGCCGCCAAACTGGGACGCGCCGCGACGCCGGAGAGAAACCACGCCGTCAGTCAGCAAGACGCGACAGCGACAACGGCGAACGCAGCGATTGAAGGCGCCGGCACGCAAGCCGCAACCGTGCGTCCGACATCGACCGCGGAACACATCACCAGCGGCATCAAACAGCACAAGGGCAGTGTCACCGCCGCGCTGATGATGCTGCTGGCCGTGCTCGGCTTCGGTTACTGGTATTCCAGCCACCATTCGCCAGCCTTAACCCAAATCGAATCCATCGCCGTCCTGCCCTTTCAGAACGAGGGCGGTAACGTCGACGCCGAATACCTGTCGGACGGTATGACCGAATCGCTCATCGGGAGTCTGTCGCAACTGCCGAAACTCAGCGTCAAGGCGCGTAGTTCCGTCTTTCGCTACAAAGGCAAAGACGCGGACGCGAAAACCGTCGGCAGAGAGCTGAACGTGCAGGCGGTTTTGAACGGGCGCGTCGTCCAGCGCGGCAACGATCTGACTCTCTATATCGAATTGGTTGACGCCACGACGGAAAACAGTTTGTGGAAAGAAACCTACAACCGCCCGCTGGCGAATCTCGTGGCACTGCAGAACGAAGTGGCGCGGGATGTCGCGACCAAATTACGCGTGCGGCTGTCGGGCGCGGATGAGCGGAAGGTGGCGAAGAACTACACCGCCAACGCGGAAGCCCTTCAGCTTTATCTCAAGGGGCGTTACCACGTTTTTAAATTAACGCCACCGGAACTCCAAAAGGGCATCTCGTATTTCCAACAGGCCATAGATATTGACCCTTCTTACGCGCTCGCTTACGCCGGGCTCTCGGACGCGTATCGCGCGCTTGCGCTCGGCGGCGAGATGAATCCGACCGAAGTTCTCCCGAAAGCGAAAGCGGCGGCGCAAAAGGCCCTTGAACTAGACGACACTCTCTCCGAAGTTCATACCACTCTCGGGATGAACATATTCTGGTACGACTGGGATTGGAACGCAGCCGAAAGCCAGTTCAAACGAGCATTGGAGCTTAACCCGAACAACGCGGACGCTCATCTGTTTTACGCGCATCTACTTTCCAACACAGGGCGGCATGCGGAAGCGCTTGCCGAAATAAAACGCGCCAGAGAAATTGACCCGCTTTCTCCCTTTGCCAGCGCACTGGAAGGACAATTTCTGTTACATGCCGGACGAGCCGATGAAGCATTAGCCAGTTTGCAGGAAACTTTTGAACTCGCGCCGAATTATTGGTTTCCTCATCTGTTTGCGGCAAGCGTTTATACCGAGAAGGGGATGTACGTTGAAGCCGTCGCTGAAGCGCGTCGGGCGAAAGAACTTTCACCCATGCAAACAGTGTCAGACTCCTACAGCGGATATGCTCTGGCGAAGTCGGGCAAACGCGATGAGGCGCGTGCCGTGCTTGAGGAATTATTGAAGCTGTCAAAGGAGCGTTTCATTCCGCCTTACCATGTCGCGATTATTTATAACGGGTTGGGTGAGCGCGACGAAGCGCTCAACTGGCTGGAGCGCGGTTATCAGCAGCGAGACCCGAAAATGGCTTTTCTCAAGATCGATCCGAAATGGAATAATCTGCGCTCAGACCCGCATTTTCAAGACTTGCTGCGCCGCGTCGGCTTCACGCCATAATTACTCTGAAAAGAGGAAAGACATCCAACGCCCGGCATCACCCGCCGCCCAGCCCCTTTGCCATTGATGAAAGCCGTCGTGTCGCAGGTAGCGTGCATGCGCTTGTTAGGCGGCGCGCCGAGAGCTACATGCCTTCCAGCGTTTCGATAAAAGTCCCATAGAAGCCGATGAACACGTCATTACTGTGTGCGCCCGAAATAGCAAGCCCGAACATCCCTGAGCCTTCATCGAAGACGATCTTATACCCGGAACTGGTCTCGGGGACTTCCTCAAGGACGAGCCACAACTCCATCGTCTCGCCCTGCCTGAAGCTATCCTCATAAAGACGCTTCACGGGCGGCGCAATCAAGCACCTCTTCAAATCTACCCCGTGAGCATTGGAGAGCAACCAGTTACCGTCAATCTCGTGCTCAACAATTTCTGACACCTCCGATGCTTTCATTTCTAACACTCAACACAGCCGCCTAACGCCTGAATTAACCGGCGCGCGCGGGCCGTCGAAACCATCCAGGTTCACGTTGAAAGCCAGGCTGATTGTGCGTCCGGTTGAATGCGTTGTTAGGCGGCGGACATTCGCACAACTATACCGAGTTGTCTACCAAAGAGTTCGCCGTATATTCCCTACGACCCCTCCTAAGATTTCCTTTCAGCTTGCTCGCTCTCCAGTGCTCGCTCAGCTTCTCTGACGCTTAACACCTCGGATGGTTTGTGCGTCACCGTGTAAACCGCTGCGGCAATAACTGCGCCCACAAGAGGGGCGACAATAAATACCCATAGCTGGTTTAATGCCCACCCGCCCACGAAGATGGCCGGGCCGATGCTGCGCGCAGGGTTAACTGAGGTGTTAGTTACGGGAATACCTACCAGGTGTATGAGAGTGAGGACGAATCCGATTGGGAGACCGGCGAAGCCGACAGGCGCTTTGATGTCGGTAGCGCCGAGTACTGTAAACACCAGAAAGAAGGTCAGCACTATTTCCACGAGGAAAGCGGAGAGCAGATTGTAGTGACCCGGAGAGTGTTCGCCATAACCGTTGGCGGCGAAACCTGACGCCGACGGGTCATAACCGCCCGGCGCGCCTTTAACGATGAGCAGCAGAAGAGCGGCAGCCAGGATGGCACCGATAATCTGGGCTACTATATATCCGGCGGCATACTTCGCATCCATCTTCTTGGTAATGAGTATCCCGACAGTCACGGCAGGGTTAATATGGCAGCCGGAAATGGGTCCGATGGCGTAAACCATCGCGAGCAGCGACATGCCGAAAGCCAGAGAGACGCCGAGGAAGCCGATCTTATCTCCCGCCAGAACGGCGCTCCCACAACTGGCAAAGACCAGCACAAAGGTGCCCACGAGTTCGGCTAGATACCTGTTCATGTCTTCGTCTCCTTTGGAATCGAGATAGATGCTTCAAAGTTAAGTTGCCCTTTTACCTCGCCCCCCCTGTCCGCGCCTAACGCCTGCCGCCCCACGCGACTATCGGAGCATGACAAGCGTCGTGTCGGCGGTCAGGTGCATGCCGATGTTAAGTGGCGCCCCCAAGACTTAAACCATTTCAGCCCTCAGCGGACTCCTCCCACCCGAGTTTGCCCAGGCCGTCCACCTGCTGCAGGTTCCTTTGAATGTAGAGCTTGGGGAATTCGAAATCCAGCCGCACTTCACGGCCCCCCGCGCGCACGAGTAACGATAGTTCGGTGCGGCATTCCCCGTCGTCCCGCCAGATCAGCGCGTGTGCGCCGGGGGCGAGGTCGGTAACCACCACGTCGGCGGCCTGACTGTGCCCGAAGTCGCCCCACTCGGTGTTGACCCGGTCTAACGCCGCGGATTCGAGGGGCGCGTCGCCATCATTAATGAGGTAGAAGCACCACTCGCCGACGCCGGCCGGGAGCGCACGACAGGCGGCCACGCGGCAGCGGACTTGCTCGCTCTCCTTCATAAGACTGTGCCCTCTTGCCACCTTACGCCCGGCATCACCCGCGCCCCACTTCAAACTCCATGAGAGGCATCGTGGCGGGGCGCCGGGTGCATACCGTTGTTAGCTGGCGCCCTCACCAAGGCACAGGTGCGGGGCAGCTCTCAGGCGCGGAACCGGCGGGCGCTGGATTGATATTCCCTGTCCGCCGTCTCGGCGCAGCATGTGACCGACTGGAAAATTTCATAGACTCGCAGGGCGTGCGCCGACGACGCATACTCGGCCTCGACGGTCGCCCGCCCGGCGCTGCCTAGTCGCTCTCTTAAAGACGCTGAATGCAGCAGACGGGTCAGTCGCTCGATCCACTCATCTTCCGTGGACGCCAGCAGGCCGTTCTCGCCGTCGCGGATGATGCTGGGGTTCACGCCCACGGGCGAACAGACGCAGGGGATACCGAGCGCCATGTACTGCAACGCCTTCATCCCGCATTTGCCGCGCGTCCATTCGTCGTCGGGCAGCGGCATGATGCCGATGTCAACGGCGCGCAGGTCGGCGACTTCGGTTTCCGAACGCCAGGGGACGGCTTCCACCTCCACCCCTTCGAGACTGTAGCCGGGGACGCCGATGACCCGGAGCTTGAATCGCTCGCGCCGGGCGAGGCGACTGAGCACCGGACGTAAGGTGTCGAGGTACTGAACCGTGCTGTAGCTTCCGGTCCAGCCGATGACGGGCGGCTCCGCAGCCGGCTTATGGTTCTCGAAGGTGTAGCTCTCCGTATTGATCGTCGAGGGCACGACCGTGACGTGCCGGTTGAAGCGCGAGGCGTAAGCGGCGAGGTAGGAGTTGCCGGCGATGACGTGGGCGGCCAGACGGCAGATGGCGCCCGTCTTGCCGGGGAATTTCAACAGGCGCAGCGAACGGCTTACCGGGCTGATGTAGGTGTAGTGCAGATAAATGGCGTCGTCGAAGTCGAAGACGAAGGGCACCCCCTTCGCGCTGATGTAGTGTTCGAGCAGCGCCGGGCCGACCATCGCCGTCTCGTTGTAGATGTAAACGAGATCGTAATCTTTGATCCGCTTGAGCACTCGCAGACGCTGGGCCAACGCCCGCATCGTCAACGAAACCTTCCGCCACGTGTTTCCCGGCTCGCCCAGCAGCGAGTGCAGCTCTTCGCACCTGAACGCCTCGAAGTCCACCTCCACGCCGAGCCGCGCGAGAGGCGGAGCCCACTGCTCCATCCTGTATCTCTGCCCCGGAGCCACGTCAGCCGGGTAGGGCACCAAAGCTAGGATACGCATATCAACAGTGACGAGACCGACAGCCAACCGTGCGTGAGCTTAAAGTGTGTCGCTGATTCGACGATAAACTTTCAGGTAACCCGCCCCGCCCACCTGCTCCAGATCGAAGTAACGCCGCGCGACTTCGCGACAGCGCTCGCGTATCTCTGGAGTCTCGACGAGCGACACTAACCGCCGAGCCGCTTGTTCGTATGCCGCGTCGTCGAGTTCTTTGAGCACTAAGCCTACACTCTCCTTCTCCAACAAGTCATCCATGTCGCCGACGCCCGCGTTGAAGATGACCGGCAACCCGGCGGCGAGGTATTCAGGAATCTTCGCGGGCGAGGCGGCGATCTGCGCGAACGTCGCCTTGCGAAAGGACACGCCCGCGCGCGCGCGTCGAAAATATTTCGGGACCTCTGCGGGCTCGACCGCCCCGATCCAGTAATCGTCCGGACTGAGGCCGACGCGCCCGAAGATCGTCGCCACCTCCGCGGACGGCGAGTGAGTCAGGACGCGCAGGAACGCGTCCGCTCGGTGCGCCCGGAGCTTGAGAAAAAATTGCCCGACCTCTTCCAGCAGATGCAGACCCGTCGCCGTCCCCGCGTACACGATCTCGAACCGCGGCGCGGCGTCTGCGTCGGCGGGCGACTCCTCCGCGAAGCGGGAGACGTCCGTGCAACAGGGGATGACCGAGATTTTACCGGCGTCCGCCAGACGCTCGCCGACCAGCCAGTCGCGCATCCGGTGGGTTAAGACCACCACCTGATCCGCCTTCCGCAGACCGACCCGTTCCAGCTTTTTGATCGCGCGAAACGGCGGCGACCCTTCTGCCCAGTTCCCGATGTCCACGTACTCTTCAGCCCACAGCCCGCGCACGTCGAAGACGAGGCGGCAGCCGGTCAACGTCCGTGCGAGCAGCGCCATCGCCACGGGCACGTGCGAGCGCGCGTGCAGGACATCTATCTTGAAGCGCCGCGCGAGCCTCGCCGCGACCCACGCGCCGGCCAGAATGTCGTAGGCGGTCGCCGGGGCGGAAGGGCTTTTGTGATAGGCACGGCAGCGCCAGCGTATCCCTTCGCCCGCGAGTCGCGCCGCCTGATTCGCGAGGGCCTCCTCAGTCCATCTCCGCCCGAACTGGGGCTCAAAGGTGAGCAGGCTGACCTCGATTCCGGCGGCGACGAGTTGACGCAGGTACGGGAGCACTTGTGTCTGCACCAGCGGCTCGCGAACGCCGTAGTAGCACAAATACAGAGTCTTCATTAAAACTTCTCGGAGCGGCATTGATAACTTCGGCGAAGCTACGTTCGAAGTCAAGCGATTTCTTCACGCGCTCCCCGCTTCGACCCGGCACCAACTCTTCTCGCTGGCAAGTCCGGCGTCAGCTTCCGCTGCGTCTTCCCCACTCGCGCAGTGAACGCTTCAACTCTGTGAAGTGTAGGCGGAGCGTCAGCCCCAAGTCCTCGGCAGGTCGCCCGCGCAGCCAACGCCACGCCCGCCGCAGCGAGAGCTGCGCGACGGAGGCGAGCCGGTTAGCCGTAGCCTGCCGCCGCGAAAGGCAAGTGCGCTGGAAGAGGAAGAAGGCATCTGACTGCACGCGGAGCCTCTCCTGATCAGTCCAGCGCTGGCGCGAGCCGTGCCCGCCGTGGTGCATCACAACCGCCGACGGCTCGAAGACCATGCGCCATCCGGCGCGGGCGATCCGCAGACACCACTCGTTGTCCTCGGCGTACATGTGATAACGCTCGTCGAAGCCACCCACCTCCTCGACCACCTCGCGGCGGACGAGCAGAGCCGCGCCGCTCAACATCGGCACGTCGCGCCGGCGGTCGTGCGCCCAGTGCTCAGCCAGCAGTAACTCGCCGCACAGGCGGCGCGGTGGCAGCCGGTAGGGCTTGAGCGGCGCGAGGAACGTCGCCCACGCCACGGGCGGGTTACGCCACACGCTGATCTGTGTCGAGCCGTCGGGGTTCACGAGGCGGGGTCCGCAGACACCGACACGCGCCTCTCCGCGCAGCGTCGAGATGAGCGCGTCGCAGGCGCCGGGCTGAAGTTCGGCGTCGGAGTTGAGGAGGAAGAGGAGCGGCGTACTGGTCGCGGCGAAGGCACGGTTGTTGGCGCGCCCGAAACCGAGGTTCTCATCGCTCTCGATGAGGCGCAGCGGCGCGCCCGCGAGCAGTTGGGACGGACCATCAGAGCGCAGCCACTCGCGGCTGCCGTCGGTCGAGGCGTTATCCACGACGACGACCTCGTAAGGCACGCCGGGCCGGTAGCTGGCGATGCTCTTCAGGCAGCGGCGCAACAGCTCGCCGCCGTTCCAGTTGACGATGATGAAAGATAGCTCGGCTCTCACTTGCTGATGATCGAGAAACTCGCGCAGCATTAGTCGGGGCGCATCAAGTACGGGCGACCGCAACCCGCGGGCGACGAGTCCGCGCACTTCGATTCAGGGTGCGAGTTTGCGTGCGAGCCGTCGCGCCAAGGGGCCCAAGAGGGGCGCGCCGCGCAGCCGCTTATAGAGGCGCACCGCCGCCGAATTCTCGAAGTCCTCAAACTCCTTCTTGTAGAACTCGCGCTCCTCCCTCATGTCGGCGGCGGCCCAGCGAAGATATGCCGCCGCCGCGCGCGCCTCCGCATCGGCTGCGTCGCCGGGGGGGACGTTCCGGTGTTCGGCGATGACCTCCCGGTAGAGTTCGACGATCTCGTCAACCGTCCGACCCAAGTCCGCCTCGGCGCGAATCCAGCGCGTGACCTCGGCTGCGTCCCGCGCGTCGTAGCGGTCGATCTCGCGCGCCAGCAGTTCGGGGCGGAGTCCGTTTCTGAGGGAGCGCACGCCGAAGTTCAGGCGCCGCAGGCGCGCCACCTCGGCAGCCGTCACGAGCGGCCCGGCGCCGACCGCGTCGCAGAGGATAACGGCTGCCCCGACCGCCATCGCTTCCATTGCGCAGCGCGACTTCGCGAAGACGAGATCGTAGCTGCCCAACAAGTGCTCGGGCGCATCGGCGACGTGGCCCGACTGCTTGCCTGCCACGTCGAGCGCTACGCCACGTTGCGCGCACGCCTCGCGCACGGCGGGCAGGTAAGTCGAGTCACTCGCCGCGTTGCTGAAGACGAGGGCGCGCGCCGGGCGCGGCGGGAGCGGCCCGCGCGGGCGGAAGCGTTTGAGGTCAACGAAGTTGAGGAGTACGCGGACGCGCGGTTCCGGTATGCCATGCTCCCACAGCAGGCGGTCGCGGCAGGTGTCGTCAACAGCCACGTAGCGGAGGATGCGCGGGAAGCGCGGCGGCGTCTCAACCCAAGGCGCCCAGCCGTGACAGAAGAAGACGGCGGGAACATTCGCAAAGTGGAGGAGGGCCGTCATCGTCTCGACATGGTGTTGGCCGTGGATGAGGTCTGGCGGGGAGGCAAGCATTTCCAGGTCATCGACGACTGGGATGGTCGCCCGGCGCAGTTCACGTGCCGCCTCGCCCACCCGCGCGGTGTAAACGACGGGCGTGTGCCCGCGCTCGAGGAGCCCGAGCGCGAGGTCGCGGACGTAAAGCTCGGTGCCCGCGCGTTGCTCCATGCCGTGGTTGGTGATGAGAACGCGGAGCCCGCCCATCAGCCCTTCCTCGCGACGTTTGCCCACAGCGCGTATGCTCCGTCAAGTAAATATTCGCGCGGCATGGTGATTATTTGATTCGTGGATATTCTGGCAGCAATGCACCCGCATAGTAAAGTCGAGCTATCCGAGCGCAGCCTGTCCAGGCACTTCCCTTCGCGCCTTCCCCTTTCGACGACTGAGCTGGCCCGAGCTCGCGCCTGCTCGCGCCCGACCTTCAGGCCAGCAAATCCTTGACGGCGCTGCGTGTCCCCTTTGAATAGAGGTGATAGCGGTGAGACAGCAACTCACGCAGCACGTATGGGGCACGCCGCAGCCTGCTCTCCGGCAAATCGGCACGCGTTCGCAGGTGCCCCACGAGCGCGTCCAACTGGCTGCGTGCGCCGTCCGAATCCGAGAAGTCTTTGCGCTCCGAGAGGCGCAGGCTGATGCGCTCAGCGATTTTGATCAGACGCTCGTAGTCGTTAGACCTGTGCGCCGCCGACACAACGCTTCTGAGACCCGACTGGCGTGTCATCTCCGCCGCGCCCCTTGGTGGAGCCCCGATCTGCTGCCGTGGATGTTGCCGGTATTTGATGAGCGGCTCGGTGATAAATTCCACGCCCGCGACCGCCGCGACGACAGCCCCGATCCAGCCGTCGTGTATGACGGGGAGGTCGTCCGGAATTTCGAGCACGAGTCCTTTGAACGTCGCACGGAAAGCCATCGTCGCCCCCGTCACCGTCCAGCCGGGCAGGAGCACGTCGAGCGCGCGCCCGCACCTTATCAACCTTTGCTCCGCGTCGGCGAAACCCACCAGGTTCCACAGGCTGCGTCCCGTGGAACGCAAGTTTTCGTCAACGACTTCGGCGTCCGAGAAGACCATCCCCGTGCACGGCTGTGCCGCGAAGTACGCTGCCAGCCGTTCGAGTTTCTGAGGGAGCCACACGTCGTCCTGATCTGAGAGCGCGATCAGGTCGCCGGTGCAGAGACTGATCGCCCGCTCGAAGTTTTTGGTGGAGCCGAGACATCGTCCGTTAACGTGCAGACGGACGCAGAAGGGGGCGCGCGCCGAGAAATCCTGGACGATCTCCCGCGTCTCGTCCTCGGAGCGGTCGTCGCATACCACCAGCTCACCGGGCAAGTGCGTCTGCGCCGACAGTGAAGCGAGTTGCGCGGCGAGGTAGCGCGCGCCGTTGTAGGTACACATTGCAACGGAGAAGGTGTCGGACATTGTGCCTCAGAGGATGTGTCTGACGAACGACGGTCAGCCGTGCCGACTCAAGCCCGAGCGTTGGCGATCACCGTGTGGTGCCAACTCGTGACCGTGACGTTCCGCCGAGCCAGATGAACCTGAGCATTCAAGGCTTTACTCTCTTTGGTGTCCTGCCCAAGTAACCGTACATCCCACGGCGTGGGCGCCATCTCTTTTCGAGGACGAATAGTTGCAGCGCGCAGTTGGAGACGAAGTACAGGCTGGCTGTCGTCGCCAGACCGAGCAAGCCGTAGTGGCGGAAGACGATGATCTTGACAGGGATGTAGATGGTGTAGGTCAGCACCGTCAACATGATCGGGGTCTTGGTGTCGCCGATCGCGTAGAAGGCGGCGGAGGTGATCTGCCCGACCGCGCCGCCGACGAGCACGCCCGTCAGCGCGACGAGCGTCCACCACAGCGTCCGCACGTTCTCCGCCGTGATGCCGCCGTGGCCGATGGTCAGGCGCAGCAGCGTTTCGCCGAAGAGGAGGAGCGAGAGGAAACCGGCGCCGGTGAGGGCCGTCATCCACAACAAGCGCTCGCGGTAGATGCGGCGGTACGCGGACGTGTCGCCCGCCTTCGCCGCGATGGCGAGCAGCGGCATCATTGGCGAAGAGATGGCTTTGTTGATGACCTGATGAGCCGCCCCATAAACCTGCTGGGCGATGTAGAACATGGAGAGGTTTCCGGCGGGGGCCAGAGAGGTGAGATAACGATCGATGAGCGGGTCGGTGCGGTAGTAGGTCTGCGCGAAGATGAAGGGGCGGATGCGCCGCCAGAACTCGCGCGTCGCCGGCGAGCCCCAGTCGGGGCGCTGCCAGCGCCCGAGGATGGGCAACAGCAGGACGAGCTTCAACCCGTTATGCACGACGGTCGCCCAGGCCGCCGCCACGATGCCGTAGGTGGGGAGCGCCCAGACGAGGAAGCCGAGCGCGACGGCGTTGGCGAGCACCGGCGAGAGTTCAGCCCAGACGAACTTCTGTCGCGCGTGGTGGACTGACCAGAGGACGACGACGCCCGTAATGAGCACCGTGCTGACGAGCTGAATCCGCGTCAGGCTGATCGCCAGCCGCTTGCCCTCGTCCGAGAAGCCGGGGACGAGCCAGCTCACCCAGAAACCGGCGGTCGCGTAGAGCACGAGCCCGATCAGCGTGAAGAGCCCGCCGATGCCGAGGAAGAAGCCCCACGCGTCTTTGCGAAACGTCTCTTCGTCTTCCGTCGCGAGCAGCGGGACGAGCACCTGTGCCAGCGAGGTGCTGACGACGATGAAGACCAACTGCGGCACCGCCCCCGCCGCGAACAACGCGTCGGTCTCGACGCCGACCCCCAAACGGGTGACGACGTACCACGGCATCAGGATCGCCAGCGCGGCGTTACAGGTCGCCAGCCAGCCGAGAGTCAGGCTTCGTCTAATCAACGATGAAGAGTCCTAAGAAACTATTTCCGCATTGACACAGGCCGCGTCCGCCGCCGGCGGAAGATGCGAGAGTCCCGGCTCGTCTCCGGCCACGGCGCGCCGCGGCGCGCGGCGTCTCGGGACGAGCACTTCCCTCAGACGTAACCCCGGCTTCTCGATCAGCCGGTAGATCAGCCAGCCGAACACGAGCGCCGCCACACTTGATACCACGAAAGCGCCCCAGCCCCTCAGACCGGAAGGCACGGCGGGCCTCAGGCGCGAGACGGAGAGGCGCCGGATGACGAACATGTGTGAGAGGTAGGTGCTGTAGGAACTCAGGGCGATCACTCTAAAAAGTTTCGCGCCGAGGAGTCTCGAGAAGAGCGTCTCAGGGTTGAGCGCCGCAACAAGGATCATGCCCAACCCTATCGCCAGAAAGCCTTGAAACTGTCTAAACTCGTCACGTCCGCCGAGGGCAAAGAGCAGAGAGATGATCGTGATGCCGGCGATGAGCGTGGGATAGGCGCGGCGTCGGAGGTAGTTGAAGCACGTATTGTCTGACAGCTCCGAATGCGCGATGAGGACGCCCATGAAGAGCGAGTCGAAAGTGGACGCCGGGTGCAGGGTGTAGCCCGTGCGGTAGCGGTACAGGTAGCAGAGAGACATGAGCAGGATTGACGCCGCCCCGATCCGGCGACGCCCCGCTAAGCGCACGACGACGATTAAAAAGATGGGCAGCATGAAATAGAACAGCTCTTCGATGGAGAGCGACCAGCTCTCGATGAAGTAGTTCATGCGAAAAAAAATCTGGGTGAAGGTGACGTAACTAAGCAGAGGAGGCGTGCGGGGTCGCGCGTATGAGGCTCGCCAGTAGTTGGCAAAGAGCGCCAGAAAGTAGAGCGGCCACGTCCGCAAAGCCCGCCGCGACCAGAATGCGGACAGCTTCAGCCCGCCGGTCGTCTCGATTTCCGAGAGCGTCAGCCTGCCGATCAGATACCCGCTCAGGACGAAGAACAAATAGACCCCCAACCAAGCTATTTCCGTGCAGAAGTAAGCCACCACGCCGGAGAGTGGATGGATGAAGATCTGTACATGACAAGCGACCACCAGGATGATGGCGACGGCGCGTATCCCGTCGAGGGCCGGGATGCGGCTCGCGGGCGACGAGCGAGCGCCCTGTGCTCCCGGCGCGGTGGATTGATCGGGTTGGTGCATCACGTCTCAAGCCTCTTCACAGCCGGAGTCTTCCAAGTAAGTTCACACGCACGTCAGTTCGCCCGCATGTAAGTTCGCCCGCCTTTAAACAGAAGCGACTTGCCCTCTCCCGCTGATCCGTTTCCGGGTCGAGAGCCTCGCACAGAGTTGCACGGCCCCGCCCCCCCCGAGGATCACCAGCAGCATCCAGAAGGGGTAGCGCAGACGATAGAGCGTGCCGATGTTTCTGACCACCAGGCCGAGCCCCAGCGCGCCCGCGGCGGAAGTCAGCAGCAGCAGCCAGGTGGTGAAACGATGCCGCCCGTGCCAGACGCCGACGAGCGCCAGCAGTTCGACGGCGTAAGTCAGCAGCATCTCGAATCCCGAAAGTAGTCTGCCCGAAGAATGAACCTTCGACCCTTCGGCGAACCACATGTTCGGGAACGGGGCGAGGAAGCCGATCACCGCCGCCCGCGGAAGATACCGAGCTATCTCAGCCTTGTTCCGCAACTGCCTGCCGGTGTCGATGGTCGAGCCGCTTGTCTCCCCGTCGTCATCCGTCCCGTTGAACAGGTCGCGCCGAAACGCGACGCGCTCTTCCAGAGACATGTCCTGCTGTATCTCAGCCGACGGGTCAAATCTGCCCGGCATCGTTCGCAGCGAGTTGAACGCCACGCCGTATCGCGGGATGATCACGACGGCCGCGACGAGCAGCACGACGCCTGCCACGTTGCGCCACAGGACGCGCCGCTCGCGCACCTGCCGGACGACTAATAAAACGATACCCAGCACCACGACGGCGCGCGTCACGTCCCACATCGAAGTCCTGACGAGCCAGATGACGAACACCGCGACCGAAGCGGCGACGCCCGCCGCCACGCCGCCCCGCCAGGAGTGTGTCGTCGTCAGCAGCCTCACCAGAATCAGCATGAGCACGAGGATCGCGGTGATCAGGAGCGGGTCTTTGAGCAGTTGCGTCGTGTGCAGCAGGTAGGAGGGCCACAGCCCCGTGAGCGCGACGGCGAAGAGGGCGGCGCGGCGGTCGAACGTCTCTCGCGCCAGCTTGAAGACGAGGGTTAGGGTCGCGAGGTAATAGCACAGGTTCAGTGGCTCAATGGTCAGAATGTTGAAGCCCGTGTGGAACCCGAAGACGGCGATGAAGAGCGAATACAGTTTGAGATGGAGCATCGAGGGCCAGCGCGCCCAGGCCATGAACTCCCCGGCCTTGAGCGCGTCAGCCAGCGCCTCCGCTTCGGGCTGGAGGTAGTGGCCGTCGTGCGCGAAAACCCCGATCCCGTAGGCGTCGAACTGCGACGGCATCAGCGCGCAGCGGCCCGTCATGAAGACAGCGAGCGTGAAGACGAGGTGCAACGCCGCCGCCGCGACGAGGATCGCGGGCAGGGGTCGCGCCCGGTACGCGTCCCTAATCTTCGTGACCAATGTCGAACAGGCTTCTCTCAGGTTCATTCCGCGATTCGCTTCAGGCGGCGACGGCAACGAGATAACGCTGATGGGAATACGAATGCGCGCCTTGTATTAGAAAGGCTTTAGACAGGAGCACGGGCGGTGATTAATATAGAATGCCGGTCGCTCGAAAGTCATCTTGAGCGGGTTCATTCACTCACACTTCAAGCCGGAATCTCCAGGCGCTCGCTTGCTGGAAATCTATGCGCAGACGGCGCGGGCTCGCGGCGCGGGAGAGTCTGGCACGGCTCGCGGAGATGAAATATGAGCTTCGATTATCCAGAGCTTATCGGGCAGTTGAATGATGAAGAGCGTCTCCGGTTCTACGAAATCTTGGCGGTCAATATAACCGTCAACATTCGCGCCGTCTGGTCAGACGATAATTTGCCCGACGCACACAAAGTTGAAGGCATGAAATGCCTGAACGAGATCATGCACATGATCGTTCATAAAAGTGCCGCGTTGCGACTGGGGCGTAATCGTGTCTCCGAGGAAGAGTTGTGGGGACGGATCAAGCATTGGGTCTCGCTCAGCCCAACGATTGGCGCGCACGTGATGTGGGCGATCAAAACAAGCTATACATGGTGTGTCAGGCAGCGCGGCGTCTAGCGGCAACAATTGGTGCGTCATGGTCAAGGGCATTCCAGAGTTCGGCGCGACAGTCTCCGGCGCGGATTACGTTCTGCGTCCCGGCGGCTACCTCGTCGTCCGCAACGAGCGGGGACAGATCGCCGTCGTCTCTACGCCGCGAGGCTGCTTCCTTCCAGGCGGCGGTCAGGATGGTGGCGAGTCGCCAGCGCAAGCCGCCGTTCGCGAGGCGGTCGAAGAGTGTGGCCTGCGCGTGCGGCTCGGGGCGCTGCTCGGCACGGCGGACGAGCTTGTCTTCGCCGCCGCGGAGTGTGAGCATTACCGTAAGCGATGCGCTTTCTTCGCCGCCGAGTTTGTCGCGCGCGACGCGGGCGGCGAGGGCGATCACCGTCTGGCGTGGATGACGGCGAAGGAAGCCGCCACACGGCTCAGTCATCAGAGTCAGGCTTGGGCTGTGAGGGAAGCGAGCCGCCTCAGGCAGACGCCGGAATCAATCCGATCCGATTTTGATCGGATCGCCCTGCTCCCGGACGACGCCTGGGATCATAACGCGCATTACCATCAATTTCTGATCAGCCAGATTCCCCCGCGGTGCCGGCACGCCCTCGAGATCGGTTGCGGCACGGGGGAGTTCTCCCGGCTCCTCGCCCGCCGCGCCGGAACCGTCCTCGCCATAGATTTATCACCGCAGATGATCCGCACGGCGGAGGCGCGCTCAAAACTTTACCCGAACATCGAGTTCGTCAACGGCGACGTGATGACGCACCACCTCGCCGCCAATCAGTTTGATTGCGTGGCGACGCTGACGACGCTCCACCACTTGCCCGCCGCAACCGTCCTGAGAAACACCAGCAGGGCTTTGAAGCCCGGGGGCGTCTTCGTCTGTCTCGACCTGTATCAACGCTCCAGCTTCGGCGATCTGCTTTTCGACGGCGTGGCTTATCCCACGAATTTATTTCTCACGCTGTTGAAAACCGGCAAGCCGCAGCCGCCCAGAGAAGTGCGCGAGGCATACGCCGCGCACGGCCAGACCGACACGTATCTCACGCTGCCGCAGATCGCACGCATCTGCGCCGAGGTCTTGCCCGGCGCGCTCGTCCGCAGACACTTGTTCTGGCGCTACTCCATCGTCTGGAAAAAGTGATCGCAGACTGTGCGGACTGAGCGCAAACAGCGCGCTCACACGGCGCATTTGACGTGCGCGACGAACGAGGCGGGCGCTGCGATCTCATCTGGTCGCAGCGCCCGCCCGTTTTTCGTCTCCGCTCGCCGAAGGTGTCGCGCCCCGGCGACCTAGTTGCCCGCGGCTGAGGCCGACGCGGCTGAGACCGACGCGGTGGCGACATACTCTTCGAGCAATTTTTGCGCGCGCGCACCGGGGCTGATCACGGCGAGCTTGCGCGAGCCGTCGTAGGAGCTGAACACGCCGATCAGTTCCGCCCGCTCGTTGTAGATCGGGCTGCCAGAATAGCCGTCGCGCCCGTCAATCTTCGCCGACCAGTATTGCAGGCCGCGCATCATGTATGGCCCGTCGAAGACGCCGCGCTTGACCGCCCTGTCGCCGTTCGGTCGGGCGATGAGGAGCAGGCGCTCCTCCTTGCCGGGGCTCGGCTGGAACGCCGGAGCCGACGCCTGCTTCGGCGCGTGGCAGACGCGCAGCAGCGCCAGATCGGCGGCGGCGTCAACGCGAAGCACCGTCGCCTGGCAGCCGTTGACGTAAGCCTTGACTTCGAGTTCGTCCTTCGGCGCGAACCCGAGCTGCACCTTCTTGCCGGCGCTCAACTGCCCCGAGACGACGTGGTAAGCCGTCATCACCAGTCCGTCGCCGACGATGAAGCCGGTGGCGAACCCGTTGGGGCCGAAGTCGAGGAATGAGAAGACGTGTTGCAGCGAGTTCGCATCCTTCTTGCTGAACTTGAGATCGACGGAGACGGTGTAGCTCTCCCGCTGCCGGACGATGTTCGTTGAATCACCCGACGCGAGCGCGGGCGCGGACAGCGAGAGCGTTGCTAGGATCAGAGCCAGGCGGCAAACTTTCCTCTTCATGGGGGTCTCCTTTTTGGCAACTGACGGGCGCGACTGCGAGGCGCGCTGATTCTTAGTTCGGCGCACGATGGCGCTTTCATTCGGCGTCGCGCACGCGCGTCGGTTCGGAGGGCTCATCCGACGGTGCTAGTGGCGAGGGCTCATGTAGGGCGCGACTGAGCGCGCATTCTAGTCACGCGCGACGCTCAGGGCAAGGGTAATTCAGCACGCACGCCTGTTCGGGCGTGCGTTCCCGCACACCGGCGCGGCGACCCAGCGCGCGCCGCTGCTTACTTCGCGCCGCGCACCTGCCGGGCGAATTCCTCTGCGATGACGCCATTCGCCCACGCGCGGTGGTGCCCGCCGGAGTGGCTGTTGTCGAGCGGCAGCGACCGTATTGCCGCCGTAACCGACGCGGCGCGCGGAGTCCAGTCGGCGAAGGCGACGCCGTTTTGCGCCGCCCAACTTTTAAGCCAGTCGTAAGAAGCCCCCGCTTCAGCCCAGCTGACGACGAGCGTCGCGCCGTGCCCGCGCGCGTCGTCGAGCAGGCGGGCGAAGATGTCCGCCTCGCCTGCGGCAGCTGCGGGCCATCCGCCCTCCTGCGTCGCGCGCGCCGCCGCCGCACGCTCCACGCCCGCGCGCCTGCGACCGAGCACGAACGCCTTCGCCTGAATCCCGATCTGGAAGTCCTCCGACAGCCAGCGCAGCGGCACGGCGAGACGACCCCAGCGCGGGTTGCCCTCGGTCAACTGCGTGTGGCGGTAGCCGCCCCGGAACATGAGGTCGTCCGTCAAATCGTTGTCGCACCCGAGGTAGAGGATGAAAGACGGCGCGCGCCGCAGCCGCGCCGTGTAGCGGCTAACGGCGATCAGGTTCTGCTCGCCACCGAATCCCGCGACGCCGAGGTTCACGACGCCGTAGCGCTTAGCGTAGAAGCCCTGCTCGTCGCGATTGAGGATGAGATCGAGCTGCTCCGGGTAGGAGGCGTCCGACGGCACGCCGAGCCCCTGCGTGTACGAGTCGCCGACGGTGAAGACGAGTTGCGGGTAGTCGTCGAAGCTCTCCTGAAAGTTCGCCGTGCCGAGCGCGTTGGTCACTTCCTCCTGCTGGAAGTCCGTCGTGCGGAAGAGGTGCGCCGACGGCTTGAGGCGGAACGCCAGCTCTTCGTCGTACTCGTAAGCCCACGGGATGGCGACGTTGTACTTTGGGCGAAACAGGCGCAGCGCGATCTCGACGACCGCGAGCGCGAGCGCGACCGAGACGACCGACAGCGCGGCCCTCTTCGAGAAGAGTACGATGCGCGCGCGCGAAAGTCGTCCGGGCTTGTCGCGCGCGCCGCCCGCCGGGTTGTTGTGTGCGTCCATGTTCGGCAAAAGACTTATGACTCAAGACTCGCGCCCGCGCGCCGTGCGGAGACTTTCGTAGAAGAAGCCCGCCGCGTTCGCCGCTTGCGCCCACGCGAGCAGCGTCGTCAGGGCGAGCGCGCGGGACACGCGCGGCTGCCGGACGGCGGCGCTGAGAAGTCGGGTGTAGAAAGCCGGGTCGGGCTTGAACGCCCTGCCGCCGCGCGCCGCGCGCCCGCGGTGAAAGCGGCGCGCGCCGCGACCGTAGCCGAAGTGCTGACGCCAGAGCGAGCCGGCATCGAGCGCGTGCGCGTGTTGGACGACCGCCTCCGGCGCGTAGGTCATCTCCCCGCCGCGGGCGAGCCAGCGGTCGCAGAAGTCGCGATCCTCCGAGCAGCGGAAACGCTCGTCGAAACCACCCGCCGCGTGAAACTGCGCGGCGCCGACGGCGAAGTTGTTCGAGGCGAAGAAGCGCGCCGCGCGCGCGCCCCCGTCGCGAGTGCGCGCGCCGCCATCGTCGCCCGCGCCGTCCCCGTTGTAGTAGTCGTAAACGACATCAATGATCAGTTGGCTCGTCGCCGAATAGGGATTCCCCGCGAGCGCGTTGACGGTACGACCGCCGACGAGCGCGGCGGGCGCGGCGCAGAGGCGCGCGGCGAGGGCGCGCAGGTAATCCTGTGCGGGCAGACAGTCGTCGTCCGTGAAGATGAGAAACTCGCCGCGCGCCGCACGCGCCCCACGGTTGCGCGCCGCCGCAGGCCCGGCGTTCGCCTGCGCGAGCAGTTTGAGATCGAGCCGCTCGTGAAATTGTTCGACCACTTCATCAACGCCCGGCTCGCTCCCGTCGTCCACGACCACCACCTCGCAACGCTCGCGCGGGTAGTCGAGGCGCGCTAGTGTGGCGAGGCAGCGCGCGAGCTGCGCGTGGCGCTGATAGGTCGGGACGATGATTGAGAAGGACAGGAGATCATTCATCGCAGTCTTGACACAACCCTTCGCCTCGTGCTGACGCCGCTCGCTCACTCAGTCCGCGCCCGCCTCCGTCTCCAGAAGTTGCGTGGGGCGCGCGCCGTCGGCGTCGCTGTCAACACCGTGCGCGCGCCGCGTGCGCTTGATGAAGCGCCCGCGCTTGAATTCCATGTCGGAGAGTTTCGCCATTGCGTCGCCGCCGCCCGCCGCGTAGCCGACGAGTTCGCCCGTGCCGTCGCAGACGAGCGCGAGCAGCACGAGGGAGAGCACGGCGGCAGAGTTTGCCGTCGCGGGCAGCGCACGACGCGCGACGCGGGCGATGCGCATGAAGCGCACGAGCGGGATGAGCGGCGAGCCTGCGACGAACGCGAGCCGCTTGCCCGCAGACCAGCCGCGCGCGCGCGACGCGGCGAAGAGCCGCCCGCCGTAAAAGCGCAGCACGGCGGAGGCGCGCGCGTCCGTGAAGTTCAGGTGGAGCGTGCGTGCGCGCGCTTCGAGGAAAAGCCCGTGCCCGCGCGCGCGCAAGTCCCAGTGCAGCACGCTCTCGGCGTCGAGCATCGCTTCGAGGCGCGCGCCGTAGGCGACGAGCGCCTCGCGCTTGTACGAACCGTTGTGGCCGGGCAGGTGCTCGCGCTCCCCGCTCTCGCAGGGTTCGAGCCACGGCGCGTACTCGATGAGCAGGTTCGCCCAACTGACGGCGCTCCGCGGGTTGGCGTTCGCCATCACGGGCGCGACCGCCGTCCAGCCTTCGGCGTGCCGCGCGAGCAGCGCCTCCGCCCAACCCTCGCGCGGGAAGGCGTGATCCTCTGCGAAGGCGACGACCGGCGCAGACGCGGCAAGGACTCCCGCCGCGCGCCCGCGCGCCGTTGAACTCATCGAGCCGATCTCGATCACTTGAGAGCCGAAGAACTCACTCACCTCCGGCTCGTCCAGGTGGAACGCCCCGGCGTCGGGCGCGACGAAGACGAGTTCGATCCGCGCGCGCTTGCTTTGCGCGCGCAGATGCCGCACGGTCTGCCGCACGGTCTCGAAGTTGTCCGGCGTGACGAGCACGACCGACATCTCAGGCGCGTTCACACTCCAGTCCCTCCCCTTCGACGGTCTCCTGCCAAAAAAACTTTTCACGGCGCGCGTTCCTGTCATTCGCGGTCATTCGCGGATCGAGACGGTCGCGCGCAGGCGCGCAGACTCTTCCGCCGCGCAGATCACTTCGAGGCTGCGGTAGCCGTCCTCCAGATCGGGCTGCGCTTCGCCCGCTCCCCCGCTCGCGGCGGCGATGAAGGCTCTGAGCGCAGCACTGAACGACGGCTCATGCGCGGGCGCGCGCCGCTTCTCCAAGAGGTACGGCGCGTGCCTGAGCGCGGCGAGTTTGTTCCGCAACTGCGCGATGCGCGCGCCCGCGAGTGTGGCGCCCGTCAACGAAACGTCGAGCGAGCGGTAACGATCAACCGTGAGCGATCCGGCGTCACCATAGATTTCGAGTCTGTCCTCTTCGACCGCGCACCTCGAAAAGAAGGACTGCACCGTCAAGCCACCATCGAGGCGCAGACGCAGCGCCGCGCAGTCGCCTTCCGCGCGGCGCGACCAGACTTCGGCTGAGACCTCGCACACCTCTTGCCCGAAGATGAAGCGCAGGAGATCGACGTGGTGCGAGCCGAGATCGAGCAGCGCCCCCCCGCCCGTCGCACGCTCGCGCTTCCATGCAGGCGCGCCGCGGCGCGAGTCTTCAGCCCCCTCTGACGTGGAGAAGATGGTGCGCGCCGCGACGAGTTCGCCGAGACGGGTCGCCAAGACGTGTTGCCGAACTGACGCATAGAGACGATTGCGGCGATAGTTGAAGCCGACCATCCCGACGCGCCCGCTCCGCCGCCACGCCGCGAGCACTTCGCGCCCTTCGTCCAAGTTCGTCGCGAGCGGCTTTTCGAGATAGACGTGCAGCCCGTGCGCGAAGGCGGCGCGTGCCGCCGCGGCGTGCAGCGCGTTCGGCAGGCAGACGACGAGCGCCTCCGCGTCCGATTTTTCCAACAGCGCAACCCAGTCGTCATACAAAACGGCGCGCGGCGCGTGGCGCGCGGCGGCTCGCAGTTGTCGCGGATCGCCGTCGGCCAAGGCGACCAGCTCGACGCCGCGCTCGCGCGCGAGCGCAGGCAGGTGCGCGGCGAGCGCGACGCGACCGCAGCCGGCGAGGGCGACCTTGAGCCGCCGCGTGTTTGCGTCGGTCGCGCTCACGAACCCGCCACGGCGTACACGAAGATTCTCTGATCCGGCGCGTCGGCAAACCGGTTTAAGAGGCGCAGGCTGGGATGCTCCGCGCGCTCGTCGAGCAGCACGCCGAGGGGCGTGCCCTTCAGGCTGCGCTCGTTGGCGACGACGAAATCGGCGCGCCCGCGACGCGCGCGCGAGAGGAAAGAGTCGTAGTCTTCCGCGACGAGTGCGACGTGCTCGCCGCCCGAGTAGAACGCCGGGACGGGCACGACCGCCATCACGCGCGGGGGGCGCGTCGCCGAGTGTTCCCTGATCCAGACGGCGGCCAGCTTCTGCCCGTGGTAGTCGCCCCACTTGTCGCCGCGCAGCAGGAAGATGGTGACGGGGGTGAGCGACGCGAGGAGCACGACGACGACGAGCGCCGAGACGAGTCGCGCGACGCGCGGCGCAACTAAGGCCGCAGTGAAGTGCGAATTTGTCTCTTCGTCCTCATCTCCCGCGCGCGCGCGCCGCAGCGTCTCCGCGAGCCAGCCCTCGAACTCTGCGACACCCTGCGCGAGCCAGCAGACAAGGAGCGGCAGCAGTGGGACGAGGAAGCGTATGTTCGGCAGCGTCACGGCGTAGCCGGCGAGCGTGGCCGCGACGAAGGCGCCGAGGTACAACTCGCGCCGTGCGCGCGCGCGCGTCCAGCCCGCGCGCCAGAGCCCGAGCGCGGCGAGCGCGACGAACGGAGCCGGGAAGAGCAGGCTCAGAAAGATGTACTCGTTGCCGAGACCTTTGAGCGTCTGCGCGAGCGCGGTCGAGAAACCGGGCACCACCGCCGCCGACGCGAACGCGCCTGCGCGCCCGCTCCCCTGCCACAGGTGCGCGGGCACAAGCTTACCGCTGAGCGTCCACGCGCCCAACGCGCCTCGCAGGTAGATGAGATAAGGCAGCGCGAACAGAGCGAAGCCGGAGAGGTGCGCGAGACAGTCGAGCGCCGTCCGTCTGAACGAACGCGCGCGCGCCCTGAAGCTCGCCGCAACGCGCAGCAGCAAGAGCAGCACGACGAAGCCCGCCGCCTCCGGCTTGAGCAAGTAGCACGCGCCGAAGATCGCGCCCGCGAGAAAGTGCGTGCGCGCGTCGCGCCCGTTGAGCGCGCGCCAGCCCGCGAGCACACCGCAGGCGAAGAGCAGCGTGTAAGTCGCTTCGGTCAGCACCAGAGAGGAGTAATAGACGAGCACCGGGTGCAGCGCGACGACGATAGCCGCCAGCCGCGCGACGCGCGCGCCGTACCACTCGCGCGCGATCAGATACGCCGGGACGACCGTCAGCGCGCCCGCGACGACCGAGACGAAGCGACCGGCGAACTCCACGTCGCGGCAGACGAGCGACGAGAGGGCAACGAGTGCCGGGTAGAGCGGTGGATAGTAGGTGCTCAGGCCAGCGCGCAAGTTTCCCGCGGCGAGTTGGCGCGCGAGCCCTGCATAGATCACCCCGTCGGGCGAGATCACACCCTCGACACACGTCACGAGCAACAGCCGCAGCGCGAACGCGACGACGACGCACCCGGCGACAGTGTGCTCCCGGAGGAATGCCGTCTGGCGCGCAGCGGTCGCGCCGTCCGCCGCCCAACCTTCGTCTCCCGCGACCGCGATTCGCATAAGCGTCTAATCTTCTTCGAGCGGTGTAAACATCTCTTTTGCCCGAGGGAGCAAGGCGTTCCCACCTCGCAAGCAATGAGCGAGCGAACAGATGGTGAATGTCGCTGCGCTGTAGAGGAAGTAGAGCAGGTGCATCGCGGCGGCAGCAACGGCGAAGCGCGCGCCGCGACGGCGGAAGAAGAATCGGTACAGATCGAAGTTGAGGACGACGGCGAACGTGATCAGCACGAGCGACGCGGCGGCGAAGGGCGCGGACGGGGCGGCGGACAGAGCGCGAGAGAGCACGGCGACGGCGAGCGCGAGCGCCGCGAGGCAGACGAGTGCCGCGCCCGCGCGATCCGCGACGCGCAGGTTCAGATCGTTGATCATCCCCCCTTCTTCGACGATGAGGCGCGACCACGGCACGGCGCGGTCGCGTATGTCTGCGCGCAGAAGCGACAGAAGCGTCCAGCGTTTCAAATGCTTGACCTGCACGTCGCGGTCGAGCACGATCTCGCGCCCGGCGCGCCGCAGCCTGTAGCCCAGCTCGATGTCTTCGACCGAAGGGCGTGCGTAGCGCCGCGCGTCGAAGCCGCCCGCGGCAAGGAAGACTTCGCGGCGCACCGCGCCACAGCCCGCCCAGAAGGTCGAGGCGCGCCGAGCCGAGCGCTGGTGCGTGAAGTGATGAAACAGGTTCTTGAACTGCGAGGCGAAGTTCGGCTCGGACGGATCGTCGTCGTAGGAGCCGAAAACCGCCGCGACTGCTGGGTCGGCGGCGAAATGTACGGCGAGGCGCGCGAGCGTGTCGCGGCGCACCTCGACATCGGCGTCAACGAACAATAGCAAGTCGCCGCGCGCGCCGCGCGCGCCGACGTTGCGCGCCGCGGCAGGCCCCGACTTCATCGCGAGTCTCAAGATACGCGCGCCGCACGCGCCGGCGATCTCGGCGCTTGAATCAGAGGAGGCGTCGTCAACGACGACGATCTCGAAGTGCGCGTAGGCGGACGCGACGAGCGCGTCGAGGCAGCGCGCGAGGTGCCGCGCGCCATCGCGCACGGGGACGACGACCGAGACGAACGGCTCGCCTGCCAGCCGGGGAGTTTTGCCCGCCGCGTCGTCGGCCATCACGCCTCCGACTCCGCCGCCACGGCGCGCGCCTTGACGCGTGCGGGCACGCGCGGCTGCGTCGCGGCGAGTTGCGCGAGCGGGCTCGGCGCATCGGCGCCCGTCTGCGCGCCGAACTCTTCCTGATACTCGTGATCCGTGTTGACCTCCCACAGATCGTGCGACGCGCCGAGGACGTTTTCCGCGGCGAGCATGGCGGTGAGCATCGAGTGATCCTGATTGTTGTAGCGGTGCATCCCGTTGCGCCCGACGAGCTGAAGGTTCGGGAGCGTCCTCAGAAACTCGCGCACCACGGCGAGCGCCTGACGGTAGGTCGTGTCGTACACGGGATACGCCTTCGGCACGCGCACCACCGTGCCGTCCTCGACCTCTTCGGCGCGCGCGAGTCCCAGCCGTGCCAGCTCGCACTTGCCGAGTTCGACGAGCGCGGCGTCCGACATCGTCCAGAGGCCGTCGCCCTCGAAGCAGAAGTATTCGAGCCCGAGGCAGGTCTTCGACTGATCGGGCACCATGTCCGGGCTCCAGTTCTTGAAGTTCTGCACGCGACCCATGCGGACATTCGCGTCGTGGACGTAAATCCAGTTGTCTGGGAAGACCTCTGCGCGGTTAACGATGAGCACGACGGTCAGAAAATCGCGGTAGCGCAGAGACGCGGCAGCCGCGCGCACGTCCGCAGGCGCGGCTGGGTCGAGCTGCTCGATCAGCTCGCGCGCCGGGATCGTGCTGATGAAGTGAGAGCCCTTGATCGTCTCGCGTCGCCCCGCGGACGAAAACTCGACCGACTCGACGCCCGCCGCCCCGCGTCGGATTTTCTCGACGCGCGCGCCGAGCCGCACCTCGCCGCCCTGCGCAGAGACGCGCTCCGCCATCGCCTCCCACATCATACCGGGGCCGCGGCGGGGGTAATGGAATTCGTTGATGAGCGTCTTGACGATCGCGCCCTTGTTATCGCCACCGCCGCCACGCCTGCCGAGCAGCAGGTCTTTGACGAGCACGGAGAGCGAGAGCCCGCGGATGCGCTGCGCCGCCCAGTCGGCGGTGATCTCCGCGCACGGAATGCCCCAGACCTTCTCGGTGTAGGTCTTGAAAAACTTTTCGTAGAGCCGTCCGCCGAAGCGGTTCGTCACCCACTGCTCGAAAGTCTCCTCCGCCCGGTGCGGTCGCAGGCGAGCGCGCAGGTAGCTCGCGAGGATGAGGAGCCCTTCGCGCGCGCCGAGGCTCGCGAGCAGCGAGGGGACGCGCAGCGGGTAGTGGAAGAATTTCTGATCATAGTAGATGCGCGAGAGACGTTGGCGGGGCGGGAAGTCTGCCTCCGGCAAGACTTCGTGCCAGACGGCTTCGACGGCTTTGACCTTCGTGTAGAAGCGGTGCCCGCCGATGTCGAAGCGGAACCCTTTGTAGTTGCCCGTGCGCGCCAGGCCGCCGACGACGACGCCCTTCTCCAGGACGACCGACGCGACGTTCGCCTTCCCCAGTTCGTAGGCTGCCGTCAACCCCGCCGGGCCCGCGCCCAGCACGACGACTCTCGCAGGCTCTCGCTCTTTCATTTCCCTCTTGAAGTTGGACGCCGAAGATAAGAATGAACGTCGGCACGCCGCCGTCCCAACCGGCGCAAGCAGCGCGCGGGCGTGGCTCAAAGATGTCGGCGCGTGATGCACTGCACCTTAAACGAATCGCGACGAAAATTAAAGTTTTTTCCGAGCCGGGCGACACCGCTCGGGACGGGCGCGACTTGCGAACGAGCGCGCCGCGTCAAACTTGTTGCGCCCGTCGGCGGCGCGCGCTAGAATGCGAGCCACAGTCCTTAGTTCGTCATCATTTATTCACCGCTGGAAGCCGAAGTCCGTCCCCCATCAACTCGTAGTCACAGCTCCCGGCGAGAAGCTTACATACCCGACCGGAATTTTTTCGATTCGAAGGAGACCCACCATGAAAAGCAAGAGACTGTTAGTGTGGACGCTCGCCGCGGCGATGCTCGCGCCGTCAGCCGCGCTGGCACAGCGCACCGGCGCGCAGAAGAGCACGACGGCGAAGACTGCCGCCGCGTCGAACGATGCGGGCGGCGCGCTGCCCGCCATCAAGTACGACGAGTTCCGGCTGGCGAACGGCCTGCGCGTCATCCTGCATGAGGATCACTCGACGCCCATCGTCGGCGTCAACATCTGGTATCACGTCGGCTCGAAGAACGAGACGCCGGGCAAGACCGGCTACGCGCACCTCTTCGAGCACATGATGTTCCAGGGTTCGGGCAACTACGACGACGACTACTTCAAGCCGATCCAGGAGGCGGGCGGCAACCTGAACGGCTCCACCGACACGGATCGGACGAACTACTGGGAGGTCGTGCCTTCGAACTTCCTCGAACTCGCCCTCTTCATGGAGTCCGACCGCATGGGGCACCTGCTCGACGTCTTGAACGACGCGAAGCTCGCCAACCAGCGCGACGTGGTGAAGAACGAGAAGCGGCAGAACTACGACAACCGGCCATACGGCCTGGTCGGCGCGCGCATCAACGAAATCCTCTACCCCGAAAATCACCCGTACCACTGGCTGACCATCGGCTCGCTCGACGATCTGACCAAGGCTTCGCGCGAAGACATCAGCGCCTTCTTCCGCCACTACTACACGCCGAACAACGCGAGTCTGGCGATTGCGGGCGACTTCGACCCGAAGGAAGTGCGCCGCCTCGTCGAGAAATATTTCGGGCCGATCCCGAAGGGACCCGACGTGGTCAAGCCCACGCCAGTGCAGCCGAAGCTCGACGGCGTGAAGCGCGTCGAGATGCAGGATCGCGTCGCGCTGCCGCGCCTCTACATGGTCTGGCACACCGTGCCGCAGTACACGCCGGACGAGGCGTCGCTCGACACGCTCGCCAGAATCCTCGGCGGCGGCAAATCCTCGCGCCTCTACAAGTCGCTCGTCTACGAGCGGCAGATCGCGCAGGACGTCTCCGCCGGCAACAGAGCGCAGGAACTCGCCGGGACGTTCAACATCACGGTGACGCCGAAGCCCGGCAAGACGCTCGCCGAACTTGAAGGCGCCATCGGCGAAGAGATCGAAAAGCTGCGGCATGACGCGCCGACTCCCGAAGAGATCGAGCGCGCCTACAACGGTCGCGAGGCGGCCTTCATTTACGGCTTGCAGACGGTCGGCGACTTCGGCGGCAAGAACGATCAGCTCAACCAGTACGCCACCTTTGTCGGCAAGCCCGGCTACTTTTCCGAAGACCTCGCGCGCTACCGCAAAGTCACCGCCGACGACGTGAAGCGCGTCGCGAACCAGTACCTGAACGACAACCGGCTCGTTGTCTCGGTCACGCCGTCGGCGGACGCGGGCGCGGGCGGCAGAAGAGGCGGCGGCGGTGGAGCAACTGCACCCGACGCGATGACGCCGGCACCGACGGTCGCCGACTCGCTCGCGGCAGGCAACGCCAAGGCGAAGCACAATCCGATTGAGGAGACGGCGCAGGCGAATCTGCCGACGCCGAAAGCCGATCCGAAGCTGACGCTGCCACGCATCCAGCGCCGCAAGCTCTCGAACGGTCTCGAAGTGCTCATCGTCGAGCAGCACGAGCTGCCCGTCGTCAACATGAACCTCGTCATCAAGTCGGGCGCGGCTGCCGATCCAATGGATCGCTCCGGCATCGCCTCGCTCACCGCCGACATGCTCGACGAGGGGACGAAGACGCGCAACTCGCTCGACATCTCGAACCAGCTCTCGTCAATCGGCGCGCGCCTCAACACGGGCGCGAGCTGGGACTCGTCGAACGTCAACCTGCTGACGTTGACGCGCCACCTAGACGCCGCGCTCGACATCTTCTCAGACGTGCTGCTCAACCCCGCCTTCGCCGACAACGATCTCAAGCGGCTGCGCGGGACGCGCCTCGTCGGCCTGCGGCAGCAGCGCGACAACGCCAACAGCATCGCGAGCAACGTCTATGCGTCGCTGCTCTACGGCCCCAACCACCCTTACGGACGCACGCTCACGGGCGACGAGAAGTCCATCGGCGCGCTCACCGCGCAGGACGTGCAGGGCTTCTACCAGACCTACTACCGACCGAACAACTCCGCGCTCATCGTCGCGGGTGACGTGACGCCCGACTCCGTCGTGCCGAAGCTCGAACGCGCGCTCGGCGCGTGGAAGTCTGGCACTGTCCCGGCGGCGAACGTCGGTGCGCCCGCGCAGACCATCGGCAAGACGGCGATCTATCTGGTTGACCGTCCCGGCGCGGCGCAGTCCGTCATCCAGATCGGGCAGGTCGGCGTCGCGCGCGCGACGCCCGACTACTTCCCGCTCTTAGTGATGAACTCTATCTTAGGCGGCGCGTTCGTCTCGCGCGTGAACCTGAACCTGCGCGAAGACAAGGGCTACACCTACGGCGCGCGCACCTCATTCGACTTCCGGCGCGGCGAGGGACCCTTCACCGCGTCCGCTGGCGTGCAGACGGCTGTGACGAAGGAGTCGGTCGTCGAGTTCGTCCGCGAGTTGCGCGGCATCCGCGGCGCCGTCCCCGTCACGCAGAAGGAACTGGACTACCAGAAGCAGGCGATCATCCGCGGCTTCCCGCGCGGCTTCGAGACGCCGCAGCAGATCGCCGGGCGGCTCTCGACCATCGTCCTCTACGGTCTGCCGGACGACTACTTCAACAGCTACATCCCGCGCGTCGAGGCGGTGACGCTCGCCGACGTGCAGCGCGTCGCGACGAAGTACCTCGACCCCGCGCACATGGCGATTCTCGTCGTCGGCGACCGCAAATCAATCGAGCCGGGCTTGCGCTCGCTCGCCGACATCGGCGCGATCACGCTGCTCGATCAGGAGGGCAAGCCCGCGGGCGGCGAGCGCGCGGGCACGCCGCAGCAGTGAGCGGCGCGAGAACGTAAAGGTGTCGTCGCCGCCTTTCGCGGTGCGCGAAAATGAAAGGGTGGGTCTCCGGCGATTTAAACCGGAGCCCACCCTTTTCCCCTTGGCTCGTTCCCAACACTGACCGGGTCGCATGAGACAGAGGGCTTGCACCCTTTTTCTTGCGTCCCGATCCTGCCAGGCATTCTAACCTTCGCGCGTCGGGCAAATCAGTACCTCAACGTACTGACGCGACACAATCTCACCTCTATAATTCGCGCACTTCGGAATTCACTGAACGACTGTGAGGGCGCGCGGCGGCGTCCGGCCTGGGCCGGGGCGTGCGCGCGTTTTTTTCAACGATCCAAGGGAGGCACAACGGCGATGCGACGACTCTTATCTCTCCTCTTCCTTCTCGCGCTGACCGCGCTCTGGGGCGGCTGCGGCAGCGGGGACAACACCAACACCACGACCAACGCGAACTCGACCACCGGCACGACTAACACGAACGCGTCGAGCACGACGACCGGCGGCACCACGACCGGCGGCACGACCACGACGGGCGACAACATGAACGCGACCGGCACGACTGGCACGGGCGGCACGACGGGCAGCACGATGGGCAACGCCAACACGGGCAACCTCAATTCCGGCACCGGCGGCGGCAATCTCAACGGCAACGGGCGCACGACCAGCGGCGGCACGAACGCCAACCGCGGCAACACGAATGGCGGCACGACGAACCGCGGCACCGGCACGGGCAACACCGGCACAGGCACCGGCGCGAGTCGCACCACGGGCACCAACCGCAACACGGGAGCGTAAAACCTCTCAAGGTCAGGGCTCACGCGGGCACACCGCGCCACGTCCGACACGAAAAGGCGCGCGTGAAGCTTAGAACTTCACGCGCGCCTTTCGTTTCCACGACCATTTCTTTCGACTTACTGTGTGCCGCAATTCTTATAAGTGTTCGCGAACTCAATCGTCACGTCCATTGACTCTAGTTTTTTCGGGTTCGATTCGCTCAGCCTGTAACTATTCACTTGAATGATCATGTAGAAGTTTTGAATCTTTATCACGCGCTTCGCGCTGATAGGATAAAAGGGTCCCTTGAGCATTGTTTCGACCGGAGTCGTCGGGGCTTCTTTGGGGTAGAGCATACCGATGTAATCTTCCTTCGGGAAATAGTCACCGCCGCCACCGCCCCAACTCAGCAAGTTATCTCCGAGATGCTTCTTCTTATCTTTGCCGTCCGGCAATATTTGCCTTAACTCGATAACCCAATAATCAATGTCGAATTGCGCCTGAGCGAGAGAATGACGCAAGCGGAGCCTGTACTCGCCATTGCCTACATCACGCAATATATCAACCTGATCGCCGCTCGATGGGTCTAGCTTGAAATTTAGCACCCGCTCACGAATCTTGAGACCAGCCTTCCAACTCTCGGCGTAGATTTCGGGCGTATCGGCTTGCTGCGCGCGGCAGAGGCTCACTAATGATAAAAGAAGCATCGTGAGGAATATGGCTCTTCTCTTCATACGGACGACTGACCTCGAAGCGTTGGTTTACTACGGCTAGCGTGCCGCGCTTTTCTTGATGAGATTGATCGTCCCGCGGCAGCCGGGCGCGCCGCAGCGACAGCCTTTCGTGTCGGGGTGGTAGGACTCGACGTAGTCGAGCGTGATCTCCTCGCCCGGCTCGATGTCGCGCAGGGCGAAAAAGAGGACGTGCCCTTTGATGATGCGGACGAAAGAGTTGGGCTGGCACGAGTGGTTGACGAACTGCGAGCCGTTGCCGCCGCGACTGCCGTCGATGCCCCAGTAAGAATCTATCGCGCAGATGTGGAGCCGACGCTTGCCGCGCATCCGCCGCGCCGCCTCGACGCGCGAGACGCGCTCGCCCACCAGCTCCGCGATCTTTCTACCCTTCGCAAACCGCACGGTCGCGAAGCACCCGCGCCCGTCGATCCCGGATTTGCCGACGCGGAGCCCCGGCGCGATTCCTTCCGTCCCACCCGTGCCCGCGCCACCGTTCTGCGCCCCGTTCTTTTTCATCCCGTCCCCGCTCAGTCGAACTGTTTTTTGAACTCCGCGAACTGCTCCTTCAACTCCGACAACTCGCGCCTGAGCGCTCCGACTTCTTCTTCGAGTCGCGCCACGCGCTCGCCGTCGCCACGCGCGGCGCGCGGCACGGAAGCCTCGACCGCCGCCCCCTCTTCGACGTGCACCTCGCCTGCGAGCAGGTGCGCGAAACGCGCCTCCTTTTGCCCCGACGCGCGCGGCAAACGCGAGACGAGCGGCGCGCGCCCCTCGCCGCGATCCATCAAACCTTCAAGCGTCGCCTCGACGAACTGCAACCCCGAAAACGAGTAGAGCCTTTCGGTGCGACCGCGCAGCTCGCCCACGGTCTGCGCGCCGCGCAGCATCAGCACGCACATCACCGCCGTCTCCGCCTTCGACAGCGCGACCGACTCGTCCAGGACGTGCCGGTACTTCGGCACGCGCCCGTCCGCGGTGCGCACCTCGCGCGCCAAACCTTTGAAGCGCAGGCTGTCAATCGCGCCCGCCACGGTCTGCTCGTCGTAGGCGACAACGGGGTCGCGGTTCGAGATTTGGTTGCAAGCATTGACGAGAGCGTTCAACGTCAGCGGGTAATACTCCGGCGTCGTCAGCTGCTTCTCGACGAGCGCGCCGACGACGCGCACCTCTTCGGCGCTCAAGATCGTGCCTTCGGCAAAAGTCGTCATCGCCGACAAGCTTACAACGACGCGGCGCGCGGAGTCACCCGCCGCGCTTCGCCGCAGGGTCTCGCGCGACTGTCTGAGACGCGCGCCGCGATGCTAAAATAGAGGGGCGATGAATCAGGCTTTACATCTGACGGGACTGACCGAGGCCGAGCTGCGCGAGTTCGCGCGATCTCTGGGCGAGCCAGACTACCGCGCGCGCCAACTCTTCTCGGCGCTGCACCGCAGACGTTTACGCTCGTTCGACGAGATGACCGACCTGCCGAAGGAGCTGCGCGCGAAACTTTCAGAGGTCGCGACCGTCTCGACGCTGACGGTCGAGTCGCGCTACGTCTCCGAAGACGGCACGCGGCGCTATTTGATGAAGACGCATGACGGACTCCCCGTCGAGACCGTTTTCATCCCGGAAGAGCGGCGCGACACGATCTGTTTTTCGTCTCAGTCGGGCTGCCCGCTGCAATGCAGTTTCTGCCTGACGGCGAAGTTAGGCTTGCTGCGCACGTTGACGGCGGGCGAGATCGTCGAGCAGATCGTCGTCGCTCTCAACGACGCTTACGGCGTTGGGGGTAAGACGCCGCGCGGCACGAACCTCGTCGCGATGGGCGCGGGCGAACCGATGCTCGCCTTCGAGCCGCTGATGAAGGCGCTGCGCGTCATGTCGTCCGAGGAAGGTCTACACATCGTCCCGAACCGCGTCACGGTCTCGACCGCCGGGATCGTCCCGAAGATTCGCGAGCTGGCAAGCGTGCCCGACCGACCGCACCTCGCCATCTCGCTCGCCGCCCCCACGGACGAGCTGCGCGACGAGCTGATGCCGATCAATAAGAAGTGGAACCTCGAACAACTCCTCGCCGCCTGCAAGGAGTTCGAGCGTTCGCTCAAGCCCGGCGAGCGCTTCACCTTCGAGTACGTTCTGCTCGACGGCGTGAACGACTCGGACGAGCACGCGCGACAGTTGGCGAATCTGCTCAACCGGCACCAGCTCCGCACGAAGGTGAATCTGATTCCGCACAACGCGGCGGAAGGCTTGCCCTACCAGCCTTCGCCGCCGGAGCGCGTCGAGCGCTTTCGAGAGATTCTCGAAGCGAAGGGCGTCCGCACCTACGTTCGCCGCCCGCGCGGGCGCGACATCTACGCCGCCTGCGGACAGCTCGCCGCGCGCGCTTTGCCGCACAACCTCGACGCCGCCCTCGTGCATCAATTAACGCGGTGAGACTGCGCCGCGCAACCCGCGCCGTCTGATGCGATCATCGAGTCTGAGCTTCACGCTCCGAGCTTTGAGCTTCGCAATCTGAGATTTAAGCAGAGGAACTAAAAGATAATGATGACGATGAGAACTAACGCCTTGCGCCGCGCACTCATGCTCGCTCTCCCCGCGCTCCTGCTCTGTGCCGCCGCCGACGCCGCGCGCGCGCAGGCTAACGTGGACGTGCAGGGCTTCTACTCGACGAACCGGGCGCAGCAGGGTCACTCAGTGCAAGCCGTGATCGTGATCGATGTACCCGAAGGCTATCACGTCAACGCCAACAAGGTCGGCAACAAGTTCTCGATCCCGACGACCGTCAAGATCGAAGCGCCCGAAGGCGTCCGCGTCGGCGCGGTCAGCTTCCCGCGCGGCACTGTCCGCACGCTCAAGTTCTCGAAAGAGCCGCTCGCGCTCTACGAGGGGCGCGCCGTCCTGCGCTTCGACGCGACCTTCCCGCCCGACTTCAAGACGGGCGAGACGGAACTGCGCGCGAGCGTGCGCTATCAGGCGTGCAACGACGAGGTCTGCTACCCGCCCGTCACGCGTCAGATCACGATGCCCATCGCCGTCGTCGCCCCGACCGAGCAGGTCAAGCGCATCAACACGCAGTTCTTCGGCGGTGGTCGCAGGAAATAGTTCATGCCGCGCTAACGCCGCCCGACGACGCTGAGTAGACGCCCCGTGCGACCGTGGACTTTTTTCTCGCGGCGGTAGGAGAAGAAGAGGTCTGTGCGGCACATCGTGCAGAGCGGCGCGGCGTAGATGTTTTCTGCCGCCACGCCCGCGTCCAAGAGTTGCCGCCGGTTCGCCTCGTGCAGATCGACGCGGGCGTGCCCTTCGCGCGTCGGCGTGAAAAGCTGATCGGCGTCAGCCGGAAAGTTCTCTTTGAAAACTTCCAAGACTTCCGCGCCCACCTCGTAGCAACACCCTAGCGCGGCGGGGCCTATCGCGGCGAACACTTCGCCGGCGCGCGTGCCATACTCCGCGCGCATCCTTTCAAGGGCGCGCGCGACGATTGACTGAGACGTGCCGCGCCAGCCCGCATGGACGGCGGCACACGCGCCCGTCCGTGTGTCGCCGAGGACGACGGGCACGCAGTCGGCGGTCTTGACGCCGACGAGCACGCGCGGCAAGTTCGTCACGAGCGCGTCGCAGCGATCTGCTTCGCCGCGTGCGTTCGGCGCCGTCGTCTCGCGCACCGTCCGCATGCTCGTGCCGTGAACTTGCCAGCAGGCTTCGAGCGCCCACTCGCCTGTGAAGACCGAGAGGAAACGGCGTCGGTTCTCGTAGATGTTCTCTGCCGAGTCTTCGTCGAAGCCCGCGAGGTTGAGATCGTTTTCGGGGAATGGACTACAGCCGCCGAGCCGCGTCGAGAAGGCGTTGGCAAACCCCGCGGTATCGAGCGCGCGACAAGAGAGAGGGCGCACACCACCCTCGCCCGTCAGCCACTGGAAGCCCGCGCCGTCGAGCGCCGGGTAGGTCGAATCCGTGATCGTCTCAGTTGGCATAGACATGATTGAAGTCAGGCGCGTGCGCGCTACGCTCGCGCGCACGCCGCGCTTCGTCGAGCGCGTCTTCACCGCACGCGAGCGCGACTACTGCGACTCGCGCGGCGCGGTCGCCCCGCAGCATTATGCCGCGCGCTTCGCCGCGAAAGAAGCCGCGCTCAAGGCTCTCGGCACCGGCTGGAGCGGCGGGCTCGCATGGCAGGACGTCGAAATCACGAACACCGAGGCGGGTGCGCCCATACTCAACTTCTACCGGCGCGCGCTCGAACTCTTCCAAGCCTCCGGCGCGACGCGCGCGCACGTCTCCATCTCTCATACCTCCGAGCACGCCATCGCGCAAGTTCTGCTCGAAGGCTGACGGCGCACGAATGAGCCAGCTGACGCGATTTTTGTAGGGGCAGGGCTCGTCCCTGCCCGCAAGCGACCGACAGGTCGCTAAACAAGACGCGCGAGCATTCGACACTGAATGCTCGCGCGTCTTCATTCGCGCTTTCGCGCGGCGGGCTGCGGACTTGCCCTGCCCCTACATTAAACTTTGCATCCGGCGTTAACGTCTTTGATCCGGCGCCCGGGCGAGTTGGAGATCGTTCGAGAGGCGCGAGCGGCCCTCGCGGTTGAGCTCGATCTGTGTCCGCGCACGGGCAGCGTTCGCGGGCATGGGCTCGGACGCGGCGAGGTCGGCGCGTGCCGTCTCGTCGCGGCGGGCTTGGGTCGTCGCAGGCGTCGAGCCTTGCGCGGTCGAGTCTTCGGCGGGGCGTGCGACGACCTGAGTCTCGTCAACACTCGGTGAGTCGAGCGCGGCGAGTTGGGCTGAGAGGCCGTGCGTCAGGCACTCGGCTTTTGGCGCGAGCGCGGGCGTGAGGGCGACGAGTTCGCGGTGCACGCACGTGGGCGCGGCGAGCATCCCCGTGTCCGAGTCGATCTCGACGGTCGTGATCCCGGCGGGCTCCGCGAACGACGCGCCGCCGAGTTCGGGTCGAAGCTCGAGCGCGCCGCGCATGAAGTCCGACCAGACGGGCAGCGCCGAGTCCGCGCCCGCCAGGTTGAGCGGCGTGTTGTCGTCGTAGCCCACCCAGACGACGCACACGAGGTTGGGCGTGTAGCCCGCGAACCAGCCATCGCGCGAGGTGCCGGTCTTCCCCGCCGCGGCGGAAATTTTCTGCAAAGACCGTGCGGCGCGCGCCGTGCCGTGATCGAGGACGGCTGAGAGCGTGTCCGTGATCATGTAGGCCGTCGAGGGGCGGACGACCTGCGAGACTTGCGGCGCGAACTCCGCAAACAGTGTCGGGTCGCCCGCAGCCGTTGCGCTGCTGATCGCGCTGGTCTCGACGCGTGCGCCGGCGTTGGCGAGCGCGGCATAAAGTCCGGCGATCTGGAGCGGTGTCGCCTCGGTCGTGCCCAGCGCGAGCGACGGGTAGGGCTCAGGCTTCGGCAGGCCGAACGCCGCGGCGAGGTTTGCGACGCGCTGCAAGCCTGTGCGTAGGGCGACATCCACCGTCACGACGTTTAAGGATTTGACGAGCGCCGTACGCATCGTCACATCGCGCATCGAGAACTCGCCGCCGTAGTTCGAGGGGCGGTAGGCGGGCGCGTGCGGGTCGAACTTGAAATCGCGCGGCGCATCCGCGAACGTCTCGACGGGCGACGCGCCATGTTCTATCGCGGCGGCATAGACGACGGGCTTGAAGACCGAGCCGGGCTGCCGCAGGGCGTCGGTCGCGCGGTTGAGCTGCGACGCCGCGTAGTCGCGTCCGCCGACCATCGCGACGATCTGACCGCTGCGCGGGTCGAGCGCGACGAGCGCCGCCTGAAGTTTCCCGTGCTCCGCGCCGCGCGACTTAACATTCCTGCCGAACCTTGCTTCGAGCCGCGCGAGTTGCTTCGCCACCGCGTCCTCGGCGAGCCGTTGCAGGTCGAGATCAATCGTCGTCTGAACGCGCAGGGCGCGCCCGTCGGCGTCCGCGCTTCTTTCCAGCCGCGCGTCAATCAGCCGGTTGACGTAATCGACGAAGTACGGCGCGACCGAGCTTTCGACGCTGGCGGCGGGCGCGACGTGGACCGCTTCGGCGGAAGCCGATTCGGCATCTTCGCGCGTGATGCGACCGTCGCGCAGCATCGCGGCGATGACGCTGTTGCGGCGCGCGCGTGTCTCTTCCGGGTGGCGGTCGGGCGCAAAGCGCGCGGGGCTCTGGATCATCCCGGCGAGCGTCGCCGCTTCCGCGACGGACAGAGAGCGCAGCTCTTTCCCGAAGTAGGCGCGCGCCGCCTGCCGCACGCCGCGCACGGCGGTGGCGTTGCGTCGCCCCAGATAGACCTCGTTGCAGTAGAGGGTGAAGATGTCCTGCTTTGAGAGTCGGCGTTCGAGCGCGAAGGCGAGCATCGCCTCCTTGAACTTGCGCGCGAGCGTGCGCTCCGGCGTCAGGTAAGTGTTCTTAACGAGCTGTTGTGTGATGGTCGAGCCGCCCTGATGCACGGGCGAGCCTTCGTCGCCCGCGAGCCCCGCCCAAGTGAGCGCCGCGCGAACGATGCCGACGGGGTCGAGGCCGCGGTGCTCGAAGAAGCGCCGATCCTCGATTGAGCTGATCGCGTTGACGAGCACGGGCGGAACGTCGTCGAACGAGAGCGACGTGTTGCGCCCGACCTTCATCGCGTCGTCGCCCGCAAGTATTTCGGGTTCGAGCGTAAAGGAGGCGAGCGTCACGTCGTCGCCCGTGATCTCCGAGACGCGATCGTGCGCGTCGAAGCGGACGCGCACCGTCCGCGGCATGAAGCCCAGCTCGTCGGCGCTGCGATCCGTGCGCGCCGCGGCGCGCGGGTAAATCTCGACCTCGCCCTCACGCTCGACGAACGCGCCGCTCCAGACTTGGCTCGCCGACGCCTCGACGTAGCCCGCGCGCCGGAGCGTCTCGACCAGACGCCCGCGTGGGAAGTTTTGCCCGGCGCGCAGCACGCGCGGTGCGGCGTAAATTCCGGCGCGGCTCGTCAGGTATCCGGCGGCGAGTCGCTCGTCGATGGTGAGCGCGGCGGCGTTGTAGCTGTACACGAGCGCGGAGGCGACGACGGCGCACGCGGCGAGCGTCACGAACAACGCGACGCGCAACGCGCGGCGGCGAAAGATAACGAACGGGCGCAGTGCGCCGCGACCGGCGGCGGCGAGCGATTGACGCGCGCTCGCGTGGCGCGTCGTCAGCATGATCGTTTTCGTCTCAACCACCATTTTTGGTTAGCCCTTTGTCGCCGTCGTCGGTTCAGCGAACGTGCGCCGTCGCTTCAAACCGGCGGGCGCGGGACACAGTGCGGCGTGCCGGGGCTGGCATCCCGCAGAGTAAATTTTGTTCTCGTGCGTGTGAGGTAAACGACTAATCGGCGTCGGATTTCTCTTTCGCCCAGAGGCTACGGCGCCCAGAGGCTACGGTGTGCCGTGGGTCACCGCCTGCACCTGACCGTCGCCTGTCGTCGCGACGGAATCCGCCCAGGTGGAGAGCGCCGCCACCGAGACGGCGAAGGTGATCGTGATCAAAATGATGGCGAACAGTTGCACGACGCTGGCGGCTAGTTCTTTCATGTTCGATTACGCCCTCTCATCAACATCTCTTGCCTGACGTTGGGCAACGCGCGTGCCAACCGCGTGCGCGTCGCGGACAGGAGCGGGCGCGCCCGCGCCCTACGTCGAACGTTGAGAAGAGTTAGAGGCTTGGTGAGAGTGCGTGCGGCGCGTGCTTGGTTGAGGACGGCGGGCATGTGGGCTGGGGGGGTTGCGTCGCGTGCGGAGACAGTCGCGGCGCGCTGTGTCGTTTCAAAACAGTCCGCCACGCGGCAGCGTTATGTTGTCGCCGCGCGGCTCACGCCTGTTCGTCGCCGCGCGGCTACGGCAGCGCCCGGCTCTCTTCTGTCCACGTTTCTGCGGGCGGCGCGAGCAGCGCTTCGAGCTGCGGCAGCACTTCGCGGGCGGCGGCCTCGCCCGCCGCGATCAGCTCGGCGGCGCGCGACATCTCGTCCCAGCGGATGTGGCCGACTTTGGGCAGGACGGCGACGTCCGCGCGGCGCAGTTCGTGCGCGCTGGCGCTGCGCTGGACGTGCATCATCGACTGGAAGATGACGCCGATAGCCGAGCGCGGCGCGCCCAGGAATTTCGCGCCCTCGTAGTTGACGTCCACGGCGACGACGACCTCGGCTCCGAGCGCGCGCGCGGCTTCGACGGGGACGATGGAGACGAGCCCGCCGTCAACGAGCCGCCGCCCCTCGCCGTCCACGACCGGCACGTACCAGCCGGGCACGGCGCAGCTCGCGCGGATGGCGAAGCCGAGATCGCCCTCGTCTTTGAGGACGACGGCGTGACCCGTATCGAAGTCGGTGGCGACCGCCGCGAAAGGAATCGGCAACTCCTCGAAGCGCGTCGCGGGGAACTTCGCGCGGATGTACTCCTCCATGCGCGCATTCGACTGCACGCCGAGGCGCGAGAGCGTCACGCGCCCGAAGTCGCGCCAACGCATCCTCAGCGCGAACTGCTCCAACTCTTCGAGCGCGAGCCCCGCCGCGAACGCCCCGCCGACGAGCGCCCCGGCGGAAGTGCCCGCGACGCAATCGACCGGAACACCGTGCGCGAGCAGCACCTTCAACACGCCGACGTGCGCCGCCCCGCGCGCCGCCCCGCCCGAGAGGGCGAGCCCGACGCGCGGTCGTGTCCGATGTTTCGTCTCGTCGCGGCGCATGATCATCAACAGTGAAGCGGAAGAGTTTTAGAGGCTCAGTTTAAGTCAACACGTGCGGCGAACGAAAGAAGCCTTGCGAGGTGTGCGCCGAGATTTGAGAATTCGCGCGCCGCCCGCTAGACTGTCGCGCGGCTGCTCTGCCCCCGTCGCGGCGCAGCCCGTGCCCCGGCGGTAGTCCTCTAGCCACGTAGTCAGGACTCAAACAAATTTAACAGACCCGACACGCGCTCAACCACGCTCGCGCGAGGAGTTGGCGGCGCGGACGCGACCTGTTCGCGCCGCTACGCCCGCGCCCTGCCCTCACTGGGCAATTTCATTCGGAGGTAGTCAGTTGTTTCAGCATGACGCACACAGAATCGCGCCCGCGCTCGGCGCCGCGCTCCTCTTCGCCTTGACCTTCACCGCTCGCGCGCAGGCTCCGACGCAGCCGCAGACGCCGCAGCGTGACATGCAAAAGGAGGCGCGACTCTGGGAGGAGTTGAAAGCGATCTCGCCCGGCTCGGTCGAGACCTTCAAACAGGCGACCGAGGCGATGGATCGCGGCGACCACGAAACCGCCGCACGGCTCTATCAGGAAGTGATCAAGCGCGTGCCGGACTGGGACGTGGCTAACCGCAGGCTCGGCTACGCGCTCGTCGCCACGGGGAAGAAGGACGATGGGCTGACGCGGCTGCGCCGAGCCGTGGCGTTGAAGAATTCGCCCGACAACCTGTTGGGACTGGCGCAAACGCTCGCCTACCCGGACGAACAGACGCAGGGCAGCGCCGCCGAAAAACAGGAGGCGCGTGCCCTCGCCGAAGAGGCTTTCCGTCTCAACACCGACGCGAGCGATCCGAGCTACGCCCTGCTGCTAGGGCAACTCTCTCTTGAGGCAAACGCGCTAGCGGACTTCCGCACCGCCACGCAGTCGCTCTCCGAACACCACCCGGAGCTGATGCCGACGCACTACTTCAGCGCGATCCTCGCCGCGTCCGACGAGAACTGGTCGAAGGCTGATAGCGAGATTAAGCGCGCCGGGCAGATGGGACTGCCGCCCGCAGAGGTCGAAAGCTTTCTCAGCGAGAGCGGCGTCAGCACGCACCTCTTAGCGTGGCGCTCGATCTACGTGGCGCTCGGCGTCTTAACGCTCTGGGCGCTGGGTATCGCGTTCATGTTCGTGCTGGGCAAGGCGCTCTCGCGGCGCACACTGCGCCACCTGGAGACCGCCGATCCGAACGCGCCAGTGGGCGAAGCCGAGCACCGCCTGCGCCGACTCTACCGCGCGGTGATCAACGTCGCGGGTCTCTACTACTACGTCTCTCTGCCCATCGTGATCGTGCTCGTCCTCGGCGTTACGGCTGGCGTCATCTACGGCTTCATGATGCTCGGCTGGCTCCCCATCAAGCTTATCATCGTACTCACCTGCGGGGCTCTCGTGACGGTCTATCAGATGATCCGCTCGCTCTTCGTGCGACACAAACAGGAAGACCCCGGGCGCGCGCTCGCCGAGCGCGAGGCGCCTGGGCTGTGGACGATGGCGCGCGAGGTGGCGGGCGCGGTCGGCACGCGACCCATCAACGAAATTCGTGTCACGCCAGGCACGGAGGTCGCGGTTTACGAACGCGGGACTCTGCGCGCGCGCATGAAAGACGACGCGGAGCGCGTGCTGCTCATCGGCGTCGGCGTGCTCAACGGGTTCCGGCAGGACGCCTTCCGCGCCGTGCTCGCGCACGAGTACGGTCACTTTATCAACCGCGACACGGCGGGCGGCGACATCGCGCTCAGAGTCAAGACTGACATGCTCAACTTCGCGCGCGGCATCATCGCCAGCCGGCAGAACACGCGCTGGAACCTCGGCTTCCACTTCCTGCGCCTCTACTACAAAATCTTCACCGCTATCAGCCATGGCGCGGGGCGGCTTCAGGAAGTCCTCGCGGATCGCCTCGCCGCCAGGCACTACGGCGCGGCAGCCTTCCGCGAGGGGCTCATACACGTCGTCCGCCGCTCGATCAGTTTCGAGCAGGTGGTCAACGAGGAGATCAGGAGCGCGACGGGGGCGCGGCGCGCCCCCGCGAACCTCTACGAGCTGCCCGACCCGCAGATGAGCGCACAGCAGCGCACGCTCGAAGAGGAGTTCGACCGCGCGATCAACCGCGAGACTGCGGACACGGACACGCACCCCAGCCCGACGGAACGCTTCCGCCTGATCGAGCACGTCCTGTCGCGGGACGTACCCGCCGCACCGGGCGACGTCTGGGAATTGTTCGCCGACCGTCATGCCCTGACCTCCGAGATGAGTGCCTCGGTCGCGTCGAGACTCCGCAGCGCCTGAGTCGGCTAACCTTTGGCGAGGGACGGATCGAGGATGACGATCTCGTTGCGGGCGCGTGCGTCTTCGATGAAGGCGTCGGTGTCGGACTCGACCTTGGCTTCCGTCAGGGTCTGCTCGATCTCGGGCGTTGCCTGTTCGAGCGTCGGGACGATGCGTCCGGGGTTCTGTCGGCGGAAGCGCGGCAGGTAGGTGTCGCGGTAGTAGTCAGCAGTCTCTTTCGGCGAGACGACGACGAAGTCGCGGAAGCGGAAGTTGAGGTAGTTCTCGATCTCCAGACGCTGGCTGACGATCTCGTGGAGTTGTTCGGAGGTCAGCCCGACGCGCGCGATGCGCTCCTGAAAAGCCGCTTGCGTGGGGAAGCGTTTGACGAGGCTGGCGACCGCCGCGGTGACCTGTGCGTCGGTCGGCGAGACGGTCGGCAGCCGCCCGGCTTCCGTGGAGATGAGGCGCTGATCGACGAGGCGGTTGAGGGCGTCCTGCAAGTCCTGCGGGCGCGGGTTGTCGAGCGGCGTGTCGGGCTGGAGCGCCAACTGCCAGAGCAGATCGGTGTAAGTGATCAGCTCGCGCCCGTTGATCGTCGCCACCATTCTGTCAACCACTTCCTGACCGGAAGCGCGCCCCGCGCCGACGCAGAGGAAGGCGGGCGGCAGGCACAGCACGACGACGAGCCGCACGCACGCGCGTCGAATCGTCATAACTCTTAGCCCGCGCCGCGCCGTCCCCGAATTTTTCACTTCCCTCTCGCCTCTCATCTCACACACGCCTTATCTTCTTAACTTCATCCTTCGCCTTGCCGCCTTCATCCTTCGTTAGAACGTCTGCCCGAAACGGAACTGAATCCGACCGCGTTGTAGGCGGTGGATGGCCGGGGGGAAGCCCGCCTGCTGCGGTATCTCGAACTCCGGCGGGTTGAGCAGGTAGCCGTAATCAACCGCGAGCGGGCCGAGCGGCGTCTTGATGCGAAAGCCCACGCCGATTGTGTGCGTCCAGGTGACGCGCAGGTTTCGCTCGTTGATGTCCGTCGAAGTGCTGCGGTCGTTGCGCCCGAAGATGTCGCCGACGCGGCGGAAGACGTTGCCGCCGTCGTAGAACGGCACGATCTGGAAGTTCGTCCGCAGGGGGATGCGCGCCTCTGCGTTGAAGACCGCCTCGGCGTTTCCGCCGATGGGCACGTCGAACGGCTCAAGCCGCACCTGCTCGCCCTTCGAGTTGCGGAAGACGCCGCCCAGACAGCTCTCCAAGCCGACCACGGTCAGTTGTCCGGGGCAGACGGCGAGGCGCGGGCCTGCCTCCTCGAAGCCGAAGCCGCGCAGCGTGTTCGCGCCGCCCGAGAAGAACCGCTCGCTGATCGGGAGCGTGAGATCAACGTCGCTGATGCCGGGAACGCCGTCGCGGTCGCGCGGGTTGAACAGATTCGACGCGCCGAAGGTGGCATTGATGGCGACGACCGTCTGGCGCACCGCGCCGCCCACGCCCGCAAGCAAGCCCCCGCGCTGGCGGTCGAGTTGCTGGGCGCGGGTCGGCGGCGCGCCGAAGCGCCAGTAGCGGCGGTAGCTCGTCAGCGACTTCGAGAAAGACAGGTTGCCGCCGAGCTGCCGGAGCGCGACCGCGAAGTCCGACGTGAAGAACTCGCCGCGCGTCGGATCGAACTCGCTGTCGCGCGTGTCGCGCGTCAGGGTCGCGCCAAAGCGCGAGAGGCGCACGGCACGGTCGGGTTCGAGGATGGGCGCGAGCAATAGGCTCCCAATGTTGAAGAGGCGCACGTCCTCGTAGTTGTAGCGGACGAAGAGGATCGTGTTGGAGCGCTCTTGCAGGACGCGCTGCGACTCGATGTTGATGGTGAAGCGGTTGATCGAAGGCTCGCCCGTGTGCTCGCACAGCTCCTCGGGGAGCGTGCAACTGATGAGGATCGGGTGCCCGTCGGGGTCGAGCCGCTGCACGATGCCGTGCGTGCCCTTGTCGAGCGTCGAGCGGAAGAAGCGCGTCACGCTCTTGTCGGTCTGGTACTGCGCCGAGATGGCGAGCGGCGAGAACTTCGTCTGCCCGTAGTGGCGGAAGCGCGGGTCGTAGAACTCCAGCCGGAAGAGCTGGTGCAGGCCGCTGGCGCGCGCGCGAAAAGCGCCCTGGCGGAGCGAGCCGAAGAGGTTGTTGTGGTACAGCTCGAAGAGTCCGAGCGGCCCGCCGTCGGTCGAGTAGCCGCCGCCGTAGTCCATGCGGCGCGGGGGCAGCTCTTCGAGATCGATGATCACGTCGTGCTGGCGGAAGCCCGAAGCGGTCTCGCCGTGCGGCTCGGTGCGGATGAGCACCTGCCGGAAGGCGTTCGTGTTGTAAAGCACGCGCTCGCTCTCGCGCAGTTGGTCGAGGCGCAACTCCTGCCCTGGTTTGAGCGGGAGGGCTTCGAGGATGGCGTCGCGCTTCGTGCGGACGTTGCCGTGGATGACGATCTGATCGATGAAGACCTTGCCGCCCTCCTTCACGTCGTACACGATCCGCACCTGCTCGTCGTCGCCCTTCTTCGGCAATTCGACGATGCTCGCGGTGACCTCCGAGTCGATGTAGCCGTTGCGCGCGTAGAGATCGCGGATGCGACCGGCGTCGGCGCGGGCGAGCGAGCGCGAGTAGGGTGCGCCCGTCACGGTGCAGGGCGCGCTCGTCTGCTTCGCCGCCACGCACGGCTCGTCCAGCAAATGCTTCGCCTCGTAAATCTGATTGCCGCGTACCTCCACACCCGCGACGCGCGTCAGCGCGCCCTCGGTGACGGCGAAGGTGACGACGAGGTCTTCGCTGTTGAGCGCGACGCCGCGGCGCACCTCCACGTTCACGTGCCGGTAGCCCAGCTCGTGCATCCGCGATTCAATCAGCAGCCGGTCGCGCTCCAGCGCGTCGTCGCTCGTGTAGCCGTGGCCGTAGCCCAGGAGCGGGATGAAGGCGAACGCGTTGCGCGTCTGCGACTTGAGGTCTTTCTCGACGTCGGCAACGGCGAGTTGGTTCGTGCCCTCGATGCGGATGTCGGTCAGGCGGAAGCGGCGACCGGGCGTGACATCGTAGGCGATGTTGACGGTGTGACCGCTTAACTGCTGCGGGTTCAAATTCTGACAAGCCGGGTCGGCTTCCTCGTTCTCATCAAGCGGCGCGTCGTCGGGTGACGACGGCGGAACGGGTACGTCAACCGTGCAGCGTGCGCGCACGTCCGCGAAGAAGTAGCCGTTCTCCTGAAGCTTGTTCTTCAGGCGTCGCCCGCCCTCGATGATCGCCGAGATGTCAATCGTGCCCTCGCGCCGGACGGGCAGCAGATCGCGCTGCGTCTTCTCGTTGACGTCGTAGCCGCGCACGGAGACCGCCGCCTTCGGCCCGACGCCGCCCGTCACGCTCACGCCGATGGTGTTGTGCTGCGAGTCGATAACGATGCGCTGGTCGAGCTGCGGCGCTAAGTATCCCTGATCGATGATCGCCCGCCGGACGCGCGCCACGTCCTCGCCGAGCGCCGCCTGCGAGAAGGGCGCACCCGCCTGGAGTTTCAACTGCGGTTTGAGCGCTGCCGCGTCGAAGCCTTTGACGCTGACGTTGAAGGCTTCGACCGACGCCTGCTCGTTCGTCTTGACGGCGAAGGTGACGACCGCGCCCGTGCCTGCCGGATCGACGTCCGTGCGGTAGGAAACGTCTGCGCCGTAGAAGCCGTGATCGCGCAGGTACGCCTGGATGAGATCGGCGTTGTTCCGCAAGGTCTGATCCGAGACGCGCGCGCCCGTCTCCAGAAGGTTGAGGCGCGTGCGGATGTCGTCCGCCGTGATGCCCGACGCGGGCGGCGCCGCAAGATCGATGGCGACGCGCGTGACGCGCACCTGCGGGCGCACGACGAAGCGCAGCGCGACGCCGCCGCCCGCACCTTCGGTCGCCTCGACGCGCGCGTTGGCGACCCGACCCTTCCCCGAATCGAACAGGTTGAGCAGCGACTCGCGCACCCGCGCCGCCGCGAACGGCGTGTTCGGCACGACGGTCAGGAGCGCACGCAGGTCTGCCTCGGCGCGCTCGTCGCGCGGCGCGCCCTCAAACACCACCTCGACCGAGACGACGTTGCGCCCCTCATACCGGCTCAAGTCGGGCAGCGCGTCGGCGCGCGCCGACGCACCGCACGCGATTGCGACGACGAGGAGCGACATGACGGCGATGAAGTAACGAAGATTCAAGATGTCCCGAACGATTCAGCAAGCCCCGTCAGGGGCGGCACATTTGTAGCCCGCGGCGCCAGCCGTGGGATCAGGCACAACCAATCACGTAAGAGCCCGCGTGAGCGGGCGAAAGAATGCCGCACGCGACGTTAAGCAACACGCGATCAATTCCCGGACGATGCGAAGCACGTCATCCTTTTGATTCCGCTTGGACAGCAAATCCGATTTTCTTTCGCCCACTCCATGGGCTCTCAAATTTCTCCGGCGCACCGTCCCACGGCTCACGCCGTGGGCTACGTTCTTTCGCCCGCTCGCGGGCTGTTTACCGGCTAATGGCTAATAGCTAAGCGCTAACAGCTAATCGCTCACAGCTCCTCAAAACCTCTTCCTGAACCGAATCTCGAAACTGAAGTTGTCGCGCTGCGCGTGCAGGGTGTTGACGTTGCCCTGCTGGTACTGCGCGACGAAAGACAGGCGATCCGAGAGACGGTATTCGAGCGCGAAGACCTGATTCTGATCGGTCGTCACGTTGGTCGAATAAGTCACCGACAGGTTGCGGTTGATCTGGCGACCGACGGTGAGCCGCGCCGTCGGGCTCGCCCCGCCGCGTCCGGCAATCAGGGGATCGAGCTCGAAGCGGTTCAGGCCGAAGAGCTTGTCAGTGGCGCGCTGGACGGGCGCGTTGATCAGCGTCTCGGTCAGGAGGCTCGTCGCCGTGCCGAGGCCGGTCTGCGCGAGCGTCGATTGACTCTCGTCGCCCGAAGAGATGTCGCCGCGCGTGATGAGCGAGACGACGTCCACCTGCGGCAGCGACGGCTCGGAGCGTACGTTCGCCGTCGGCTGCGAGAGCGGCCCCGTGATGCCGACGACGACGCGGTAGCCCTTGATCTCGGACTCCGCCTGAATGTTCAGGACGGGATCGAGTCCCGTCTGCGGCGGCAGATCGATAATGGCGCGCTCCAGCTCGTAGCGCTGGTTGCGGATGAAGTTGATCGTGCCGCGCGTGGCGGTGATGCGTCCCGAAATGATGGGCTCGTCCACGGGGCCGCGAATCTGGAGCGAGACCGAGCCGACCGCGTCCGCCAAATTGTTGCGTACGACGAGCGCGTCGCGCCCCTCGACCCTCAGGTCGAGCTGCACGTTCGAGCCGAGACCGCCGGTCGCGCCGACGCCTTCGGTGATCGTCGCCTCGCGGCGGCGGTCGATGAAGTCGGCCAGCTCGATGGGTTGCGTGTACTCGGCGCGGCGCAGGTTCACCGTGCCGCTGATCTGCTGGCGGCGCATCGAGCCCTGCACGACGAGGTCTGCGTCGGCGGTCGAGCGGAAGTCGCGCGGGAACGGGACGGTGATCTGCTCGCCCCTGATCGAGAAGCGGAACTGCGAAGGCATGTAGCCGGCGAGCAGCGTCCCGCCCGTGACCGAGACGCGCCCGCCGCCGAGCACGCCCGTCAGCGATTCGACCTCGGCGCGGTCGGCGGTGAAGCGGATCGCGCCGTTGACGTTTTGCACCGTCAGGCGCTGATCCTGAACGAGCGTCGAGAGGGTTGCGTCGGCGACCGTGGCGGTGCCGGTCACGCGCGGCGTCTCGAACGTGCCCGTGACGTGCGCTTCGAGTCGCGCGACGCCGGCGAAGAAGTTGTCGCGCGAGACGCCGTTCAGGACTCTCAGGTTGAGATCGCCGTTGACGGAGAAGTTCTGCCGCCCGCCCGCGCCGAGTGCCGCCGTCCCGCCGAAGACCAGATTCGTGCTCGGCCCCGTGAAGCGCGTGCGGTCGAAAGTGATCTCGGTGGGCGAGAACTTGACGATGAGCGGGTCTTCCGCCTTCAGTTGCACGTCCTCGATCTGGACGGTCAACTCCGAGAACTGCGCCGTGCCTTGCAGCGCGCCCAGGTTGAAGCCCTCTTCGCGGTCGAAGATGTTGCCAGAAGCGTTGAGCGTGCCCGTCGCGCGCCCAGACACTTTCACGTTCGCGCCGGGCATGAGCATGGCGAAGAGGTGAGAGAGATCGACGCCCGTCAGCGAGGTCTTGATCGTCGTCGGCAGATTCTCGTTCGAGAGATCGACTTCGGCGGTGATGACCTGCGGCTGCGCGCCGCCGAGGATGCCGGTCGAGAGCTGGAGCGTGATGCGGTCGTTCTCGGTGCGACCCGTGAGCGCGAGCGTGCCCGCCTGCTGCCCGTTGATGGTGACGCCCCGCCCCTCGCCGCTCAAGGTCACGTTGTAGGTGCGCGGCTTGCCGTACACGCCCGCCGCCTGCGCCGTGAAGTCGAACGTGCCGGCGACGCTCTGCTGCGGCGCGACGCCGAAGATCGACTGTACGACTCCGAGCTCGACGCCCGCGCCCTTCGCGTTGAGATCGAAACTCTTGTCCTCGGCGTTGAACCTGCCGCTCGCCGTGACCTCGCCCGAACGGAAGCGCGCGTCGAGATTTTCCAGATTGACGTTCGAGCCGTTAAAGGTCGCTTTAGCGATGATGGACTCGAAGGGCTCGCCCCTGATCTCGCCGGGGCCTGCGCGCAGGTCTGCGCTGCCGCTCATCGCGCCGGGGATGCCCGTCACGCTGATCTTGCCCGAGGTCGGGCCGACCGCAGCCAGCTCCGTGCCCGCGCTGCCCGCCGCGTCGCCCCCGCCGAGCTGCGGGACGGCGGCGAGGATCGTGCCGATGTTCAGCCGGTCGAGCGTTGCCGTGAGCGCGGCGTTATTTCGGCCCACGCGCGGCACGTCGAGCGTGAACTGCGCCGAGCCGCCGCTGCGATCCGTGAGCCGCCCGTCGGTGACGTGCGTCGCCGTCTGGTCGGAGTTGAGCGTGGCGGCGAGCGAGCCGAGGTCGCGTCCGTTGACGAGGAGCGAAGCGAGCGAGGCGCGTCCGTTGACTTGCGGATCGCTCAGAGCACCGCGGAGCGTGCCGCTGAATTCCAGACGCCCGCCGAGATCGATCCCGTAGTCGTGCAGCGCGTCCTCGAACGCCGGAATGAGGTTCGACGCGACAACGACGCGCTCAAGCTCGCCCGCGTCGGTCGAGACGAGGTTGACCTGTAGATCGGAGTCGTTCTCGAACGAGAAGCGCCCGGTCGCGCTGAGGTGGCTCGCGCCTGCCTGCAAGTTCGCGCGCTCGATCTGGAAGAGGCCGCGGTCGGCGCGCAAACCCAACTCGCCCGTCAGGGGCGTGCGCCCGCTCACGTCGTTGCCGGTCTCGCCCGCGAGTTGCGCGGTCAGAGTGCCGGACGCACGCGCGAAGTCTGTGCCCGGAAAGCTGAGATTCGCCGCGCCGGTCGCCGCGCCCGTCAGAGGCACGGCGCGACCCGTGAGCACGGCGACGAGCGCGCCGACGTCCAGACCCTCGAACGTGGCATTCACGCGCGACGCGCCGCGCGCCGTGTTGATGACGGCGTTGCCGCGCGCGCGACCCTTGAGGGCTTCGGCGGCGAAGTTGTTGAGCTGTATCTCGTCGTTCGTCGCGACGACCGACGCGCGCGCCGCGCCCAGGGGAACTTCGCCGAGCACGCCGCCGCCGAGACTCAAATCCGCGCTCGCGCGGTAGCGCCCCGAAGGCTCCAGGACGAAGACCGGGCGCGCGAGTTTCACCGCGTCGGCGCGCCCGGCGGAGTTGCCCGTTTTGAAGGCGACTGTTCCAGCGCTGATGTCCGAAGTCGAGCCCTCGACGCGACCGTTCTCCAGAATCGAGAGGCGCGCGCCCGCGATGTTGATGCTACCCAAACGCGCGCCCGCCACTTCACCGCCCGCGACGCGCACGTCGTGCGTCTCGATGCGCGTCACGCCATCGCGCGCCACAGCCGTCACGTTCGACGCGGTGACGCCGTTCACCTTCGTGCCCTTCGACGTGATCGCGCCCGCCGCGACGCGCGACGCGGAGGCGTCGAAGTTGCGCGCGTCTTTCAGCTTCAGGCGCAAGCCCGAAGTCTGCACGCCCGCCACTTGCGCGCCCGCCGCGCGCAAGCTGCCGGCGCTCGCAGACTTCGCCGACGCGTCGAGCTGGCTGTCGCGATACTCTGCGACGGCGTCGCTCAAAATCAGATTGGCGATGGAAGCCTCGCCGCTGCGCGCGGCGGCGGCGCGCAGCTCGCCGAGGAAGCGGAAATCAGAGCCCGTGCCCATTACGCCGCCGCGCACCTGCACGGCGTTCAGGACGAAGTCGCCCGCCGTCAGGAGTTCCGCCACGGCGCGGCCCTGCGCGTCGTAGCTGCCGCTACCAGCGTCGCCCGTAGCCTTCGCCGTCACGTTCAGATTCTTGAGGCGGACGTTCCCGGCGGCGAGCGCGTCGGATTCGACGACACCGTCGTCAATCCGGTACTTCTCGCCGTCGCCGACGATGGTGCCGTTAAACCTGCCCGCGCCGCGCAAGGTCGTCGCGGTCTGGAAGGTGTTCGAGATTTGCGTGAGATCGACGCTCGAAGTGATCTGCAAACGGTAGCGCAGCGCGCGCCAGTCGTCGAGCGTGCCCGCGAGGTGCGCCTCGGCGACGGGCGAGCGCAAGGTGATGTCCTGAATCTCGGCGCGTGTCTGATCGACGCGACCCTTCGCGTCAACCGAGATGTTTTCGAGCGCGGGCTTGCCGTCGTAGGTGAGCGTCGAGTTATCGAAGCCGATCTCGACGCGGTTCATGCGGCTGGCGGCGGGGGCATTCAGATCGTCGGGCACGACGGTCGCGTGCAGGTTGCGCGCCTCGCCAGAGAGTTCGTGCTGCGCGTCGCCGTAATGGACAACGGCGTGCGAGAGCGAGAGGCGCGCCGTCGTGTAAGAGAAAGTGATGCGCTTGTTCTCTTCGGGCGGCGGCAGGCGCAGGTTCTGGAAGTTCGAGCGGCCCTCGGCGTCGAACTTGACCCACAGCTCCAACCCGTCGATGTCTAAGGCTTCGAGGTTGACGTTGCGCCGCAGGCTGAGGGCATATATGTCTTCGACGCGGACGGTGGCGACCATGCGCTCGACGTGACCGAGCCGCTCGCCGGTCTTCGCGTCGTAGAGATCGACGCCGGTCAGCTCCGCCGTGCGCGCGCCGAGCCGCGTGTGGAAGCCTTTGAACTCGGTGCGGATGCCGTACTCGGCGAGCGTGCCGGTGATCTGTCGCGCGATGAGGTTGTCGATCTGACCCGTGCGGTAGAGCAGGACGGCGACGAGTGCGAGCAGGAGGACGGCGGCGGCGAGCGCCACACCCGTGAGCAGGGCGTTGCGCCGCGTGACGTAGCGGCGACGCCAGCCCATCCGGCGCGGCGGCGGCGGCGGCGCGGGCGCGGCGTCGCTTGTCTCCGGCGCGTCGGCGGCGGGCGGCGTGGGGGTGTTCTCTTCCCGTCCCTTGTGATCGTCAACAGGCATTACAGACTTAAAGCCGAGCGCGCCGTGTCTTGAGAGTCGAAAAGCAGACTGCTCTGTAACAAAGAGGAGAAAGTTTCGTGCGACGTGCGTTCAGAGATGCGCGCGCGGCGACGCGCGTTGACCTGAAAATTCGGCGCGCTCTAAAGTCGCCCGCCGCGCGCCGTCAACGCCGCGCGTTGACGGTCTCTTTCGCGGGCTCGCCTAAGGGTACGTTGCCGACCACTTCCAGCTCGAAGCCTTCAAGAGCGGCAACCCTCGGCGGGTGGTTCGACAACAGCAGGATGCGCCGCAGGCCGAGGTTGTGGAGTATCTGCGCGCCGACACCGTAGTCGCGGTTCGCGCCGTAGCCGGTCTCGACACTCGCCTCCTGAAAGTTGATCCCGCGCTCCTGCATCACGGCGTAAGTGCGGAGCTGGTGCATCAGGTCGAGCCCGTGCTCGCGCTGCTTGAGGTAGAGCACGACGCCGCGCCCCGCCGCCGCGATCTTCTCCAGAGCCGTGTGGAGCTGAAAACCGGAATCGTCCAAAAGCGAGCCGAAGACGTCGCCCGTCACGCTCTCGGTGTGGACGCGCACCAGCACGGGCTCGTCCACGCCCACGTCGCCCATCACCATCGCGAGGTGTATCTCGCCGTTGACGACGTTCTCGAACGCCACGGCGCGGAAGCGCCCGAAGACCGTCGGCACGTCCGTCTCGACCGCCCGGCGCACGAGCGTCTCGCGGCGCACGCGGTAGCGCACGAGGTCTGCGACGGAGATGATCTTGAGGTCGTGCTCGCGCGCGAACTCCGTGAGCTGCGGCAGGCGCGCCATCGTGCCGTCGGCGTTCATGATCTCGCAGATGACTCCGGCGGGTTGCAATCCCGCGATGCGCGCGAGGTCAATGATCGCCTCGGTCTGGCCGGGTCGGACGAGCACGCCGCCCTTTCGCGCGCGCAGGGGAAAGACGTGACCGGGGCGCGCGAGGTCTTGCGGGCGGGTCTTCGGGTCAACCGCCGTCAGGATCGTCGTCGCGCGATCGGACGCAGAGATGCCGGTCGTCACGCCGCGTCGCGCCTCGACGGAGACGGTGAAGGCCGTGCCGAAGAAGGAAGTGTTGTCGTTGACCTGCATCGTCAGGTGCAGCTCGTCGCAGCGCTCCTCTGTGAGCGGCATACAGATGAGGCCGCGCGCGTGAGTCGCCATGAAGTTGACGAGCTCAGGCGTGACGAGTTCGGCGGCGCAGGCCAGGTCGCCCTCGTTCTCGCGCGACTCGTCGTCCACGATGATCACCATGCGACCTTCGCGAATGTCTGCGGCAGCCTCTTCAATCGAAGCGAAAGGCATTTCTAAGTGTTCTCTGGTTCGGGGGAGATTCGGTTTTACCGGCGAGTATGTTACCCGAAAGCGCGCCGTTTTGCGACCCGACTTTTTCGCACGCGCGCGGTATGCGATGTCGGACAGAGCCAGTCGCGCACCCGCCACCCAGTCTTCACGCCGATACAGCCGTCTCGCACGCCGATCAGCTCGTCTCTCACACCGATCCAGTCGTCTCTCACGCTGATCCGGTCGTCTCTCACGCCGTGCAGGTCGTCTCTGACGCTGTTCGGACGAACTTTTGCACCTCGCAGGTCGTCTCGCGCGTTGCGCAAGTCATCTTTCACTCTGATCAAGTCGTCTCGCGCGCTGATCAGGTCGATTTTCGAGCTGATCTGGTCGTCTCGCACACCGTGCGAGACGTCTCGCGCGCCGATCCAATGAGCTTTCACGCTGGATTGACGGAGTTTCGCACTGATTTGTGGAGATTTTGCGCGGATATGCCGGGCTTTCTCGGCGAGAGGTGAAGGTTTTGCGCGGATATGGATGGTTTCGGCGCGTCCGCGCTCCCAGTGGTCTAGCCATAGCCGAGTTCGGCGAGCCGCTCAAGCGTCAAGCCTGACGCTTGAGGCTTCCCTGCCTCAGCCTTGCCGACCGAGAGGATGCGCTCGACGTATTTGGCGATGATGTCGGCTTCGAGATTAACTTCCGTATCGGGGCGCAGGCGCGACAGGTTCGTCACCGCCCAGGTCTTCGGGATGACGGCGATCTCGAAATGATCATCAGAGAGTCCCGCGACGGTCAGACTAATCCCCTCGACCGCGACCGAGCCTTTGAAGACGAGGTAGCGTGCGATCTCTTTCGGGTACGCGACGCGCACCGTCCACGAGCCGCCGTGATCTTCCGCCGAGAGGAAGCGACCGCGCGCGTCCACGTGCCCCTGCACGATGTGCCCGCCGAGCCGCGTCGCGGGCGTCACCGCGCGCTCAAGGTTGACGAACGACCCGGCGCGCAAACTCCCCAGCGTGGAACGCTGCAAAGTCTCGCGCGAGCCGTCCGCCGCGAACGAATCACGCCCCACGTCGAGCGCGGTCAGGCACACGCCGTTCACCGCAATCGAGTCGCCCTCCCGCGTGCCCTCCGCGACGACCCGCGCCTCCACGCGCATCCGCACGCCCTCGCCGCGCTTCTCCACGCTTCGCACGCGACCGAGTTCTTCGATGATGCCTGTGAACATAATTGACTTTGGCAGGATCAGTTTCTAAGTTTAGTTCCTAAGACGACTCTTGGCGGTAAATCTTGGGCATAGTAATACAGGTGGTGGGCGGCTTCATTGCCTGTACCTCTCTCCCATTCGTAATTGAACGGGACGGCGATTCTGAAATCCTTCCTCAGATATTCGGCCCTGACCTGGAAAATTACGGAGCGGTCAGCGGGGATATTGAGCGTAAATTTAATGTCGCCCAATATGGACATTCCCGGCTCCAAGGCCTTCCCATTTGCCACGTCTTGATGATCGTAAACCACCGGAATCAATACGCCTTCACGGGGCGGATCAAAAACATACTTGACGACGAGATTGCCGCGCACGTTCGTGACCTGTCTCTTGAATGATGACTTATAAGCTTCCGCTTCGGGGTTAATATCAATCGTCTCAATGACCATGACACAGGTAGAATTGTTATTGATTCGCAGCCGCACATATCGTTGATCATCACCTGCGCTATCGTAACTTATAAACAAGGCGGGCTTGCCAGCGCGTACAATAGAACAGCCCGGACTCTTCTCAATTTGTGCGGCTGCGTGATCGTGAACCGGCAAGAGTGGGAAGAAAATCAGCCCGATCACGATGGGCAACTTTTTGCTCATTCTAATCGCGCTCCTTCCTTTCACGCACGACTTCCAACATGCGCGCGAAGACTTCTTCGACGGAGAGGTCGGTCGTGTCGATGACGACGGCGTCCTCGGCGATCTTTAAGGGCGAGTCGTCGCGTGTCGAATCACGCTGGTCGCGCGAGTTGATGTCGGCGAGCGTCTCCTCATAAGTTAAGTCGGGCGCTTTGGCGTGATCCTGTTCGTAGCGGCGCTTGGCGCGCTCTTCCGGCACGGCGGTGACGAAGAATTTCACGTCCGCGTCGGGGAAAACCACCGTGCCGATGTCGCGCCCGTCGAGCACGACGCCCGCCCCCGTCGCGCCCATCTCGCGCTGCCGGCGCACCAGCTCGCGTCTCACCGCCGGGATGGTCGAGACGACCGAGGCGAGGCGGCTGATCTGCTCCGAGCGAATCTCCGGCGACACGTCGCGCCCGTTGAGTCTGACTTGCAGGTGGTCGGGATCGCCCGTCAACTCGACGTGCGCGCGGTGCGCGACCTGTTCGACCAGCTCGGCATCTTTCGCGTTGACGTTCGCCTCGATGCAGGCGAGCGCCACGGCGCGGTACATCGCGCCCGTGTCCACGTAGAGCAGCCCCAGCTCGCGCGCGAGGCTGCGCCCGAGCGTCGATTTCCCAGCGCCCGAAGGCCCGTCGATGGCGATGATGAGTGGTCGCGTCATCAGCAATTGTAGGGGCAGGGCTTGTCCCTGCCCGCCGCGCGAACGCGCGAACGTAAGTTCGATTGGATACGACGTTGAAAGAACACGGTGCTTGATGATCGTCCTCGCGGACGATGCGGGCAGGGACAAGCCCTGCCCCTACGATCTATTTTAACGCCGCGCGCAACGCATTTAGCGCCCGCTCGATTCCTTCGCGCGACACGTCGTAGTGCGTGACCATGCGGATCGACGTGCCGAAGCCGGAGGCGAGGACGTTGTGTGTTTGCAGGCGCCCGCAGATTTCGTCAGCGGCGATGTTTGTCTCCGCCACGTCGAAGATGACGATGTTCGTGACGACGCGCTCTGGATCAATCCTGACGCCGGGCAGTTCCGCCAGCCCTTCGGCGAGACGGCGCGCGTTGGCGTGATCCTCATGTAGAACTTTTGGCGACTCTTCCAGCGCGACGAGCCCTGCGGCGGCAAGCACGCCGACCTGTCGCATCCCGCCCCCCAGCAGTTTCCGCCAAGAGCGCGCCTCTGCGATGAACTCCTGCTGCCCGAGCAGCATCGAGCCGACGGGTGCGCCCAGTCCCTTCGAGAGACAGAACATCACCGAGTCGGCGGGGCGAGCGAGCGCGGCGACCGTCTCTCCCTGCGCGGCGGCGGAGTTGAAGATGCGCGCGCCGTCGAGGTGGACGGGCAGACCCAGCGCGTGCGCGCCCGCGCAAATCTCTTCGGTGCGCGCGCGCGTGTAGATGGTTCCGCCCGCGAGGTTGTGCGAGTTCTCGATGGCGACGAGACCGGTCGGCGCGATGTGGTAGTCGGTCTTGAGGTGAAGCCGCGCGGCGATCTCTTCCCACTTGAGGACGCCGCTGCCGTCGAGACTTCGGACGGGGCGGGCGAGCGTGCCGGAGACGACCGACATCGCCGCCAGCTCGTAGTTGTAGATGTGCCCGCGCTCTTCGATGACGATCTCCGTACCGGGTCGCGTGTGCAGCTTGACGGCGATCTGGTTGCCCATCGAGCCGGTCGGCACGAACAGCGCGGCCTCCTTCTCGAACACTTCGGCGGCGCGCTCTTGCAGGCGATTCACGGTCGGGTCTTCGCCGTACACGTCGTCGCCCACCTCGGCCTCCGCCATTGCCCGACGCATCGCCGGCGTCGGCTTCGTCACGGTGTCGCTGCGTAGATCAATCATGGGTTTAAGCTGTTGGCGATTAGCTGTTAGCTGTTAGCCAAACATTTACAAATGCCGAGCCGTCAGACATGGCTTGATTTTCGCTCAACTCTGTTCAGACTTAAAGCTAATAGCTAAAGGCTAACAGCTAATCGCTTCTTTCTCACACGAACGCCGCGAAGACTTCGTTCGAGAGCAGTGCGCCCGCGCGCGTGAGGCGCAAGGTGTCAGCGTCCATTTCAATCAAGCCCGCTTCTGCAAAGCGCGCGAGGTCTGCGGCGTGCGTGGCGCGCACGTCGGTGCCGAAGTGTGCGCGATGCTCTTGCAGATCAATCCCACGCATGAGGCGCAGGCCGAGGAAGAGGGATTCGGACTGGCGGTCGCGCGCGGTCAGGGAAGTCGTTTCGACGATGGCGCTGCCCGTCTCTTCGATCAGCTCGCAGTAGCGCCGCGTGTCGCGCTCGTTCGACCAGCGCGTGCTGTGCCCATCGTAGGAGTGCGCGGAGCAGCCGAAGCCGAAGTATGGATCACCCGTCCAATATTTCAGGTTATGGCGCGACGCTCGACCCGCGAGGCAGAAGTTGGAAATCTCGTAATGCTCGTAACCGGCGGCGTGCGTCCTTTCGAGCAACAGCTCGTACATCTCCGCCGCCGCGTCCGGGTCGGGCGCGCGCCACATGCCGCGGCGGATTTGCTCGGCGAGCGGAGTGCTCTCATGAACTTCGAGCAGGTAGAGCGAGAGGTGTTCGGGGCGCAGCTCTAAAGCCTCGTCCATGTTGTGCACCCATTGCTCGACTGATTGTTCGGGGAGTCCGGCGATGAGATCGAAGCTCACGTTGGCGAAGCCCGCGTCGCGCAAAGTGCAGAGCGTGCGGCGCGCGTCGTCTGCCGTGTGCGTGCGCCCGAGGCGGCGCAGTTGCTCGTCGCCGAAGGTTTGCAGGCCGAAGCTCGCGCGGTTGACTCCGGCAGCGCGAAACGACGCGGCTATCTCCGGCGTGACCGTGCCGGGATTCATCTCCATCGTCACTTCGGCGTCCGTGCCGACGGTGAAATGCTCGCCGACCGTCCGCAAGATGAGTTTGACTTGCGCGGGTGTGAGCAGGCTCGGCGTGCCGCCGCCGAAGTAGATGGTGTCGGCGCGGCGCGCATCTTCAGAGAGACGGCGCGCGGAGTTGAAAGTCGAAATCTCGCGGACGAGCGCGGCGACGTAACGCTCGCTCAGTCCGCTATCGTACTGTCCGGTGGCGAAGTCGCAGTAGGAACAGCGCGAGCGGCAGAAGGGGATGTGTAGGTAAATTCCGGCGCGATTCATCAGAGAAAAAATTATAACACGCGCGTTTGCGACCCGGAGCGCGCGCACGCAGTGACAGCTCCAAAACCAAATGAACGACAAATCATGACAATTGCTCCACAAGTTTTGCTTATCGTGCGAGGTACGCTGATTGTTAATTAGCTGAAGTTCAAGTGCGGGCGCTATATCCTTCTTCGCGCTGGGGCGCGTCTGAAGCGAAGCAGCCCGTCTGTTGTACGACGCGGCCCCCCAACAACCTATCAGGGAGGATATCAAGATGTTCTTTGAACAAGGTTCCAGTGGTGGTGGTTCGACCGGCGGCTCCGGCGGCGGAAGTGGTAGCGGCGGCGGTTCAGGCAGCGGCGGCAGCTCGGGCGGATCGGGCGGCGGCAGCTCTTCGGGCGGCGGTGGCAGCTCGTCGAGCGGTGGCTCGTCGGGTGGCGGCGGCGGCACGGGCGGGGGCTCCGGCAGCGGCGGTTCCGGCGGCGGCTCTGGCAGCGGTGGCGGATCGGGCAGCGGCGGCAGCGGCGGCGGCTCTGGGAGCAGCGGCGGCAGCGGTAGCGGCGGCGGTTCCGGTAGCGGCGGCTCGTCCGGCGGCGGCGGCGGATCGTCGAGCGGCGGATCGGGCGGTGGCGGCGGTTCGTCTTCGGGCGGCGGCTCAGGCGGCGGCTCCGGCAGCGGTGGTGGCGGCGGACGCTAATCACGCTCGATGATCACGCACAGACGCTGAGGAGCGAAACTTTCCTCGCCCTGAAGCAGAAGAGCGCACGGAGTCCACTCACTCCGTGCGCTTTCGTTTTACACGCTCCCGTCTCGCGCGCTTCAGTTCGTCGCCAGCTCTTCTCCCCCACGCCGACGCGCGCGGTCTCACTACTTCTTCAAGTCGATGCGGCGGAGGCTCCCAGTGCCGCTCAACTGCCCGTGATTGGCGGCGCGCGCGACGCGCTCGGCTTCCGACATGGCGCGCAGCAGATTCTCGCCGAGCACCTTGCGCACGTCCTGTTCGCTGTGGCCGCGCTTGAGCAGCTCGTAAGTGATGTTCGGCAGCTTCGAGATTTCGTCCATGTCGGCGGGCAGCTCGTTCTCGACGCCGTCGAAGTCCGAACCGATGCCGACGTGATCGATGCCGGCGACCTTAATGACGTG
>JBJMGS010000367.1:0-4072 GCA_045807785.1 Pyrinomonadaceae bacterium
GCACAAAGATCGAGCGGGCGTCGAAGTGGACACGGAAGCGTTAGTCGTTGCAGAATCATAAGCGTTAGCCGAACAAGCCGAGCCAGCGGGGAGCCGATGTCATCCGCCTTCAGAGACGCGTCGCCAGCCCAGACTTACCTCAACCCCGTCCACGCGCGGGATTTTCCAGACCCCTACGTCTTCAAGTTCGCGGGCGAATATTTCGCCTACTGCACGGGCTTCTGGCGCGACGGTCGCGCCTTCGGCGTGATGCGCTCGCGCGATCTCGTCCGTTGGGAAGAACTCGCGGGCGCGCTTGAGCTACTGCCCGGCGAGCACCCTTGCTACTGGGCTCCCGAAGTCTACTACCACGGCGGCAAATTTCTGATGTACTACAGCGTCGGCAACGAGACGCTGATGCACGTCCGCGTCGCGGTCGCGGATCATCCGGCAGGGCTGTTCACAGACAGCGGACGACGCCTGACGGCGGAAGAGTTCGCCATCGACCCGCACGTCTTCACCGACCGCGACGGCCAGCGCTACCTCTTCTACGCGACAGACTTTCTCGCGCACACGCACGTCGGCACGGGCACGGTCGTCGATCGGTTGGTTGACGATTTCACGCTCGAAGGGCGACCGCGACCAGTGACGCGCGCGCGCTACGACTGGCAGGTTTACGATCCGGCGCGCAGGGAGAAGGGCGGCGTGCGCTGGCACACGGTCGAGGGGCCTTTCGTCTTAGAGCGCAAGGGGCGCTACTACGAGATGTTCAGCGGCGGCAACTGGCAGAACGTCTCTTATGGCGTGAGCTACGCCGCGAGTGATCGGGTGCTCGGCGCCGCCGAGTGGGAGCAGCACGCGGACGGCGAGAAGGTACTGCCCATTCTGCGCACGATCCCGGAGAAGGTCATCGGCCCCGGCCACAACTCGGTCGTGCGCGCGCCCGACAATCAGCAACTCTTCTGCGTCTATCACCGCTGGGCTGAAGAGGGGCGCGTGCTTGCCATCGACCGCATGGAGTTCGTCGGCGACTCGCTCGCCGTGCTCGGGCCGACTACGACGCCGCAGCCCGCGCCGAACGTGCCGTGGTTCGCCGACTACTTCGACGCATCGCGCGCCGAAGGTTTGGGCGAGGCTTGGGAGCGCGTGTCGGGTCGCTGGTCTATCGAAGGCGGCGAGGCAAGGCAAGAGTCAACGGAGGGCGAGGCCGAGGCTCGCTGCCTCGAAGGTGGGGCGAGCTTCGTCGCCGAAGTTACGCTTCGCTCACTAGCAGATGGGGAGCAAGGCGCGGGGGCATTCGGCATTTCGCTCTCCGACGGCAGCGCGCACGTCTTGCGCTTCCAGATGGACGGGGCGGGGCAGCAAGCCACGTTGAGCTGGCATCGGAGAGGGGCTTGGGCGGAAGGGGAAGCGCGTGAGCTGCCGCCGGATTTCGATCCGCGCGTTTTTCATCAACTGCGGATCGAGGTTGACGTGGCGTTCGTCAGCGTCTCGCTCGACGACGGCGCGGTGCGCTGGCAAGGGTCGCTGGACGCCGACGCGGGGCTGAGCCCAAACTATCACCTGTCGCTGTTGACGGAGAACTGCGCCGCAGCCTTCCGCGGGTTCACCCTCACGCGCGGCTTCGCGGACGAGTTCGACGATCCGGCGGCGAGTGTCAGGCGCGGTTGGGACTTCGGCGGCGCGTCGGACGCGGGCGAGCCGGTCGAGGGTAAATTCGAGGGGGCGCTGCTACGACTCTCGCCCAGCGAGGGCGTGAGCCGGGGCGGGCTCGTCGCGCACGAGTCGTTCGAGTTGATCTTAAACGTGCGGCTCGAAGGGGAAGACGCGGGGGGCGACGCCGTGAGAGAGTACTCGTTAAGTCCCGGCGTCGCGTCGGCGGAGGGGCAGCCGCTCAGTTTCGTGTTGGAACGAGGTGAGGGCGGGAGTTGGGCTCTCAGTTACGTGGGCGATGGCTCGGAGCAGACATTCGCGCTGCCGCTTGGTTTCGCGCCGCGCGAGTTTCAACAGTTTCGCTTCCGGCGCGAGCGCGGGCGCTTGATCGTGCAGGTCGGCGCGGCGTTCGTGTGCGAGGTCTCGGCGGCGTTCGGGGGCGGCTCTGTCAGCGTGGCGGCGGGCGCGTCGCCGGTCTTGCTGGACCTAGCGCGGCTGACAGCAATCAAATCGTCATAAAGAATCCACGGCGGCATGACCAAAATCGCGGCGAACCCGTTACAATCCCCCGACTCTAAGTAAACTTATGAGCGAACTGAAGCTGAGCGCGCGCCCCGAAGACTTCATCTGGGCGAGTGGCGTCGAAGACACCTTCGTGCCGCAGACCAAGCCGGGGATGCGCGCGCTCGACGAGTACGAGTTGATGGGGCACTACGAGCACTGGCGCGAAGACCTCGCGCTGGCTCGCGCGCTGGGCGTCAAAGCCCTGCGCTGGGGCGTGCCCTGGTACAGGGTCGAGTACCAGCCGGGCGAGTTCGACTGGGGCTGGGCGGACGAGGTCATCCCCTACATGGTGGATGAGCTGGGCATCACGCCGATCATCGATCTGATGCACTACGGCTGCCCGTTCTGGCTCAAGCGCGAGTTCGTCAGCAAGGACTACGTCCCCGCCGTCGCCTCTTACGCCGCCGCCTTCGCGCGCCGCTACAAGCATCTGGTGAAGTGGTACACGCCGCTCAACGAGCCGCTGGTCAACGCCCTGTGGGCGGGCAAGCGGGGCTTGTGGCCCCCCTACCTGCGCGGCGATCAGGGTTATATCCGGGTGATGCTCCAACTCGTGCAGGGGATCGAGGCGACGGTCGAGGCGATCAAGCAGATCGATCCCGCGAGCATCATGGTGCACGTCGAGGCGGCGGGCCTGAGCCGCGCGGTGAGGCAGGATTTGGAAGTGCTCGCGACCGAGGAGCAGCGGCGCGGCTTCATCGCCTACGATCTCATCACGGGGCGCGTCACGCCCGACCACCCGCTCTTCATCTGGCTGTTGCGCAGCGGCGCCTCGCCCGACGTGCTCGCCGACATCGCGCGCCGACCCGTCCAACTCGACGTGCTCGGCTTGAACTTCTACCCGCAGTGGTCAACACAGCACCTCTACGTTGATGCCAAAGGCCGGCTCGCCTACCGCATTCAGGAGGAGGACGCGGCGGGCTTCGCCTCAGTCGTCAACGACTACTATGAACGCTACCGCGCGCCCGTCATCATCACGGAGACGAGCGCGTTCGGCGCCGAAGACCTGCGCGCGCGCTGGCTCAAGTCTTCGGTCGAGGCGGTGAAGTACCTGCGTGGTCAGCGTGTGCCGGTCGTCGGCTACACCTGGTTCCCGATGTTCACGATGATCGACTGGCGCTACCGCCACTCGACCGCGCCCGTCGAGCAGTTCCGCCTTGACCTCGGTCTCTACCGTCTCGCTGACGACGCCGAGCAAGGTCGCTGGAGCCCGACGCCGCTCGTCGAACAGTTCCGCGAATACACCACCGACCCCACCGCGTCAATCGGCGCGCTCGACCCTGCGGCGCTCGACGGGGCGACGCAAACGAGCCTCGGGCGAGGCGGACGAGACGACGTGCCGCAAGATGCCGAGCGCAACATGCAGCCGGAAGTCGGCGCGGTTGACGGCGACTAGCATCTCACCGACTAAACATCTCATGCGGCAAGGCGGAAGCGCTTTGTTCAATCGCGGGCGGCGTATTTGACAGCCGCGCGTCGCCTTCGTTATCTTTCATCCACCGATCAAGGTCGGCGTTCAGACTTCAGCGGGAGTGGCGCAATGGTAGCGCATTAGCTTCCCAAGCTAAGGGTTGCGGGTTCGAGTCCCGTCTCCCGCTTTTACAATTTCAATCCGAGGGCTGCGAGGTCGATCCCCGTCTCGCGCTTTCCCATCCTGTCCGGGAACACAAAGTTCAATTCTCGCCGCCCGCTTGGTCAACAGACCGCCTGCGTTTACTTCCGTCACGGTCAGCGGAGCCGACTAGCATGAAGAAAAACCCGAATCATTGCGCGTGGCTTCGTCTGCCGCTCGCGCTCCTGCTCGTAACTTCGTTCGCCGCGAGCGCGGGCGCACAGCGGGGCGCACGGCGCGCCGCGCGTCGTGGCGTCGCCAAGC
>JBJMGS010000368.1:0-3205 GCA_045807785.1 Pyrinomonadaceae bacterium
TCGGCTTCGTACTCGGTGTAGTTGCCCTCGAACCATTCGACGTGGCTGTCGCCCTCGAAGGCGAGGATGTGCGTCGCGACGCGGTCGAGGAACCAGCGGTCGTGGCTGATGACGACGGCGCAGCCCGCGAAGTTTTCCAAAGCCTCTTCGAGCGCGCGCATCGTGTTCACGTCCAGGTCGTTCGTCGGCTCGTCGAGCAAGAGGACGTTCGCGCCCTCCTTCAACATCTTCGCCAGGTGGACGCGGTTGCGCTCGCCGCCTGAGAGCATCCCAACCTTCTTCTGCTGATCCGAGCCCGCGAAGTTGAAGCGCGCGACGTAGGCGCGCGAGTTCACCGTCTTCGTGCCGAGCTGCACGAGGTCGAGCCCGTCGGCGACGACCTGCCAGATCGTCTTGTCCGGGTCGAGGTCGCGGTTCTGATCGACGTAGCCGAGCCTTACCGTCTCGCCGACGCGGAAATCCCCCGCGTCCGCCTGCTCCTGCCCCGTGATCATGCGGAAGAGAGTCGTCTTACCCGCGCCGTTCGGGCCGATGACGCCGACGATGCCGCCGGGCGGGAGCGAGAAGCTGAGATCGTCTATGAGCAAACGGTCGCCGTAAGCCTTCGAGACGTGCGAGGCGATGATCACGTTGTCGCCGAGCCGCGGCCCCGGTGGAATGTAAATCTCCAACTCCTCGCCCGCGCGCCGCTGCGTCTCCTGACTCGCCAGCGACTCGAACGCGCTGATGCGCGCCTTCGACTTGGCGTGCCTACCTTTGGGCGACATTCGCACCCACTCCAGTTCGCGCGCGAGCGTCCTCGTGCGCTCGCTCTCGGCCTTCTCTTCGCGGCGCAGGCGCTCCGACTTCTGTTCGAGCCAGGAGGTGTAGTTGCCCTGCCAGGGGATGCCCTGCCCGCGGTCGAGTTCGAGAATCCACCCGGCAACGTTGTCGAGGAAATAGCGGTCGTGCGTCACGGCGATGACCGTGCCCTCGTAACGCTGCAAGTGCTGCTCCAACCACGCGACCGACTCGGCATCGAGGTGGTTCGTCGGCTCGTCGAGCAAGAGGATGTCCGGCTTTTGCAGGAGCAGGCGCACGAGCGCGACGCGGCGTCGCTCGCCGCCCGAAAGGACTTTGACGAGCGTGTCGCCGGGCGGGCAGCGCAGCGCGTCCATCGCGAGTTCTAAACGGCTGTCTAAGTCCCACGCGTCGAGCGCGTCGAGCTTTTCCTGCACCGCGCCCTGTCGTTCGAGAAGCGCGTTCATCTCGTCGTCGTCCAGAGGCTCGCCGAACTTCGCGTTGATCTCCTCATACTCTTTGACGAGATCGACCGCCTCCTGCATCCCCTGCTCGGCGATCTCGCGCACGGTCTTCGTCTCGTCGAGGCGCGGCTCCTGTTCGAGGTAGCCGATGGTGTAGCCGGGCGAAATGACGGTCTCGCCGACGAACTCCTTATCGACGCCCGCGATGATGCGCAGCAGGCTGGACTTGCCAGAGCCGTTCAGACCGAGCACGCCGATCTTCGCGCCGTAGAAGTATGAGAGGTAGATGTCTTTGAGGACGGGTCGCTTGTCGTAATACTTGCCGACACCGACCATCGAGTAGATGACTTTGTTCGGGGCTGTGCTCAACTTGATTCTCCTGCGTGTCTGTAAAGTTATTTCGTCATGGGCGACGCGGCGCGCCGCGCTTGCTTTCTTCACCGTGCTCAGTCGTGCGGCGGCACTGTCTGATTAGCCGCGCCCGCAGCGCATTGAAAGATCGTCGCGCTCTTGACGCGGACGGGGTTGACGGGCTTCTCGCCCTCGATGGGCGCCTGGTTGATCGCGTCCACCACGTCCATGCCGGCGCGCACCCGCCCGAAAGCCGCGAAGCTGCCGTCCAGATGCATCGCCTCCGAGACGAGAATGAAGAAGTTGGTCGTCGCGCTGTTCGGCATCTCCGTGCGCGCCATCGAGACGACGCCGCGCACGTGCTTCACTTCGTTCGGCTCGTCCGGGATGGTGCGGCGCGAGCGCTCGGCCAGTTCCGGCGTGAGGTGCTGGTGCGTCGAGAGGTTGCCGCCCTGAATGACGAAGCCCGGCACGACGCGATTAAAACTGGTCGTATCGAGGGCGCCGATGGCGGCGAGTCCGAGAAAGTTGCGGACGGTCTGGGGCGCGGATTCGGGGAGCATCTCGATCTCGATGTTCCCCGCCTCGGTCTCAAGCTTGACGCAGCGCCCGGCGAGAGCTTCCGCCGGCGCTTTCTCAAACGGATCGACCGGCGGCGTTGGCGTCGGCGTGGGCGTGGGCGCAGGCGTCGGCGTGGGCGTCGGACTGACCCCGGTCTTTGTTGTCTGCACCGGCGGCTTCGCGGGCGTGCGGCGCCGCGTCCCTGTCTTCGTCTGGGACAGCGCGTCCGCGCCGAGTAGCAAGGCGCAGAATAAGAGGGCTGCCGCAGGTAGTAATGTTATCATCACGACTCTCAACACGGAGAGCGTCCTCTCCGTCATGACCGACCAAGCATGGCTGATTCCGCTTGGCACACATCTTAACATTTTCCGTGCGGCGGACGCTTCAGGCTATACTCACACGACTAGAGGACATGAAAGACACCGACGGAGGAGAGACGTTGAGCGAGCAGAGTCTGCAAGAGCGTTACGCGCCGAAGCTGGCCTGTTTCGGGTGCGGCCCGGCGAACGAGAAGGGACTGCGCATTCGCAGCTTCCCGCGCGGCGAAGAGGTGGTCTGCGAGTGGCAGCCACGCGAGATGCACGAGGCTTATCCCGGCATGCTCAACGGCGGCATCATCGGCGCGCTGCTCGACTGTCATTCGAACTGGACGGCGGCGTGGCATTTGATGACGACGGCGGGCACGGACTCGCCGCCCTGCACCGTCACCGCGGATTTCCATGTCAAACTCCTGCGCCCCACGCCGACCGACCTGCCCATCTCGCTCTCGGCACGCGTCGTCGAATCGACGGCTGATCGCGCCGTCGTCGAAGCCACGCTCACGGCGCACGGCAAAGTCTGCGCGACGTGCCGCGGCACGTTCGTCGCGGTCAAGCCGGGTCATCCCGCTTATCACCGCTGGTGAATCAAGCAAGCGGCTTTGGAATAAAGCAAGCCACTTGGGAGCGCGGGCATCTTGCCCGCAGAAGCGTGTGAAGCACGCTTAATAAACTTGCGCCGTCACTCGACGTCGAGTGACGGCGCAAGTTTATTTCGCGCTGTTGCGCTCA
>JBJMGS010000369.1:0-4369 GCA_045807785.1 Pyrinomonadaceae bacterium
AAGGCGCTCGACCTGCTCGTTGAAAACGCGAAGATCAGCGACGAGGAGTGGCGCGAAGACGAAGAGCTTGAAGCGCCGCCGTCGGAAGAGACGCAAGTGACGGAAGTGACGGGCGAGACTGTTGAGCCCGCTTCCGCCGAGTCTGCCACCGCCGCACAGGGCGAAGGGCAGGGCTGACGGGCGCGTGGCGAGTTCATAAAATTTATGCAGCACGGTCGAAGAGACTGTCTCTGAAATCTCAAATTTTGAAATTCGAGAATTTGAAATCTCAGACGCAGTCTCTTCGATCATTTTCCGAGCCCGCGGGCTCGACGGAGTTAAACAGTATGGCTTTAGTCCCCATGGTGGTCGAGCAGACTTCGCGCGGCGAGCGCGCGTTCGACATCTACTCGCGCCTGCTCAAAGACAACATCATCTTCATCAGCACCCCCATCGACGATCAGATCGCCAACCTCATCGTCGCGCAGCTCATCTACCTCGAAGCCGAAGACCCGGAAAAAGACATCCACCTCTACATCAACTCGCCGGGCGGCTCGATCACCGCCGGGATGGCGATCTACGACACGATGCAGTTCATCCGTCCCGACGTCTCGACGCTCTGCGTCGGACAGTGCGCCTCGATGGCGGCGCTGCTGTTGACGGCGGGCGCGAAGGGCAAGCGGTTCGCGCTGCCGAACTCGCGCATCCTCATCCACCAGCCTTCGGGCGGGGCCGAGGGACAGGCGACCGACATCCGCCTCATGGCCGAGGAGATCATCCGCCTCAGAGAGTTGACCTCGAACATCCTCGCCAAGCATTCGGGTCAGTCCTACGAGACCATCGAGCATGACGTCGAGCGCGACCGCATCATGTCCGGGATGCAGGCGAAAGAGTACGGACTGATCGACGAGGTCATCGCGCGCCGCACCTAGCGCGCCGCAAGAGTCACGCGGGGTCGCGCGAATTCGGCGCGCGACCCCGCGCCAACCCCACACGCCTCTCCCGCGCCGCACGTCGCTCTTTTCTCAAGACCGCGTAGACATTTCTCGCGGATTGTTGTAGAAATCAACATGCGGCGACCAAGCCTGTCGCCCGCGCCGCTCTCTTCAACTGACCGAACCGCTGTTCTAAAACAAACGGAGTCCCCAACCGCATGGTACGACGACCTGATGACACGTTGCGCTGCTCGTTCTGCGGCAAGTCGCAGAACGAGGTGAAGAAGCTCATCGCCGGGCCCACCGTCTATATTTGCAACGAGTGCATCGACATCTGCAACGAGATCATCACGGACGATCAGCAGGCGGAAGCCGTCGCCTCTCGACCGCCGCTCCCCAAGCCGAACGAGATCAAGTCGTTCCTCGACGAGTACGTCATCGGGCAGGACGAGACGAAGAAGCGTCTCGCCGTCGCCGTCTATCAGCACTACAAGCGGATCGAGATGACGCGCCGCCGCAGCGAGGTCGAGATTCAGAAGTCGAACATCCTCTTGATCGGGCCGACCGGCACGGGCAAGACGCTGCTCGCGCAGACGCTCGCGCGGATGCTCTCAGTTCCCTTCACCATCGTTGACGCGACGACGCTGACCGAGGCGGGCTACGTCGGCGAGGACGTGGAGAACATCATCCTCAAGCTGCTGCAAGCCGCCAACGGCGACGTCGAGCGCGCGCAGCAGGGCATCATCTACATCGACGAAGTTGACAAGATTTGCCGCAAGGACGAGAACCCTTCGATCACGCGCGACGTGTCGGGCGAGGGTGTCCAGCAGGCGCTGCTGAAAATTCTGGAAGGCACGGTCGCCAACGTCCCGCCACAGGGCGGCAGGAAGCACCCGCATCAGGAGTTCTTCCCCGTCGATACGACGAACATCATGTTCATCTGCGGCGGCGCGTTCGTCGGCCTCGAAAAAGTGATCGAGCGGCGGATGCGCAACAAGTCGTTCGGCTTCCGCGCCGAGGTCAAGGGCGCGAGCGAGCGCTACGCGGAGGCGCTCTCCGGAGTGCAGCCGGAAGATTTGGTCAGGTTCGGGCTGATCCCGGAGTTCGTCGGTCGCCTCGCCGTCCACGGCGTCCTGCACGAGCTGGACGAGGCAGCGCTCATGCGCATCCTCACCGAGCCGAAGAACGCGCTCGTCAAGCAGTACCAGAAGAAGTTCGAGTACGACAACGTCAAGCTGCGCTTCACCGAAGACGCCCTGCGCTCGATCGCGAAGCAGGCGGTCGAGCGGCACGTCGGCGCGCGCGGGCTGATGATGATCCTCGAAGAGCTGCTGCTCGACGCGATGTACACGCTGCCCTCGCAGAAGCGCGTCAAGGAGTTCGTCATCACCAGCGAGATGGTCGAGCGCCGCCGCGCCATGCCCGGCGAGTCGCTGACAGGCGTTGACGGCGCCGCCGCGTAAGGTTCACCACCCCTCAAACGAAAAACTTACTCCGACTTACTCCGAGGAGACTTGCGATGAAGAAGTTTCTCTGGACGGCTCTCTGCTGCGCGCTCGTCGCCTGCCCCGCATCGCACGTCGCATCGGCGCAGACGAAGAAGCCCGCGAAGGCGGCAGACCCTTGCCCCGAGGCGCACACGCAGTTGGACATGAACGAGTGCGCCGACCGGCAGTACCGGAAGGCTGACGCCGAGTTGAACCGCGTCTATCAGGAGTTGATGCGCGCCTCGGGTGGGTCGGATCAGAAACTGAAGGCGGCGCAGCTCGCCTGGCTCAAGTTCCGCGACGCCGAGTGCGACTACCAAGCGGCCTTCAACGAAGGCGGCTCGATGCAGCCGATGACCTACAGCTTCTGTCTCGCCGACGTGACCGCGTCGCGCACGAAGCAACTCCGCGAGACCCTGAAAGAGGTTCAGGCAGAAAAGTGAGGCCGACCGCCGGTGGCTTTGGCGGACTAGCGTCAAGTGGGCGAGGCAAGGGCGAAATTAGCGTGTAAAAGGCGGAAATTTGGTCAGTGGCGCGCCCGCGCCAAATGTTCTACAATTAACTTTAGCCCGCTTAACCGAGAGGCGAGCGCATCCAAGCGGCTCGCCTCTTGGCTTAGGGAGTTCAAACGAGGAACGGAAGTTTTAATTTTATGGAAGAGTATTCAGACCGCACCCCGACGGATATCGTGAGTTACCCGATGGTGCCGATCCGCGACGTCGTCATCTTCCCGTTCACGAAGGTCGCGTTCAAGATCGGTCGCCCCGGCTCGATCCGCTCGCTCGAAGCGGCGCTTGCCTCCGACCGCACGATCTTTCTCGCCACGCAGCACGACGCCTCGATTGACGAGCCGACGCCCGACGTGATCTACGGCGTCGGCACCATCGCGCGCATCCTGCAAGCCCAGAAGCTCGAGAACGGTCAGACGAAGGTCGTCGTCGAGGGGCGCGAGCGCGCGACGACGATCCGCGTCGATAACGACAACGGTGCGTTCACGGCGACAGTGCGGCGCGCGCCGACCGCGCTCGAAGCCGGCCAGCGCGTGGATGCGCTCATCCAGCGCATCCATCAGCTCATCGAGACGCACCTCCGGCTCGCGCCCGAGGCGCAGACCGACGCGTTGCAGACGGCGCTCAGGAATCAAGACCCGTCGCACCTCGCCGACGCGCTCGCCTCGCAGATCAAAATCTCCGTCGAGGACAAGCAGGGCTTGCTCGAAATCTTCTCCGTCCACGGTCGGCTCCAACGCCTGATCGAGATTCTGGAGGCGGAGGTCGATAAGCGGCAGCTCGACCGCACGATTCAGGCACGCGTCAAGCGGCAGATGGAGAAGGCGCAGAAGGAGTACTACCTCAACGAGCAGATCAAGGCGATCCACAAGGAACTCGGGCGCAAGGACGAGAAGGCGGAGATGGAAGATTTGCGCCGCCGGATCGAAGAGGCGGGCATGACCGAGGAGGCGAAGGAGAAAGCCATCCAGGAACTCCACCGTCTCGAAGCGATGCCGCCGATGTCTGCCGAGGGCACGGTCTCGCGCACCTACATCGACTGGCTGCTGAGCGTGCCGTGGAAGCAGAAGTCGAAAGAGATCAAAGACCTCCACAAGGCTGAGGAAGTCTTGAACGACGATCACTTCGGGCTGGAAAAGATCAAGGAGCGCATCCTCGAACACCTGGCGGTGCGCCAACTCGTTAAGAACCCGAAGGGCTCGATCCTCTGCTTCGTCGGACCTCCCGGCGTCGGCAAGACTTCCCTAGGCAAGTCCATCGCGCGCGCGACCGGCAGAAAGTTCGTGCGCCTCTCTCTCGGCGGCGTGCGCGACGAGGCCGAAATTCGCGGGCATCGCCGCACCTACGTCGGCGCGCTCCCCGGCCGCATCATCCAGGGCATCAATCAGGCGGCGACGTCGAATCCCGTCTTCATGCTCGACGATGTAGATATGATGTGCGTCGTGTAGGGATTGTTTGT
>JBJMGS010000370.1:0-17265 GCA_045807785.1 Pyrinomonadaceae bacterium
CACGCCCCTCTTATTAGTGACCCGTCTCGCCCGCCCGGTTACCGTCGGCGGATGTACACACGCCGCCCGTTGGTGACGTAAACGCGCTGCCCGTTGTTGTAGCGCACGTGGCTGCGGTTCCAATAGTTGTTCGTGGAGTAGGTGCGGTTCCTCAGCGCGAGCCGCTCGCCGCGGTTGCGCTGGTTCAGCGCGGATCGCTCTTGGCGCCAGCGCTCGCGCTGCTCTCGCGTGTTGCCGTAAAGCGCGCGCTCCTCGTGCCGCTGCTCTCTGAGATCGCGCTTCTCCTCTTTCTGCCGCTCGTGCAACGCGTGCTTCCGCGCGTTCTGCCAGGGATTCTGCGCGTACGCCGAGCCCGCCGCCCCGGCGATCACCGCCGCGCCGCAGGCGAGTGCGCCGAGCGTGCGGCGCAAGTCCGTTAAATTGATGTTCATGCCGTCTGGTCTCCTTCCGTGACGTTTACGATTTCAGTCCGCCGCGCGGCGCCCGTGTGTCGCGCCGCCGTACAGACGATCAAAAGTCGAACGGGGAGAGAGCCCGCAAAGTCCGCCGTTTGCGGCTGCTTTCGTCTGGCTGCGGTAAGATACGGCAAGCCTTATGCCATCTGCCGCGCCCCAGCGCGCGTATATTCGCGGGCGAGGTGGCGAGTGGATGGACGGTGCGGTTTCGTCTGTGGTAAATTTTGCGGGTTTACAGGCTCTCCCTGCCCCGGCATGGATCGGACGACCGCTCGCCAAGCCACCTACTCTTGAGCGCCGCCAAGTTTTGCGGAGGCATTAATGCACAGACGCCCTGAACGTCAACTTCTCTCGCTCGTCGTGGCTGCATCCGTGCTCGTCGCGACGGTTAGTCACGCCTCAGTCCGCGTTGAAACTCCCGCGCCCGGCACAGCTGACGGCACGCCCGCGCAGCAAGCCCTCGCCGCGCTCGATCAGGGCAAGGCGCAACTGCGGCGCAACCACGCCGACCAGGCGCTGCCGCTCTTGCAGAACGCGCTCGCGCTCTTCACGCAGGCGGGCGACGCTGCGGGCGCCGCCGCCGCGCGCGATCAGATCGGCGACATCTACCAGCGCTACGGTCAGTACCGGACGGCGCTCGACAACTACCAGGGCGCGTTCGACACTTTCTGCGGTCGCCACGAACAGGCGAACGCGAATCTGTTGCTCGTCAAGATCGGCGAGACGCACTACCTCGCCGGCGAGACGGACGCGGCGCGCGACGCCTTCGCGCGCATGAACCAGTGCGGGAACAACGCCGCGACGAACGACGGCAACGACCGGCGTCGCGACGCCGCCGCGTTCCTGCCCGCGAGCGCGGCGCTCTCGCTCGCCTCCTGCGCCGCGTTCTCGCCGAACAACAACAACAGCGCGAACAACCAGCCGAACCAGCCCACGCTCGGCCACGGCCCGTCGAACAGCCGCGCGCCCTCCGTGCGGATGGACTTGCGCGTCGTCGATCAGGACGGCAACCCCATCAACGGCGTCAAGGCGAAGCTCGAATCCGAGCGCGGCTCGAACGGGCTCAAGTGCGACTGCGAGCACGTCACGGACGTGGACGGCTCGATCCTGATGGACCCGATCCACTTCACGCACACGCTCAAGCTGACGCTTTCCGCGAAGGGCTTCGATCCGCTCCAGATCAACGTCAACCCGTCCGATCTCAACCAGCCTTACAAGGTCGTCTTGCAGGCGAAAGGCGCGGCGCAGGGCTCGCTCGCCGCCGGTCACGCCTCGGACGCCGCGCGGGCGCACGCGCCGTCGAACCCCGCCGCGTGCTTCGATCTCTTCCGCTTCTTCGTCGCTTACGTCGCCGGCGAGATGGGCCGGGGGCGCTCCGACTACGACTCGAACCAGCTCGCGTCGGCGCGCGCGCACTACGAGAACGTCCTCGGCGTGGCGGACGAGAAGACGCCGAGCGGCGGGCTGAACGTCGCACGCCTGTTCCGCGCCGTCGCGCGCACGAACCTCGGCGACATCGCGCTCAGCGAGGGCCGGTTCAGCGACGCCGTGCGCCTCTACACGCAGGCGCTCGAAGGCGCGCAGAAGGACAACCGGCTCGAGTTGGCGTGGGCGGCGCAGCGCGGCCTGGGCAACAGTCTGCTGGCCGAAGTCGCGCAGGAGCACGACGCGGCGGCGGAGGCGCGCGAGCGCGAAGACGCGCTGAAATCTTTCCGCGCGGCGCTCACGACGGTCGAGACACTGTTCGGCGGCAGCCTGCGCGGCGGCGAAGTGCGCGCCGACTTTCTCGCGACCACGCACGATCTCTTCGACGACGCCGTCTCCGCCTTTGCTGAGTCAGCACTCGCGCAGCCCGTGTCCGCGGGGCAGTCAACGGCGCACGCCGTCATTGACGCGCGCGCCGACGCGCGCCCGCTCACCGGTCGCCAGCTCGCCTTCGCAGCGGAGGCTTTCCGCGCGGCGGAACAGGGACGCGCGCGCGCGCTGCTCGATCTGCTCGGCGAGTCGCGCGCAGAGATCACGGAAGGCGTGCCCGCCGACCTGCTCGCGCGGCGCGCGGACAACCTCGCACGCCAGCAGGAAATCGCAGACCTTCTGCGCGGTGTCAGCTCGCCCGCCGCGGCGGCGACCGCGCAGCAAACGGTCGCGAAGCTTGAAGCCGAGCTGGAAAAGTTGAACGTCGAGAATGGCGCGCTCGAAAATCAGATCAGGGTCGCCAGCCCGCGCTACGATGCGTTCATCCACGCTCAGCCGCTTTCGCTCACCGCCGTCCAGCAAGCAGTTCTGGACGACGGAACGGCGCTGCTCGAATACAGCCTCGGTCGCGAGCGCTCGTACCTATTCGCCGTCACCACGCAGGGGCTCACGCTCCAACGCCTGCCGAGGCGCTCGGTCATCGAGGATCAGGTGATGGAGCTGCGCAAGCAGCTCGTCCCGGCGGGCGTGCGCCGCGACATCGCCGGCATTGACACGGCGGACGCGCAGCGCGGCATCGGTGACGCGCTCAACTCAGCCGCCACCGGGCGCGGGCTCGTGCTCGGCGGGCCGGCCATCGCGCCGCAGGTCGTGCGCGCCTACGCCAACGCCGCTAACGCGCTCTACAACATGACGGTCGCGCCCGCCGCACCGTTCGTTGACGGCAAGCGCCTGCTCGTCGTCGCCGACGGCGCGCTCAACTACGTGCCCTTCGAGGCGCTCGTCACCGCACCGAACGGGGCGGACTATGCGACGCTGCCGTACCTCGTCCAGAAGAACGAGATCGTTTACGCGCCGTCGGCTTCCGTCGTCGCGGCGCTGCGTGTGGCGCGCATATCTAAATTAGCGTCGCCGATAGTCACGATCCCGCGCGGCGTGCTCGTCGTCGCCGATCCAGTGTTCGATCCTTCGGACGCGCGCGCGAGCGGCAAGACTTTGAAGTCGCACGACGATTCGGCGCAGCGCGCGGCGTTGCAGAGCGCCATCGGCGACGTGGTGAATTTGAAGACGCCGGGCCTGAAACTCGTGCGCCTCGCCGGGACGCGCAGCGAGGCAGAGCAGATCGCCGCGCTCGCCCGTGCCGATGGCGAGACGACAGACCTCTGGCTCGACTTCGACGCGAGCGAGGCGAACCTGAACAGCCACCCGCTGAACGACTATCGCATCCTGCACTTCGCCACGCACGGACTCCTCGACGCCGCCCGCCCGCAGTTCACCGGCCTCGCGCTCTCGCTCGTCGGCGACGCGCAGTCGGACGGCTTCCTGCGCGTCGAAGAGGTCTTCAACCTGCGGCTCGGCTCGCCGCTCGTCGTGCTCTCGGCGTGCGAGACGGGCCTGGGGCGCGAGAAGCGTGGCGAGGGCGTCATCGGCCTAGCGCGCGCCTTCATGTACGCGGGCGCGCCGACGGTCGGCGTCTCACTTTGGTCGGTGGCGGATCGCTCGACCGCCGAGCTGATGCCGGACTTCTACAAGCGTTACCTCGCCGCGCACGGCGCGCGCGCGACCGCCGCGCTGCGCGCCGCGAAGCAGCACATGATCGCGGGCAAGAAGTACAGCGCGCCGTTTTACTGGGCTCCGTTCGTCCTCGTGGGCGATTGGAAATGACAACGATGAAGTCGGAACGATGAACGATGAACGAAAGACAAGCCCTCTTCACTTCATCGTTCATCGTTCCGACTTCATCGTTTGTTCTTGATCTTGATGAAGGAAAAATCCATGTCGAAAATCTCGATCCCGTCAGGTCGCGCCGCGCTGCTCGCGTTGTGCGCGTTCGTTTTTTGCGTCGCGAGCGCTTCGGGCGCGCAGGCGCGGCGCAGGCATAACGCGCGGCGGGGCGTGCAACAGTCGGGCGGACAGCAACAGCCGTCCGTCCAGCCGAAGAAGCCCAAGAAGCTGCCGCCGGGCGCGCGCGGCTTCGAGCAGTTCGCCAACCGCGACGCCTCCGACAAGCTGATCACGGGCGGCGCGACGCGCGGCGAGGCGAAGAACGCGGCGGAGGCGGAAGCGATGGCGAGCCTCGACCGCGGCATGGAAGCTTATAAGGCTGAGAAGTACGACGACGCGGTGCAGGCTTTCAGCCGCGCGGCGGAACTCGAACCCACCTGGTTCCGCGCGCAGTATCGTCTTGGCATGGCTTACGAGGCGCAGGTCAAGTACAGGGAGGCGGCGGCGGCTTATGGCAAGGCGGTCGGCCTCACGCCAGACGAAGTGATTGACGAGCCGATGGACTTCTTCAAGGCGCAGTACAACCTCGCCAACTCGCTCGCCCTGAGCAGCCAGCACGAGGCGGCGGTCGCGACCTACCAGAAACTGATCGAGAGTTTGCCCGCGGCGATCCCGACGCCCTACTACAACCTCGGCCTCTCCTACGCCGCGCTCGGCAAGTCGCAGGAGGCGACCGACGCGCTGAAGAAAGCCATCGAGATCAAGCCCGACTACGCCGAGGCGCACTACAACCTCGGTCTGATCTACGCGCACGACGAGCAGTACCCGCAGGCGATAGACGAATTCCGGCAGGCGATCAAGACGAAGCCCGGCTACGCAGAGGCGCGCTACAACCTCGCTCTCGCCTACTACCTGACGGACGACCGTGCCGGTCTCGCCGAGCAGCAGAAGGCTTTGCAGGCGATGAACCCGAAACTCGCCGCCGATCTCGCCAAGCTGAAATGAGGGGTGGTCAGTTGTCCGTGGTCAGTCGTCCGTCGTTAAGTTGATGACAACTCGCTACTCACAAACAACGGACAACTGACCACGGACGACTGACATTCCCCGCGTTGGCGCGTGGCGTGGAAGTGAAGTATATTGGCAGCCTGCCTGACTCTCCATCGGTCGAGTAATTTCACAGTCGAAGGGAATCGTGAATGAGACAGAGAGCTATCTTTAACGGGCGCGTGCTCGCGCTCGTGTTGTGCGCGGCGGCGGCCGGTGCGGCAGACGCACGCCGGATACCCGCCCCCAGCGCACAGGAACAGAAGCAGGGCGAGCAGAAGCAGAAGGGCGGGGCTTCCGACGCGGAGTCGAAGGCGGCGCAGGCGGTGCAGTCGGCGGCAGACCCCAACGCCGTGGCGGTCGCCGCCTCAGAGTTCGTCAAGAAGTACCCGAAGAGTTCCTTGCGCCCACAGGTGGCGCGCGCCGTCCTCTCGAAGATCGCCGCCGTCCAAGACCCGGCGCAGCGCGCGACGTTCGCCGAAGGGTTCAGCAAAATCTTCGACTCCCCCGACGAGGCGATGCTCGCCGCGCCCGTCATCATCGACGCCTACGTGGACGCCAAGCGCTACGACGACGCCTACCGGCTCGCGACGCCCGACGCGGTGGCGAAATTCGAAGACCCGCTCGGCGTGATGATCTCGCTCGCGATCACGGGCGCCGATCAGGTGCGGCAGCAGAACCCGAAGTACGTGCCGGCGAGTCAGCAACTCGGGCTCAAAGCGGTCGAGCTCATCGAGGGCGACAAGAAACCGGCGCGCGTGGACGACGCGCGCTGGGGTGAGTACAAGACGAAGTGGCTACCGCAACTCTATCAGTCGCTCGGCCTGCTCTCTTTAGCCTCCGGCGACAAGGCGGACGCGAAGGCGAAGCTCGCGAAGGCGTTGGCGCTCAACCCGACCGACGCGAACACCTACATTCTCCTCGGCGCGATCGCCAACGACGAGTACCAGCAGACGGCGCAGCAGCACAAGGCAGCGTCGGGCGCGGCGAAGGACGAACTGCTCAAGCAGGCGCAGGCGCAGCTCGACGTGGTGATCGACGCGTGGGCGCACGCCGTCGCGCTCACCGAAGGTGACGCGCGCGCCGATCAGATGCGCGCGCAGCTCATGCAGGACTTGGAGTCGTACTACAAGTACCGCCACGGCTCGGCGGACGGCTTGCAGCAGTTAATCGCGAAGTACAAGAAGCCCGCCGGACAGCCCTAAGCTCGACGCGACGCCTCGGCCCACGTCGCGGTGCGCTGGAGACGGGATCGTCCGGGCAGAAAAAAAGAGAGCGGCGCGCTGAAATGTTTCAGCGCGCCGCTCTCTTTCGTCTCGGCTCACGTCACACGCGACCGTGGCTCGACGGTTCGCCGCGATGTTCGCCGCGGCGTCAGCTCTGGCTTCCGCCGCCGGACTCGCCGCCGCCAGCCTGTGAGCCGCCCGCATCGCCGCTCCCGCCGCCTGCTTCCTGTATGCCCGCCTCTTTTTCGAGCGGGGGCAGAGCCGCTGCCACCGCGCCGCTCACCAGCCCCGCGGCTGCGCCCGCGAGCACGCGCCGGACGATGCCCTTGCCGCCGCGAGCGGACTTCTTCGCGCCACCCTTCTTCGCGCCGCCGCCTTTTTTGGCTCCGCCCTTCTTGCTGCCGCCCTTCTTCGCGGCGGCCCCGCCTTTCTTACTGCCGCCGGAAGAGCCTTTGCTTCCGCCTTTTTTCGCGCCGCCACTCTTCTTCCCGCCGCCTTTCTTGCTCGCGCCGCTCTTCTTGGCGCCGCCCTTTTTCGCCCCGCCTTTCTTACCGGCTGAGCCTTTTTTCGCGCCGCCGCGCGCGCCGCCCTTGGAACCCGACTTTTTAGTCGCCATGAAAATTCTCCTTGTGTGTAGTCTCCGGGAAACGTTTGTTCATCCTAATAGACTAAACGCGCGCGGCGCGCAAGAAAAAAGTTCGGCGCGCCCGACTGCCATGACGAGCCCGCGCGCCTCCTGCTACAATCCTCCCCGTTCCGTAGTCAGCGCGAGGACACACAGAGACCATGCGGCGCAGGCAGATCACACTCGACGACGGGCGCTACCTCATCTTCTTCACGTTCGAAGACGAGCCCGAATTGAACACAGACGGGCGCGACCGCAGCGACGCGGCGCGCGCCGAAGAGCACACGGCGCGACAACCCGACATCGAGCTGCGCGCCACGCAAACGGAGGTCGAGCCGCGTGTCTGAGCTGCGCTGGAACCCTCTGCTCGGCGAGTGGGTGGCGACCGCCACGCACAGGCAGGAGCGCACGTTTCTCCCGCCGCCCGATCACTGCCCGCTCGATCCGACCCATCCCGGCGGCTTCCCGACGGAAATCCCGGAGCCGTCTTACGACATCGTCGTCTTCGAGAACCGCTTCCCCTCGCTGCAAAGAAATCCGCCCGCCCCTTCGGTCGCAGGGACTGATCTCTACCCGGTCGCGCCCGCGCGAGGCGTCTGCGAGGTCGTCGTCTATACGCCGAACCACTCTTCGACGTTAGCCGCCGAGCCGGTCGAGCAGATTTACAAGCTCGTCCGTGTCTGGACGGATCGCTTCCGCGAACTATCCGCGCGCGACTTCGTCAAATACGTCTTCATCTTCGAGAACAAGGGCGAGGCGATCGGCGTCACGCTTCACCACCCGCACGGGCAAATCTACGCCTACCCGTTCACGCCGCCGCGCGTCTCGCGCGAGCTGGCGGAGTGTCTCGCCCACCGCGAGTCAACGGGTCGCTGCCTCGTCTGTGACATCGTCGCCGAAGAGCGGCGCGATGGTCGTCGCGTCGTCGTCGAGAACGACGCCTTCACCGCCTACGTCCCCTTCTTCGCGCGCTACCCTTACGAAGTTCACATCCCTTCGCGGCGGCACCTGCAAGCGCTCACCGACATGACCGACGCCGAGCAGCGCGATCTCGCGTCGGCGATCAAGCAGGTCATCGCGGCTTACGATAAACTGTTCGACCTCTCGTTCCCCTACATGATGGTCTTGCACCAGCGACCATCGGACGGGGGCGCATATGATCACTACCACTTCCACGTCGAGTTCTACCCGCCGCTGCGGACGCCGACGAAACTGAAGTATCTAGCGGGCAGCGAAACCGGCGCCGGGATGTTCATCAACGACACGCTCGCCGAAGAGAAGGCCGCGGAGCTGCGCGCACACGTCGAGCCGGTGGCGTGGCGCGGCGGGGCGCAGGCGTGAACGAAAGTGGGGCGCGAAACTTTAGACCGGCGCGACGGATGAGTTGAGCGAGACGATGAACGCGAATGAGACCAATGAGACGAATGAGACGAATGAGACGGGCGAGACAGCTTGAGATGACAGAGGGCGGGGGACGGCGCGCGTGATTGATCTGGACACACTGCGGCAGACATTTCAGACTCGGCACGGGCGCGCGCCGCGCTTGTTCCGCGCGCCCGGTCGCGTCAACTTGATCGGCGAGCACACGGACTACAACGATGGGTTCGTCCTGCCGATGGCGATTGATCGCGAGGTGGTCGTCGCCGCCGCGCCGCGCGCCGACCGGCTGCTCAACGTGCGCGCCAACGACTTCGACGCGCAGGCGGAGTTCGATCTCGACCGGCCCGGCGAGCGGCGGCGCGGCGACTGGCGCGATTACGTCGAAGGCGTCGCGCAGACGCTCGAACGGCGCGGCGTCGCCCTGCGCGGAGCCGATCTCGTCATCACGTCGAGCGTGCCGCTGGGCGCGGGGCTCTCTTCGTCTGCCGCGCTCGAAGTCGCGGTCGGGCTGGCGCTCACTTCCGTCTCCGGCGCGGAGGTGCCGCGCTTAGAGATCGCGCTCGTCGGTCAGGAGGCGGAGCACGAGTGGGTCGGCGCAATGGTCGGCATCATGGATCAGTTCGTCGCCGCTTCGGGCCGCCGCGGGCACGCGCTCCTCATCGACTGCCGCTCGCTCGCATCGTCGCCCGTGCCTCTGGACACCTCGGAGGTCGCCGTCGCCATCTGCGACACGAACGTCAAGCACGCGCTCGCTGACTCTGAGTACAACACGCGGCGCGCGGAGTGCGCTCGCGGCGTCGAGCTGCTCAGCGCCGTGCTGCCACACATCAAGGCGCTCAGGGACGTGAGCGTCGAAGAGTTTGAACTTCACGAGATGCTCTTGCCCGAACCCATCCGTCGCCGCGTCCGCCACGTCGTCTGCGAGAACGCGCGCACGCTCGACGCCGCCGAGGCACTGCGCCAAAACGATCTGCGGGAGATGGGGCGGCTGATGGATCGCTCGCACAAGTCTCTGCGCGATGACTATGAGGTGAGCTGCCGGGAACTGGACGTGATGGTCGAGATCGCCGGGAACTTCGGCGGCGTGCTCGGCGCGCGCATGACGGGCGGTGGCTTCGGCGGCTCGACAGTCAACCTTGTGCGCCGCGACGCGCTCCCAGAGTTCCGCGAAACCATCGAGCGCGAATATAATCGCGCGACCGGGCAACGCGCCGACGTCCTCGTCTCCGACGCGTGCGACGGGGCGAGCGAAGTGCGCGCGTGAAGGGCGAAAGCGCGGCTGACTCTGTTTGATCTCCTCGCCGTCGCCACGCGCATGCCACTTGCATCGGACACGCTCTGTCATCCCTCCGCATCATTTCGGCGCAGGCCGCGCCGGAACTCGAAAGGTGAACGTGCGAAAGATCATCTCGTCCCCCCTCGCCGTATTGCTGCTCCTGACCTGGGCGGGCGCCGCCCCGGCTAACGCGCAGTCGGCGAAGTCGAACCCCGTGCCCGGCAGGCGCTACAGCCGGCTCGTCATCCGCAACGCACTCGTCATCGATGGTAATGCCACGCCCGTGTCGGGCCCCTACGACATCGTCGTCGAGGGCGACACGATCCGCGAGATGATCGCGCTCGATCCGGTCTCTGTCCGCAGCGGCGTCGGGCGGCGACCCGCGGCGGGCGAGGCGGAGATCGACGCCACGGGCAAGTACGTCATGCCGGGCTTGATCAACCTGCACGGCCACGTGCAGGACGAGCGCGGCGGGGCGGCGCAGCCGCTCGACTACGAGTTGAAGCTGTGGCTCGCGTGCGGGATCACGACCGTGCGCGACGTCGGCAGCGACACGCGCCGCACGCTCGAACTCAAGCGACGGAGCGACGCGGGCGACGTGGTCGCGCCGCGCCTCTTCGTCTATGCGGTCTGGAGCCAGCCCGACACGCCGAAGACCGTCGAAGCGGCGCGCGGGCGCGTGCGCGAGTTGAAGGCGATGGGCGCGGACGGGCTCAAGTTCTTCGCCATGGATCGCGATCTGATGGCGGCGGCGTGGGACGAGGCGCACAAGCAGGGCTTGCGCATCGCGCACCACGCGGGCGTGGCGGAGACGAACGCGTGGGATGACGTCAAGTTCGGAACCACTTCAATCGAGCACTGGTACGGCATCCCCGACGCGGCCATTGAGAGTGGCGTGCAGAACTTCCCGCCCGAGTACAACTACTCGGACGAGGTGGATCGCTTCCGCTTCGCCGGCCATCTCTGGCGCGAGGCGAACTGGGACAAGTTGATGAAGGTCCTGGACGCGATGATCGAGCGAGGCGTCGCGTGGGACCCGACGCTCGACATCTACGAGGCGAGCCGCGACCTGCAACGCGCGCAGACGCAGCCGTGGTTCGCGGATTATTTGCACCCGACGCTCGAAGACTATTTCCGTCCCGACCCCGGTCATCACGGCTCTTATTTCTTAGGCTGGACTTCGATCGACGAGACTTTCTGGAAAGAGAATTACCGGCTGTGGATGGCGGCGCTCAGAGAGTTCGACCGGCGCGGGGGTTTGATCGGCGCGGGCGAGGACGCGGGCTTCATCTACCAGATGTACGGCTTCGGCTTGATTCGCGAGCTTGAGCTGAAACAGGAGGCGGGCTTCCACACGCTGAAAGTGATCCAGCAGGTGACGGGCAACAACGCGAAGATTCTCGGACAGGAGAACCGCTTGGGGCGCGTGCGCCCCGGCTTCGCCGCCGACCTCATTGTCGTCAACGGCAACCCGCTCGAAAATCTCAAGGTGCTCTACCCCGTCGGAGTTGACATTGTGAAGGACGGCAAGCAGATTCACACCGGCGGCGTCGAGTGGACAATCAAGGACGGACGCCCCTACCACGCGCCCACGCTCCTCGCCGACGTCAAAGAGATGGTCGCCAAGGCGCGCGCCGAACGACGCGCGAGAGCCGCGAAGCCTTAGCTACCGCGTGACGTTGTTAGTGAACTTGATCAACTTGATCCCCGAAGGACTGTTTAGCATGAGAAGACTGATCGCAACCGTCGCCCTCGTCATCGCATCGTCGTCGCTCGTGTGGGCGCAAGCTCCAGTCGCGTCGGCGCGCGAGGACTTGTCGAGCCTGCCTGAGTCGCAGGCCGTCCTGTACGTCAACACGCGGCGCATCACAAACGAGGTCATGCCGCGCGTCATGCCCGCCGCGCGCTATGCGAGCGCGTTCGACGAGGCGAAGCGGATGGCGAACGTCGATCTGCGCCAGATCGACTATGTGCTGGCCGGGATGCGACTGACCGACAAGCCTTCTTCGGGCACGGTGCCCGCCGAGTTTGGCCTGATCGTCCGCGGCGGCTTCAACGCCGACGCCCTGCTCTCGTTCGTGCGGCTGAGCCAGCCGGGCTTGTACCGCGACGAGACGCACGCCGGGAAGATGGTCACGATCTTCAAGATTGACTTTGACCCCGCGGACAAAAACAAGGACGAAAACAAAGACGTGAACGTCCAGGCGGCGGACGCGCCGAAGTCGAAGGACGAGTTGCCGTCGGAGATCGCCGCCGTCTCGCTCGGCGCGGACTCTCTGCTCGTCGGCACCCCGGCTTACGTCGCGGCGGCGCTCGACGCGCGGGGTGGTGCGGGCGTGCGCGTCAAGTCTGAGCTGATCGATCTGGCGCTCGCCAACCCGGACGCGCTCGTCAGCATCGCGGGCGATCTGCCGCCGTCTGTCTCGAAGTACCTCGACTCGCCCGGCAACGGCGCGATGATGGGCGACCTCTTCAACGACGAAGTGAAGCGCCTCATCGACTCCGTCCGGCAGGTGCAGCTCTCGCTCAACATGAACGCGGCGCAGTTCGGCGCACAGCTCACGCTGCGCACGGACACGCCTGAGAACGCGCGCGCCATCAGCGGGTTCATCACGACCGGCGTCAACGCCGTCGAGGCGGACGCGCGCAAGGACGCGGCGGCGCACAAGGGTCGCGTCGCGCCCACGCAGGATCAACTGCTCGCCCTGATCAGATCGCTGACGAACACGGTGCGCGACAACGAGCTGCTCGTCAGCGTCAACCTCCCGCAGACGACCGCCGCCGGCTACCTGCGCCAGATGTTCGCGGAGCCGACGCCCGCGAAGAAGACCGCCGCGCGCCGGACGACGACGCGCCGCGGTCGCGCGCCCGCGCGGCGCAAGGCTTGAGTTGACTCGCACGAGCCAGTGCCGGATGCCGGACGTGAGGTGTCGGCATTCCGACTTCAAACCAACCTCCGACATCCGGCATCTAATATCTACTTTATGGACGAACGAGACGAATTCGACGAAGAGTTGATCGACGAAGGGACGCCGGACTACGCCGAGGATGAAGACGTTGACGGCATCGGCGGCATCGACGGCGAAGGTGAAAACGACGACGAAGAGGAAGACGAGTCGGCGGAGTTTCGCGCCGCGGTCTTGTCGAAGCACGAGATGATCGCGCTGATCTCTCTGCGCACGGCGTCGGGAGGCGGCAGGATCGTCCGCGTCGATCCGCGCCAGCCCGTCCCCGCCGCGAAGTTCTACGAAGACCCGGAAGAAGCCCTCCGCTGGTTCCGCCGCAGCCTCGCCACGAGCCGCCGCAACGGCTGGGTCGTCGTTTACGACGGCGAGCCGCTCTTCGGTTAGCCCGCCACCTTCAGCCAATCCGCCGCCCGACACTCTCAGGTGCGCCCATGTCCTTCACACGCTTTGCCGCGCGGCTGTGCCTCGCCGCGCTCGTCGCCTCATCCGGCTCCTGCCGCCGCGCCGAAAAGAACGCGATCACGCTCCCGCCCTCGACGCACGCCATCTCCGTCGTTGAGCGCGCGCACATCTTCGATGAGTTGTGGCAGACGATCAACGACGAGTATTACGACAGTTCCTTCAACGGTGTGGACTGGCGCGGCGTGCGCGAGCGTTACCGCCCACGCATCGAAGCGGCGAAAGACGATTTCGAGTTCTATAGCTTGTGCGAGCTGGCGGTCGCCGAGTTAAAAGACAGTCATACGCAGTTTGAGCCCGCGCCGTCGCCCGACGCGGGAGCGCCGGTATCACAGGGCAGTCCGCGCATCGCGCTCGCCGAGGTTGAAGGCAAGACCGCGGTCGTCTCCGTCGAGCCGGGATCGCTGGCGGAGCGCGCGGACGTCCGCGCGGGGATGATCGTGCGCGGTGTCAATGGTCGTCCGGTCGAAGAGATTGACGCGCAATTCAGCCGGCTTGTCGCGGGCGCGTCGTCCGCGCGCGCCTATCGCAACCTGCTGGCGACTTCGATCCTTTATGGGCGCGTCTGGGGCGTGCCGCGCGTGCTGCGACTCGCCGACCCGGACGGTAAAGAGTTCGACTATGAAGTGCGGCGCGAGCCGGTTGACGTGTCGCCTCGCCTGGAATCTCGCCGCCTCGCGTCGGGCTTCGCGTACATCAAGTTCGACCAATGGCTGAAGCCTGTCGATCAGAAGTTCGACGAGGCGCTGGACTCTCTGCGCGACGCGCCCGCACTTGTCATGGATTTGCGCGCTAACGGCGGCGGCGCGACCGACGTGATGCTCAACATCACGAGCAACTTCTTCGCCGCGCCGACGTACTACGGCGGCTTCAAGACTCGCGACGGAAGCGTGGACAAATATTTCACGCACAAGCCAGCCCGCGTTTACGTGAAACCCATCGTCATCCTCGTTGATGGGAGGTCGGCGAGCGCGTCTGAAACTTCGGCCCTCTTCATGCAGGAGGCTGGACGCGTCTTTGTGGTCGGCGCGCCGACGGCGGGAGCGACACACAACCAGCGGGCGAAGAAGTTGTCGGACGGCTCGACCCTGCGCTACAGCATCCGTGCCTACCTGACGCCGAAAGGGCGCGACCCGGAAGGCACGGGCGTCATGCCCGACGACCTCGCGCCGCAGACGATCTCCGATCTCTGGCGCGCTCGCGACGCCGCGCTCGAAGCCGCGGAGAAAAAATTGCGAGAGCTGACCGCAAGGGGTGCGGGTGGAACACCGTCAGATCGGGAGAGGTAGGCTGCTCAACGCAACAGCCCGCGTGCGGCGAGCAGTTCGGCGTTGAGGATGGCCGCGCCCGCCGCGCCGCGGATCGTGTTGTGGCTGAGGGCGACGAGGCGGAAGTCCAACACCTTGTCCGGGCGCACGCGTCCGACGGTGACCGTCATGCCGCGTCCGGCGTCGCGGTCGAGACGCGGCTGCGGTCGGTCGCGCTCCTCACGCACGACGACGGGGCGCGCCGGCGCGGAGTGGAGTTTCAACTCCTGCGGCAGGGAAGTGTAGGAGGCGAGCGCGTCTTTGACTTCTTCCAGGTCGGCGCGGCGCGCGAGCTTGACGCGCAGCGCCGCCATGTGACCCTCCGAGACGTTGACGCGGTGCACCTGCGCGCTCACTTGAAACGGCGCGTGCTCGACGCGCGCGTCTCTCATCACGCCCAGGATTTTCTGCGTCTCTTCCTCGATCTTCTCCTCCTCGTTCTCGATGAAGGGGATGACGTTGTCCGTCGCGTCGAGCGAGGGCACGCCGGGGTAGCCCGCGCCAGAGAGCGCTTGCAGCGTCGTCACGACAACCGCTTCGAGTCCGAAGCGCGCGTGAAGCGGCGCGAGCGCCAGCGCGATCATGATCGTCGAGCAGTTCGGGTTCGTTACGATGAAGCCGCCGCTCGCGTTTTGCGCGCGCTGCGCGTCGAGCAGGCGCAAATGTTCGTGGTTGATTTCGGGGATGAGCAGCGGCACGTCCTCGTCCATGCGGTAGGCGGACGAGTTGCTGATGACGGGCAGTCCGGCGCGCGCGAACTCGCCTTCCACCTCGCGCGCCATCTCGCCCGGCAGGCTCGAAAAGACGAGGTCACACGAGAGCGGCGGGCGCGGCGCTGCGACCTGCATCCCGCGCACGAACTCCGGCATCTCGCCCGGCAGACGCCACGCGCAGGCCTCACTATACGACTTGCCCTGCGATCTGTCCGACGCCGCCAGCGCCGTCACCTCGAACTGCGGATGGTCTTCGAGCAACTGAATGAACCGCTGCCCGACCGTGCCCGTTGCCCCAAGAATTCCGACGCGATATTTTGTTCCCATTAACATGCCTCGCTTAAACGTGGCTGGTCTAATTGTTGGAATGGGGAAGAAGAATGAATTAGACAGGATTAACAGGATTAACAGGATGCGGAGAAATCTCGGCGGCAGTTTTTAGTTCGTCTCTGAATCCAGTCAATCCTGTTAATCCTGTCTGACTTTTCCTCCGCCTTCAATCTGCAAAGCCTCTGCCATACGCCGCACACCCTCTGCGAGCGCGCCCGTTTCGGCGCAGAAGGAGACGCGGGTGAAGCCTTCCGCCTCCGTGCCGAACGCGCTGCCGGGGACGGTGATGACGCGGGCGGCGAGGAATTTCTCGGCGACCTCAATGGATGTGCCGTGCGCGCTCGTGTCGAGCATCGTGTAGAACGCGCCGTCGGGCGCGACGGCGCGCAAGTGTAGCTGCGCGTCGATCTGCGAGAGCAGGAAGTCGCGCCGCTCGTGGAAGGTGCGGCGCATCTCGGCGCGCGCGCGTGCGGCTTCGTCCGTCCAGGCGGTGAGCGCTGCCTTCTGCGAGACGGCTGAGGCGCAAGTCGTGACGTAGCCGTGCAGGACGAGCGCCGCGCGCACGACCGCCTCCTCGCCGCACATCCAGCCCAGACGCCAACCCGTCATGCTCATGGATTTCGAGAGACCGCTGACGACGATTGAGCGTTCGGGATAAAATTCCGAGATAGAACCGGGGTGCTCCGGCGTGAAATAAGTCTCTCGATAAATCTCGTCGCTCACGACGCGCACGTTCGTCCCCTTGACTGCGTCCGCCATCTCCGCGAGTTCGTCGCGCGAGAGCACGCGCCCCGTCGGGTTCGACGGGCTGATGCAGACGACGACCTTCGTGCGCGGGTTCAGCTTGCGGCGGAAGTCTTCGGCGTCGAACGAAAAATCTTTTGACGCGGGCAACTTGTAGAAGACCGGCACGCCGCCCGCCATGCGAACGATGACGGGGTAGGCGACGAAGCCGGGGTCTGGCAGCAGCACCTCGTCGCCCGCGTCAACGAGCGACATCAGCGTGAGGTACAAAGCCTCCTGCGACCCGGCGGTGACGACGACGCGCTCCGGCGTCAGCTTCATGTGCGGGTAATTTCCGGCGACGAGCGCGCGCAAGGCGGGCAGTCCCGCGTGCGTCGTGTAGCCGTTCTGCTCTTCCGTCACGACGCGCGCGGCTTCCTGCCGCACCACGTCGGGCGTCGGCAAGTCCGGCTCGCCAAGTCCGAGGTTGATGCTACCGGGCAGCGCGCGATCAAACAGCGCACGGATCGCGCTCTTCTGAATCCCGCGCAGACGCGCCGGCGGCTCAAACGCAGGATCGACCACGGAAACGTCTTGTTCTTGTCGTGTCATCTGTGCCCTTTCGGGAAAGAGTTCGGAGTTGGTATCGGTGCGTGTTCGCCTTGCGGCACGATCCACAACTCCATACTGCGCCACTTGCGATAGCCGCCGTTCAGCAGCCTGAGCCTCGCGGGAGAAATACCATACTTCTTTACGAGCGCGGCTTTCTTCTCAGCCATCTCTTTCTGTGCAGTCCCGACGGGATCGAGCATGACCCTCTTCCGCGCGCTCTTTCTGCCGCGCCCGTCATACTCACTCCACTGATCGATCCTGTACTGCGCGTAAGCAATGATATACCCCAACGACTTCGGCTCTTTCCGCAATGAGTCTGCGAACCCATCAAGAGAATCGTCGATGCTGGTTGTGTAAGACTCGTTGAAATCCCGCTCGTTAGGGAGAAACCCTTCATCGTACTTCCGCGCTGAATCAGTGTCTTCAAACTGCGTTGAGTAGGCATCGCTTCTTGGCTTCGGAGTCGCGCCAACAGGCACGAGCCAAAGCTCCTGAACGACGCACCCCGCG
>JBJMGS010000371.1:0-18460 GCA_045807785.1 Pyrinomonadaceae bacterium
ACGCGAGCAGGCACGCGAAGAGGCACGCCGACGCGCAGAGCCGTAGCGCACGCCCGTATGCCGTTTTCGCGCTACGCCTCTGACTTTCCGCGTTGATCATTCGTGGGAAAAGCATCTTCGCTGAGCCTTCCGCCCGCCGTGGAAATCGGATTTGAGCCGAGTATAGCACCGGCGCGGAGTCGCCGCGAAATTGACCCGCCTGCGTCGAAAAACGTACTTCGCGGCGTGAGAAAGTGGTGTACAATCCGGCCTGCCCAGTCAAGATGATTGTTTCAAGCCCAGGCAGCGAGCCCGCGCGTGCGGGCTTTCGCCGCCGGCAATCCAAAACCTTTTTCTCCCAAAGGAGGCTACCAGGTAACATGGCGAAAACTATTGCGACTCTCCTCGGCGCGGTGCTGCTGCTGGTCGGGATCATCGGCTTCGTCAACCACGACTTCCTCGGCACGCACCTGAACGGCACACACAACGCTGTTCACATCATCAGCGGCGCGCTCTCGCTCTACTTCGGTCTCGCCGGATCGCTTTCGGGCGCACGGATGTTCTGCCTCGTCTTCGGCATCGTTTACGCCCTGCTCGGCATCTGCGGCTTCCTGCTCGGCACGGGCGCCGAACGGATGCTCCGCATCGATGACCTGCTCATGCTCGGCACGATGGATCACATCGTCCACATCCTGCTCGGCGTGCTCTACCTGATCGGCGGATTTATGACGCGAGCCCCCGTCAACGCCGCGCGCGACTAATCGCCGACACGCCTTTCACTGATCGCAGGGTCACTGCGGCTGACCGGCGCGTGCGCGTCGCCGGGATATCGCATTGACCCTGCGACCTTTTTTTGCCGGGTGACGGGACACGTCTGCGCAGCACAACTTTGCTGCGCCGCGCTTCGTCAGAGTAAGATGCGTGCTGTTTCGTCGCGCGAGTTATGTTCATGCAACACGTCGCGCGCCATTAAATTTTCATTCGGGGTGTCATCTTAATGATCAAGACAGTGGAGTGGACGGACGAGGGCGTCCGCATGATTGACCAGCGCCTGTTGCCGAACGAGGAGAAGTATCTCACCCTGCGCTCGTGTGAGGAGGTCGCCGAGGCGATCAAACAGATGGTCGTGCGCGGAGCCCCGGCCATCGGCGTCGCCGCCGCGATGGGTCTCGCCGTCGGCATGAAGCAAGCGGTGGCGACCAACGCCGCCGATCTCTCTTACGACTTCGACTACATGTGCGATCTCATGAGCCAGACGCGCCCGACTGCCGTCAATCTCTTCTGGGGCATCGAGCGGATGCGCCAGGCCTTCAGCCGCGCCTGCGCCGAGACGGAGGACGCCGAAGAGATCAAGCGGCGACTCGTCGCAGAGGCGAAACGGGTTTACGAAGAAGACCTCGCCTCGAACCGCGCCCTGGGTCGCTTGGGCGGCGAGTTGATCCCCGACGGCGCGACCGTGCTGACGCACTGCAACGCCGGCGCGCTCGCCACCGCGGGCGACTACGGCACGGCGCTCGGCGTGATCCGCGGCGCGCGCGACGCGGGCAAACGCGTCGCCGTCATCGCCGATGAGACACGACCGTTTTTACAGGGAGCGCGCCTGACGGCGTGGGAGCTGGCGAAGGACGAAATCCCGGTGACGGTCATCACCGACAACATGGCGGGGCACGTGATGAAGCAGGGGAAGGTTGACGCGGTGGTCGTCGGGGCGGATCGCATCGCGGCGAACGGCGACGCAGCGAACAAGATCGGCACCTACATGGTCGCCGTCTTAGCCAAGCAGCACGGGATTCCCTTCTATGTCGCCGCGCCCGTCTCGACCGTCGATCTCAAAATCCCGAACGGCGACCAGATACCCATCGAGGAGCGCGACGGGCGCGAGGTGACGCACCTGCGCGGCCAGCAGCTCACGCCCACCGGCGTCGCCGTCCATAATCCCGCCTTCGACGTGACGCCGAACGACCTCATCGCCGCCATCATCACCGACAAAGGCGTGGCGCGCGCTCCTTACACCGAGAGCCTCAACAGACTCGTGACAGATGAACAGTGACGGGTGACAGACGATGGGTGACAGGTGACAGGTAACGGGCAGGAAGTTCTCACTTGTTACTTGTCATGGTTCACGGCTTTTGGGCGAAGCGGCTCTGCTTCCACCAGTCGAGCGTCTTCTGTAATCCTTCTTCTAAACCGACGCGCGGAGCGTAGCCGAGCAGTTCGCGCGCACGCGTGATGTCTGCGAGGCTGTGGCGCACGTCGCCGACGCGCGGCTCGCGGTAGTCGGTCTCAGCGCCTTCCCGCCCCGTCACCTTCTTCAATATCAATAGCAACTCGTTCAGCGAAGTCTGCCGACCGTTGGCGACGTTGATCACGCGACCGACTGCCTGCGCGCGCTCGGCAGCTAAGAGGTTAGCCTCGACCGCGTTCGCGACGTAGGTGAAGTCGCGTGTCTGGCCGCCGTCGCCGTAGATGACGGGCGCCGCGCCGGTCGAGAGCGCGGCGATGAAGCGCGAGATGACGCCGGAATACTGCGACGAGGGGTCCTGGCGCGGACCGAAGATGTTGAAGTAGCGCAAGCACACGGTTTCGAGCTGGTAGGTGCGCGAAAAGACCTGACAGTAGTACTCGCCGAAGAGCTTCGCCGCCGCATAAGGCGAGAGCGGATCGGGCGCCATCGTCTCGACTTTCGGGAGCGTCGGCTGATCGCCGTAAGCAGAGGAAGACGCGGCATACACGACGCGCCGCACGCCCGCGTCGCGCGCCGCGAGCAGCAGCGAGAAGGTCGCCTCGACGCAGGCGCGGTGCGTCTCGCGCGGGTTCTCGACCGAGCGCGGCACGGACGGGATCGCCGCCTCGTGAAAGACCAGCTCGACGCCTTCGAGCGCGCGCCGCAGCGTATCCTCGTCGTTAAGGCTCGCGCGGACGAAATCGACCGTGCCGCCGATCTCCGCCAGGTTCTCTTCATGCCCCGTCGAAAGATCGTCAATGACGCGCACGCGCGCGCCGCGGTCGGCTAACGCCGCCGCGATGTGCGAGCCGATGAACCCGGCGCCGCCCGTGACCAGTGCGATTCCTGAGAGAGCCATAAGTAGTAGGTGTCGGGTGTCGGGTCACGGGTGTCGGCAAAGGATGGGATTAACTCCCATCACCTGGCACCCTGCGCCCGTCACCTGCCTTTCATCTGCCCACGCCGACGTACTCGAAGCCGAGGCGGCGCATGTCTTCGGGCTCGTAGATGTTGCGGAGGTCTGCGATGCGCGGCGTGCGCATCAAGCCCCGGACGCGCTCCATGTTGAGCGCGCGGAACTGGTTCCACTCCGTGATGAAGACGAGCAGGTCTGCCCCTTCGACCGCCGCGTACTCGTCCTCGGCATACTCAATTTCGGGGAGCAGCGGTCGCGCTGCCTCCAACGCGATCGGGTCGTAGGCGCGCACGTGCGCGCCGCGCGCCGCGAGCGAGCGCACGATGTCGAGCGAGGGCGCCTCGCGCATGTCGTCCGTCTCCGGCTTGAACGAGAGACCGAGCACGGCGACGGTCTTGCCTGCCGCTTCGGGCAGAAGTTTCTCCAGTTTGCGCGCCATGCGCTCGCGCTGGCGGCGGTTGACCTCGACGACGGCGTCCACGATCAACGAGTCCGTATCGAACTCCCGCGCCACGGCGACCAGGGCGCGCGTGTCTTTCGGGAAGCAGGAGCCGCCGTAGCCCGGACCGGGGTGCAGGAACTTGCGCCCGATGCGGTTGTCCATGCCGATGGCGCGCGCCACGTCGTGGACGTCGCAGCCGATCTCGTCGCAGAGGTTAGCGATCTCGTTGATGAAGGAGATTTTCGTCGCGAGGAAGGCGTTCGCCGCGTACTTGGTCAACTCCGCCGCTTCGAGCGAGGTGATGACAAACGGCGTCTCGATGAGGAAGAGCGGGCGGTAGAGGTCGCGCATGATGGCGACGGCTTCCTCATCGCGCGAGCCGATGACGACGCGGTCGGGTCGCATGAAGTCGTCGATGGCAGCGCCCTCGCGTAGGAATTCCGGGTTCGAGACGATGCCGAACTTCGCGTTCGGTCGCTCTTCGCGCACGATCCGCCGGAGATATTCGCCGGTGCCGACGGGGACGGTCGATTTCGTCACGAGTACCTTGTAGCCGTTCATGTGGCGCGTGACCTGGCGCGCCGCCTCTTCGACGTGCTTGAGATCGGCGGAGCCGTCTTCCTTCGGCGGCGTCCCCACCGCGAGGAAGATGACGAGCGACTCTTCGACCGCCGCCTTGAGATCGGTCGTGAACGAGAGCCGCCCGGCGTGGGTGTTCTTCGCGACCAACTGGTCGAGGCCCGGCTCGTAGATGGGGAGTCGCCCCTCGTGCAAATCCGCGATCTTGCGCTCGTCGATGTCCACGCAAATGACGTTGACGCCGAACTCGGCGAAGCACGCCCCCGTGACCAGCCCGACGTAGCCTGTCCCTATGACTGCGATGTGCATTTCTTGAGTGCGCGCCCGCCGGTGAAGCGGGAGGTTGGCGTAAGCAAAATTTTGCGGGTCACGCGGAGGTTAACCGCGTGACCCGCAAGCTAATGTTCGAGTCTACGTGCGCGACGAACTTCGCACAGCCGTAGAGGCTTCCCACCGAGGCGCTCTTACCTGGTTGGGCTGATGACGATCGGGGTGCCGCCGAAGTTGAAGTCGTTATCATGGGTGGCGGCGATGATAGCCGCCGCGACCGCGCCGCCGGCTGCGAGCAGGAGCGCCGCGAGCGCGCCGCCGCTGAGTGAGCCGAAGCCGGTGTGCTGCGTCAGACGCGTGCAACGCGAGCCGGGCTGAGCCGCGCCAGCGGTGTCCTGGCTGCCCGCCGCGACCTGCTTGACCGAGTTACCGGCGCGCAGTTCGACGCGACCCGCCTGGGTGGCGACGACCGTGTTGCCGCACTCGACGTCAACGACATAGACGTTCGGCGCGTTGTTGTCCGCCACCGCCGTGCCGTCCTTCGTCATGACGCTCGACGCCACGCCCGTAGAGGTCGAGAAGCGAACCTTGCCGGAGTCGAGCGTGCCGCTCACACCGTTGTCGGTGAAGTTGAGCTTGAGGCTCGAGTTGGGCATCACTTCGACACGACCGAGTTTGCCGAGGCTGACGACGGCGCTGGAATTCTGCCCCGTGGTGATGCTGCTGTCGGTAAAGACCGTGGCGCCTGAGATCGCGTTCGCTCCGTTCACGGAGACCTCGCCGACCACCGACAGTTCGCCCGCGGGCTTCTGCGGCGCGGCGAGCGCGACCATCGAGTAGACGCAAAGAATGGCAACCGCCAAGCAAACGGTAACGACCGAGCGGCTCCAGTTTCTGCTATTCATCATTCTCCTCCCGTAGACTGAACCAATTTTTTAGTAGAGCGCGCCGTAAGTTTCGTCCAGACTTGAACGGAGACGGATGCTCTTTCTCTCGCGCTACCCGCCTCAAAACTTTAGCCAGCGCCCTTGAAATATTCCAATAAAGCAGGTCGGCGAGCCTCTGTGGGCTGCTTTGACCAAGCTTTTTTACACGAATACCCGTCCGGTGTCAACAAACATTTGCGGGAAATCAGAGCCTTTTTTGGCTTTCTTCGCGGAGCCGATCCGCTCGGTAACGGACACAACCTGCCCCACCTTTCACGCCTTCCGCTCAAAAAGGTACGCGCTTTCGAAGAGGCGCCCCTTGCCCCCGTCGGGCGCGGCGGCGAAGTGGCTGCGGCGAACCTCCCCGCGCCGGCTGACGCTCCCGCTCCAAATCGACGCCCCGGCGAAATCGCCCCGCTTGTTCAAAGCGTAGAAGTTTACGTCGATCTCCTTCAGTTTTTCGAGATCGTTGCCGTAGCGCGCCGCGACGAGTTTGAGCGCGTCGAGGCACGCCTGTTCGGGCGACGCCCCGCGCTTCATGTACTCGACGACCGTGCGCGACCCGTTGATGTAGATGACCTCCTCGCCGCGACCCGTGGATCCCGCCGCGCCCACCTCGTTATCGACGTAGAGCCCGCAGCCGATGAGTGGCGAGTCGCCGACCCTGCCGGGCAGCTTCCACGCGAGCCCGCTCGTCGTCGTCACGCCGCTGATGTCGGACGCGGCGTCGAGTGCGAGGCAGTTGATCGTCCCCGTCGGTGGCTTGCGCGCCACCTCGTCCGCCCACACGAGCAGATCGTCGCGCCGCTCGAAGTTTTTGCCCGCGTACCTATCAGCCAGAAGATAACTCGGTCGCTCGCGCTCAAGCGCGATTCTCCTCTGCCCGGCGGGAGAGGCGGGCGCTGGCGTGAACGACGAGGGACCCCACTTGTCGTCTTTCGAGAGCGTCTCTTTCCAGCGCAGCCAGGCGATGCGCGACTCTTCGGTCAGGAGGTTCTCGTCCTCGAAGCCAATCGCCGTGGCGAACTCGCGCGCCCCCTGCCCGACGATGAGAATGTGATCCGTGTGCTCCATCACCGCCTTCGCCACCTTCGAGGGCGTCTTGCACCCGCGGATTGCGGCGACCGCGCCCGCGCGCCGTGTCGGCCCGTGCATCACGCTCGAATCCAGTTCGACGTCGCCGCGCTCGTTCGGCAGCCCGCCGTAGCCGACCGAGTTGTCACGTGGGTCGAGTTCGACGATGTTGACCCCGGAGATGACGGCGTCGAGCGTGTCGCCGCCCGACTGCATCACCTCGACCGCCTTCGTCACCGCAGCGACGCCGTTCGCGCTCGACACGGCGAGCGGCGGCTTCGATGTCTGCCCGGAAGGGGCGCGCGGCGTCTGCGCGCCGAGCGCGAGGGCTTCGAGGCTGCGCGGGGTGACGATGGCCGCCGCGCCGACGCCTGCCGCGGCGCGACCCAGAAACTTCCGTCGGCTCTTGTTCATCTTCATGGGCTTCAAGACCTCTTCTCGGTCTGCGGAGACGGCATGCGTGTGTGTGGTAGTGGTCGATGGATTGAAAGCGCGCGCATCCTATCAGATGAGCGGCGGCGACCTCAACCGCTTTTTTTGAGGGCCGTCCGCTCCTCGTAAAACTGACGCGCACGCGCGCACAATTCTTCGCCGACCGTCACGCGGAAAGGGTGCTTGGCGACGAAGGCCGGGACGCGACGAACCTGCGCGCCGAGAGACGAGAACGCGGCGACCGCCGCCTCGTCGCTGATCTCCTCGACGCCCAAGTCTTCAGCCGCGCGCCGGAGCGCGCCGCGCAGACGATCCAGCGGCAGCACGCGCCCGGCAAGGGCGAGTCCGCGCGACTGGAATTCCCCGAGCGCGTAGAGCGCGAGTTGCTCGCCCTGCGCCGTCCCTTCCAGCTTCTTCCGGTCGAAAAGTTTTGGCTGCTCCATCGTGGAAATGTTCGACGCGTGGATATGTGCGGCGACGAGACAACAGACGCCCGCGCGTCAGAGCTTACGGCGGGCCGACGCGGCGCGGTCGCGTCACCGCCTCGCCACGCACGTTCGTGCCCGCGCCCGGCGACGCGGCTGACGCTCGCCCGCGCTGATCTTCTGATTTCTTGATTAACTCAGCCTGCTCGTAGATGTCGAGGCGTGCGAAGAGGTAGAAAGGCTCGTTCGTCCGCACCGTGCCGAGGTAGCGAAAGGTGTTGTTGAGAACTTCGCCCGCGCGGAAACTGGCGGGGCTCGGCGGCGTCTCGAAGAGTGTGCCCAACTCGTCGCGCGTGACCGCGTAGAGCTCCGGCACGTAGTCGTTGTGCGACGTGCGCGCGATCTGGATCGCCATGCGCCGGAGCGCCGAGATGCGGTTCGAGTTGCGCCGCACGTAAGCGGCGCTCACCTCGCGCCGGCTCTCGCGCGCGTCCGTCACCTCCTGCTCGGCTTTCAGGTAGCCGAGGTAGGCGCGCACGACGGGACCGAACTCCCGCTCGCCGCGCGCGCCCAGTTCCTGCGCGCGCAGCCCCGGCGCGAGCCCGAACATCAGTCCACACGCCGCGAGCGTGACGGCGAACCTCTGCACCTTTCTTTCCCGCATGAGTTTTCGCGCGCGAATATTCACCGAGTTTATTTTCCGCCTGTTAAAGGAAAAGTATCTTCGGGGGCAACAAAAGTTTACCACAGCCGGCGTCACAGCCCGGTAGCTGATGGCGGAGCCGACTCCCAAGTCCGACCGCCCATGCGCCAGGAGTTTTCCGCCGCGCGCACAAGAAATTGCGTCGCCCGACTCGGCGATGATACATTTTTCGCCGCACACTCAAATTCCACGGCGGGCGTTGGCGGGCACGCGTGCGGCGTGCGGACAGATGATGGCGAACACAGACACTCACGAAGAGGCAGGCGAAGGTTTTCGCGTAGCGCTCGGCGTGAGCGGCGGCATCGCCGCCTACAAAGCCGCCGAGATTCTACGCGGGCTGCAGCGCGAGGGCTGCCGCGTCCGCGTCGCGATGACCGAGCGCGCGACGAAAATGATCGCCCCGCTCACCTTCCGCGCCCTCTCAGGCTACCACGTCGTCGTTGACGATTACGCGCCCGACAACCCAGACCCCATCGCGCACATTACCTTCTCGCAGACCATCGACTTGCTCGTCGTCGCGCCGGCGACCGCCAACATCATCGCTAAGTTCGCGAGCGGCGTCGCCGACGACTTTCTCTCGACGACCTACCTCGCCTGCCGTGCGCCCGTCCTCGTCGCGCCTGCGATGAACACGACGATGTGGGAGCACCTGGCGACGCGCCGCAACCTAGCACGGTTGCGCGCCGACGGCGTCCACGTCGTCGAGCCGGACGCGGGCGAGATGGCTTGCGGCACGATCGGCCCCGGACGGTTGAGCGCGCCCGAACGCATCGTCGCTGCCGCGCTCGACATTCTTAGACGGCGCGCGACTGAGCCGGCGAATACAGATCGCCATGAAACTTCAAGCCGGACGTCGCTCGATCTCGCGGGCGAGCGCGTCCTGATCACGGCGGGCGCGACGCGCGAGGAGATCGATCCGGTGCGCTTTATCTCGAACCGCTCATCCGGGCGGATGGGCTTCGCGCTGGCCGAAGCGGCACGCGTGCGCGGCGCGGAGGTGACGGTCATCACCGGCGCGGCAAGCGCCGCGCGACCGTCGGGTGTGCGCTTCGTCGAAGCCCTCTCCGCGGACGCGATGCTGCGCGCCGCGCTCGCCGAGTTCGAGCGCGCGACGATCTTCATCGGCGCGGCAGCCGTCGCCGACTACCGACCTGTCGCGCGCGCCGCGCAGAAGATCAAAAAGACGGACGCCGCCTTGACGCTTGAGCTTGAGCGCACGCCCGACATCCTCGCGTCGGTCGCGGCGGAGCGCGCCGACGGCCAGCTCGTCATCGGCTTCGCCGCCGAGAGCGAGAGCGTGCTGGAGCACGCCCGCGACAAGCTCCGGCGCAAACACCTCGACGCCATCGTCGCCAACGACATCACGCGCGACGGCGCGGGCTTCGACACCGAAACCAACGCCGTCTCCATCATCACGTCTGATCGCGACGAGGCGCAGGAGTTTCCGCTCATGTCGAAGCTCGAAGTGGCGCACAAGATTCTCGACGAGGTGGTGCGGTTGCGTCGCGCGCGTGTGGCGCAGACGTCCGCTGCTGATTAAAGCCCAACCTTGCTGTTATATGACTGACGACGCGAGCCGCGCCGAATTGCTGTCGCTGGTGGAAGAGCTGGGCAACCAGCTCTCGTACCTGCGCGAGTTGGGTGTCGAAGTGATCGAGGCCGGTGACGCGGGCGTAATGCTGGCCGAGCCGGTGCAGGACGTTCCGACGGCGCGAACGAAGACACCGCCCGCCGCGACGCGCGACGCGGCTCTGCGCCGGAACGCCGAGGCCGAGTCGAGAACAGTTTCCGCCCCACTTAAAACGGTGAGCCCGCAGAGTCGTCCCGCGCCGCCGCCGACAGTTTTGTATCAGACCGCAACGGAGTCAAAAGAGATGGCGACACGTAAACCCGTCCGCACGCCCGACCCCATCCCGCCCGCGCCGCAGGAGACGCTCTTCGGCGAGATCAAGCCGCAGGACGAACTCTCGCTGCCGCGCGAGGGCGAGACGCTTGAAGACATCCGCCGAGACATCGGCGAGTGTATGCGCTGCCCGCTCTGCTGCGAGGGTCGCACGAAGATCGTCCACAGCGAGGGCAATCAGAAGGCGCGCCTGATGTTTGTCGGCGAGGCTCCGGGCGCGAACGAGGACGCAGAGGGTCGCCCCTTCGTCGGTCGCGCCGGACAACTCTTAAACAAGATTATCGAAGCCATCGGCATGAAGCGCGAGGACGTCTTTATCGGCAACGTCAACCGCTGCCGACCAGCGAACAACCGCACGCCGACCGGCGCGGAGGCGGCGATCTGCAAGCCGTTCCTCTTGCGCGAAATCTCCATCGTGCGCCCTGACGTGATCGTCGTCCTCGGCAACACGGCGCTGCACAACCTGCTCGACACGAAAGAGGGCATCACGAAAGTGCGCGGTCAGTTCAAGGACTACAAGGGCTTGAAGGTGATGCCGACTTTCCACCCCGCATATCTTTTGCGCGACCCCTCGAAGAAGCGCGAGACGTGGGACGACATGAAGAAGGTGCGCGACTACCTGAACAAGACGAAGGGCAAGGAGTAGAGGAGCTGTTAGCAATTAGCTGTTAGCTCGTTGAGTGTGAGTATCGTCGAGTGACGATCTTTAGACGAACTCAGCGCAAGGTTTTGCTAACAGCTCATCGCTAACAGCTAACAGCTCTTAATCATCATGGCTGAGCTATCTCTCTTCGCCGACGAGCCGCCCGCCTCGAACGAGACGGTCGAAGAGATCAACGCCGAGTTGTTCGAGCGCGCCAAGCGCCTGCCGCAGTACCGGGAGCGCATCTTCGTCTTCGGCGAGGGTCGGGCGGGGGCGCGTGCGGCGGTCGTCGGCGAGTCGCCGGGGCCGCCCGACATTGAATCGGGCAAGCCCTTCATGGGTCCCGCCGGTCAGATGCTCGACCGCATCCTCAACTCCGTCGGCCTGCGCCGCGCCGACTGCTACCTCACCAACACGGTCAAGCTGATCTCGACCGGCGAAGAGATCACGCCCGAAGTCCTCGCCTTCTTCACGCCCTACCTCCATCGCGAACTGGCGGCGGTTCACCCACAAGTCATCATCGCCTTCGGCAACACCCCGACGCGCGCACTGCTGCGCACCAAGCAGCCCATCTCGAAACTCCGCGGCGAGTTCCACGACTACCACGGCGCGCAACTCATGCCGACCTTTAACCCCGCATATCTTTTGCGCGACCCCTCGAAGAAGCGCGAAGTCTGGGAAGACATGAAGAAAGTGCGCGACTATCTAGCGTCGCTTTAACCCGCTAGAATTGCTTTAAGCCTTGCGGCGAATGCCTGATGATACTGCCTTTTTCCAACTCTTGACTTGTCTTGAGCCGAGCGTTAGTCTCCCCCCGCTTGCTAACTGTCCTGACAGGCAGAAAGGCTCTCAGCCTTCACCTCATGAGGATTTATTTTCAGCGCAAACGCCATCAACTCATTAGCCTGTGACGACACCGATTCTACTGCGATAAGATCGCCACGCGTTTTCTCTACACACCTCGTCCTTTTATCGGAAGCAAACGCCTTGAAAGTGAAGAGGAGGATATATGAATCAAGTTGGCTTGCTATATATCTGCGCCACCGCCGGGCTTGCCGTCGTCACCGGCAGCTTGTTCTTGATCTGGAAAGGTCGCATTCTCATCGACACCGAGAACAACACCGTTTCCGAAGTCCAACTCCCTTTCGGCTTTAGGATTCGCACCCAACTGCCTGTCGTTGTGATGTTCTTCTTCGGAGCTTTTTTGTTGGCGCTGCCTCTCCTCCTGATCCGCAAAAGCTTCGAGATGACGCCAGTTGTCACGCTTGTCGGACACATTCAATCCGACCAACGACCTTCACAGCCATTGAAGGCTTATGCCATGGCGGCGGACTGCGACGCCACCAATGAAGTGCGCCTTAAAGTGCCTTTCGTTCAAGACACCGACTTCAAAGTTCTCTATTACGACAAAAAGAATTTAGTTTTCGACGAGAATATTGACTGGTCAAAGGTGGTTGACGGTAGGTACGATTTGAGACCTTTTGTGGTGACGAACGAAACCGAGCAACCGGCTAACAGCGAGGCCTCCGTCCCGCCTAAGACCGTCGTCAAAGAAACAGAGGCGGTCGCATCACAGTATAAATAGTGTTAGAGGGTGAAGTCATGAAACTAACCCGCAGCTTTGTCATCTCAGTCAGCCTGTTCACGCTGCTAAACTTCGCTCCCGCAGACACTGCTCTCGGAGTCGATAACCCACAGATACTCGCTCTGAGCGGGCGGCTCAAGAGCATGACCAACTCTGACGGGCATTCCCAAAACTTTACAGCCCGACTCTACTTTCCTAAAACCATGAAAAAACCTGTCCTCGTGGCATACGTGGACGGCAAAGGCAACTTTACATTTTCAGACCTCCCCACCGGCGACTACCTACTCGAAATCTACGCCAACAATCAGATGATCTATCAAAAGGCGATTTCGTTGAATGCCAATTTCGTGAGCGACGATTCTGTTGTGCATTTGGGAATCAAGTCAGATAGCTCAAGCTGGACAAAGGTATTCAATAACTCGGAGCTCCAACAACGGCACATAATGATCTTGCAAGGAAATGAATTTCAGGGGCGGATTAGCGTCTATGTCGGCGATGTACATTCAACCAAATCTTTCTCGATTATTGTCTTTAAAACTGGCGACGACACCTCGCGCTGGCAAGCTCAGGGTCGGGTCGAAGAGAATGAGCTACGCAGAACGCTCGGCAGGGATCGGATCATTAACGCACCTGACGACAAGCTCAGCCATGATAAAATGAGGACCGGCTTCAGCTATAATGGGCATTATTACAGCTTGGACGGAACGAAACTTAAAACCTCCAAGATCGCCGGAGACGACTATCTATACTTTGAGATTTGGCGTAAACCTTAACGACTTACCCAACGTGCCAGCATTATTTTGGGGGCAGCATTAGTCCTCGCCGAGGATAACGTGCCGCGCGCACCTTGCAGCTTACCTCTGCCTCTATCACCAACTCTTAGCTTCCCCTTCCTTCTCAGCTTCCGCTTTTCTCTGCTTCAAGTTAACTTAGTTCGCCGTGCAATCTCCTAACGCCCCCGCCCGCGCCCCCGCACCAGACACGCAACACGAGACGCGCCCCGCGCCGCAGTTCGCCGAAGTCGCCGTGCCTTTGCACGTGCGGCAGACGTTCACGTACCGGCTGCCCGCCGCGCTGCGCGACGAAACGCGCGTCGGATCGCGCCTGCTCGTGCCGCTCGGTCGGCAACTCACGACGGCTTACGTCGTCGCGCTGCACGAGGAGTTGGACTCGTCGGTCGAGCTGGGCGAGTCGGAGATCAAGGACGCGGAGGAGTTGCTCGACGCCGAGCCGCTCCTGACGCCTGACGTGTTGGAGATCACGCGCTGGATTGCCGACTACTACGCCGCGCCGTGGGGCGAGGTCTTGAAAGCCGCGCTGCCCGCGGGGCTCAATGCGACGGTCGAGCGCGTGTTGCAGATCACGGCGGAGGGGCGCGACGAGTTGGCGCGTCTGCCCGCGCGGCGAGCGGCGACGGCGAAGGCGCAAGTGCTGCGGCTCGTCGCCGAAGAAGGAGAAATACCTTTGCGCCGCGTGGCGCGCGAGGTCGGCCAGTCGCGCGCCGCGTCCGTCGCGCGACAGTTGGAGGCGGCGGGCTGGGTGACCATCACGCAGCGGCAGCAGAGCGCGACGACGCGCGCCAAGCGGCGCAAGGCGGTGCGTCTGCTCCCCGTCGAGCGGCACGAGAACGGCGCGGCACGCGCGCTCACAGAAGCGCAGCGGCGCGTGGTTGACGCGCTCATCGCGCGGGGCGGCGAGTCGCTTTTCGCCGAGTTGCTCGACGAAGCGAAGTCAGGTGCGTCCGTCGTGCAGACTTTGGAGCGGCGCGGAATAGTCGAGGTCTTTGTGCGCGACGTGCGGCGCGATCCGCTGGCGCACGCCGTTGTGCTTCCCGAGACGGAGCGGCTCGCGTTGACGAAAGATCAAGGCGTCGCGCTCGACGAGATCGAAGCGGCGATTGCGGGGCGCGCGTACAAGGCTTTCCTCCTGCACGGCGTGACGGGCAGCGGCAAGACTGAGATTTACATCCGCGCGATGCGCGCCGCGCTTGAGCAGGGTCGCTCGGCGATGATGCTCGTCCCCGAAATCGCGCTCACCCCCGTCTTCTCGCGCCGCCTGCGCGCGCACTTCGGCGACGCGGTCGCGATCTTTCACTCTTCGCTCACGACCGGCGAGCGCTTCGACGAGTGGAGCCGCATCCGTCGCGGCGAGGCGCGCGTCGTCATCGGCACGCGCTCGGCGGTCTTCGCGCCGGTCTCGAACCTCGGTGTCATCGTCGTTGATGAGGAGCACGAGTCTTCCTACCGCCAGCAGGAGTCGCCCTACTACCACGGGCGCGACACGGCGGTCGTGCGCGCACACCGTGAGCGCGCCGTCGCCGTCTTAGGCTCAGCCACGCCCTCGCTTGAATCCTTCCACAACGCGCGCATGGAGAAGTATCGCTATCTGCAACTCCCGACCCGCGTCGCCGACCGCGCGATGGCGACTGCCGAGATCGTGGACATGCGCTCGGTCTTCGCGCGCGCTGGCAAACAACAGGCTCTGTCGGAGGAACTGTTGAACGCCGTCGCCGAGACGCACGCGCGCGGCGAGCAGGCTATCGTGCTGCTCAACCGGCGCGGCTACTCTGCGTTCGTTCTCTGCCGCTCGTGCGGCGAGCGCGTGCAGTGCCCGAACTGCGACGTGACGCTCACCTTTCACCAGCGTGAGCGTAGTCTCGTCTGTCACTACTGCGACTTCCGCCAGCGACCGCCCGAAGCGTGCCCCGCGTGCAAGGGCAAGTACATTTATTACGTCGGCGAGGGCACGGAACAGATCGAGGAGATCATCAAGCGGAAGTTCTCTTCACTCCGCATCGCCCGGCTCGATCGCGACACGACAGCGCGCCGTCACACCTACGAAGAAGTCATCATGCGCTTCGCCGCGGGCGAGCTGGACATGCTCGTCGGCACGCAGATGATCGCCAAGGGGCACGATTTTCCGAACGTCACGCTCGTCGGCGTCGTCTCGGTTGATGCCGGTTTAGCCATGCCGGATTTTCGCGCCGCCGAGCGCACATTCCAGCTCATCACGCAGGTGGCGGGTCGCGCCGGGCGGGGCGACCGCGCCGGTCGCGTGCTCATTCAGACTTACCACCCGGAACACTACGCGCTGCGCCACGCCTGCGCGCAGGACTACGCCGCCTTCTACGAGGAAGAGATTCGCTACCGCAAAAGCTTGAGCTACCCGCCCTTCGTCTCGCTCGCGGCGCTGCTCGTGCGCGGCGACGATCTGACGAAGACGACGGCGACCGCCGAGGCTTTGAAGCGCGCGCTCGACGACGCCAACGCGGATCGCGCGTGCCGCGTGTTGGGACCCGCGCCCGCACCGCTCGCGCGTCTGCGCGGCGAGCACCGCATCCAACTGCTCGTCAAGTCGCGCAGCCGCCCGCGCCTGCGCGCCGCGCTCGACCTCGCGCTGGCCGACGCCGCGGCGCGAGGCTTTGATCTACACAACGTCAACCTCGAAATCGATCCCGTGAATCTGATGTGAGGCGGAGCGCGAAAACTTTATGAGACTTTCTGAACTTGCAGAACAGACCGGCGCGCGCGTCGAGCCGGAGGGGGCGGGCGAGATTGAGGTCTCGGGCGCGGCGGGTCTCGACGAGGCCGCGGCGGGTCAGATCAGTTTCCTCTCGAACCCGCGCTACACGCCGCGCGTGCAGACGACGCGCGCCTCCGCCGTCTATCTCGCCGAGGGTGTCGAGTCGGGGCGCGAGATCGCCGTCTTGCGCGCGCGCGATCCGTACCTCGCCTACACGCGTGCCCTGCGCCTGTTCCACCCCGATCCGCCGGTCGAGCCGTTCGTCCACCCGTCGGCGGTGATCGACCCGTCGGCGCGCGTCCACGCGTCGGCACACGTCGGGGCGTGCGTCGTCATCGGCAAGCGAGTCGAGATCGGCGCGGGTGTCCGTCTTCATCCGCACGCGACGATCTACGACGACGTGAAGATCGGCGAAGGCTCGATCATCCACTCCGGCGTCGCGCTGAGAGAGGGCACGCAGGTCGGCGCGCGCGTGACGATTCACAACAACGCGGTCGTCGGCTCGGACGGCTTCGGCTACGCGAAGGACGAAGAGCGGCATTGGCTGAAGATTCCGCAGACGGGTCGCGTCGTCATCGAAGACGACGTGGAGATCGGCGCGGGGACGACGATTGATTGCGCCTCGGTGGGCGAGACGCGCATCCGGCGCGGCGCGAAGATCGACAACCTCGTGCAGATCGGTCACTCCTGCACGGTCGGGGAAGATTCATTGTTGTGTGCGCAGGTCGGTCTGGCGGGAAGCTCTGACGTCGGCAGCCGCGTGATTCTCGCGGGTCAGGCGGGCGTGGCGGGGCACTTGACCATCGGCGACGACGCGGTGATCACGGCCAAGAGCGCGACGAGCCACGACGTCGCGCCGGGCAAGATGCTCTCCGGCATCCCCGCCTTCGACAACCGCGACTGGCTGCGCTCCATCGCCGCGTTCAGACGACTCGGCGATCTCGCGCGTACCGTTCGGCAGCTCGAAGCGAAAGTCAAATTGTTGGGTCAGGCTGCCGGGGATTCGGATCGAGAGTGAAAGAATGTCCGTGGTCAGTTGTCCGTTGTCAGTTGTTCAAGTCAGTTCCAAATCGAGTTGATCGTTTAGCACGAGCAACGGACAACTGACCACGGACGACGGACAGCTTTAGGTAACTGCGCCCCCGTCTATGATCACGATCTCGCCGTTCATAAAACTATTTCTATCGGAGACCATGAAGGCCGCGTACTCAGCGAGTTCTTCCGGTCGCCCCATGCGCCCCTTCGCCACCCAGAACTCGTGCATCTGGATGAGGCGTTCGGGCAGCGTGTGCGCGAGGTCTGTGTCGAAGATGCCGGCGGCGATGGCGTTCACCGTGACGCCGAAGTTCGCCGCCTCGCGAGAGAGGCATTTGGTGAAGCCAATCATCGCCGCTTTGGACGTGGCGTAGTGGACGGAGGTCGGCAGGGCGCGGATCGCGCCGACCGAGGTGATGTTGAGGATCGAGCCCTGGCGCTGCCGGATCATCTGCTTGTAGATCGGCTTGGTGACGGCGAAGAGGCTGCCCACGTTCGTGCCGATCACGTCGTCCCATGAGCGGTCGGTCGTCGTCGCGAAGTTGTCGGGCTTGTTGACGGCGGCGTTGTTAACAAGGATGTCGATGCCGCCCCACTCGTCAATGAGTTGGCGCACGAGCCGCTTCATGCCGACGCGATCCGTGACGGAAACTTTGTCTGGGTGGACGCGCCGCCCGTGGGCGCGCACCTTCTCGGCGACCGCCTCGGCCAGATCGTCGCGCGAGTGGTAGCTGAACGCCACGTCGGCGCCCTCGCGGGCGAAGACTTCGCACATCGCCGCGCCCAGCCCCCGCGTGCCGCCGGAGATGAACGCGCGCTTCCCTTCCAGCAGAAGACTCAAAACTCTTCGGTCTCCAAAAAAGCCCGCTTACGTCAGACGCGAAGCGGGCGGGATGTCTTGAATGGCTAGATTAAAACTTGAAGAGGCGGCGCGCGTCAACTTAAGCGCGGCGCGCGTGCGTCTCACGCGACCTGCTCGACCGCCACGTGATCCTCTTCGCCGAGGGCGTGCGCGGGGATGAGCGCGGCGATCTCCTCAACGATGCGGCGCGTCGATTGCGGGATGGCGAGCCCGGCGGTGGCGGCGCGCATCTGCGCGTAGAATCGCGTGTCGGTCGCCAGCCTCCGCACGGTCGGCACGATGTCCGTCGCACGCTCTAACAACACTGCCGCGCCGCGTTTCGCGACGAGCGCGACCGTGCCGGACTCCTGCGGCATCGGCGGCGTGAGCACGTCGGCGATGATCGGCACGCGGCACGCGAGCGCCTCGAAGGTCGTCAAGCCGCCGAGCTTCGAGATCATGACGTTCGCCGCCTGCATCAGTTGCTCGACGTGTTCGGAATAGCCGATGACCTTGACGGGGAACTTCGCCACAGCCGCGATTGCTTCCGCCTCTGCGCGCAGCTCCTCGTTGCGACCGGCGAGGAAGATCGCCTGCACGTCCAGCTCGCCGCGCACCAGCTCGCGGAAGATTTCCGGGATGTTGCCGCCGCCGACCCAGCCCGCGTTGACGAAGACGGTGAACTTTTCGGGGTCGAGGCCGAGCGCGCTCCGAGCCTCCTGCGCCGTGCGCTCGTCCGGCAGATCGAACTTCGGGTGGACGGGCATCCCCGACACCTTGATCCGTTCGGGCGCGATGCCGTAGTCGATTAACTGTTGCCGGGCCTCGTCGCTCGCGACGAGGTAGAGCCGCACGTCATCGCACGCCCAGCCCTTCCAGAAGCCGTAGCACGGATCGGTCACGACGGTGACGAGCGGGATCGTCTCGGCGAGACCCAACTCTTTCAGGACGCGCGCGAAGA
>JBJMGS010000372.1:0-9586 GCA_045807785.1 Pyrinomonadaceae bacterium
CCATCGTCAGCCCGCGCGCCGAGTTGGGGCGCGACTGCCACGTCGGCCCCTACGTCGTCATCGGCGACGAGGTGACCCTCGGCGACGGCGTGCGCGTCGAGTCGCACTGCGTTATCGAGGGCTTGACCGAGATCGGCGACGAGACGCACATCTTCCCGTTCGTCTCTGTCGGGCTTGCCTCACAGGATATGAAGTACCGCGGCGAGCCCGCCCGCACGCGCGTCGGTCGGCGCTGCCGCCTGCGCGAGTTCGTCACCGTCCATCGCGGCACGGAGGGCGGCGGGATGTTGACCTCAATCGGCGACGACTGCCTCGTCATGGCGCAGGCGCATGTCGCGCACGACTGCATCGTCGGCAACGGCGTCATCATGTCGAACGCGGCGACGCTCGGCGGTCACGTCCGGATCGAAGACGGCGCGAACATCGGCGCGTATTCCGGCGTGCATCAGTTCTGCCGCGTCGGGCGCGAGGCTTACGTCGGCGGCTACTCGGTCATCGCCAACGACGCGCTCCCGTTCGCGCTCACGGTCGGCAACCGCGCGAAGTGTTACGGCCTCAACCACGTCGGGATGCGGCGGCGCGGCTACCCGCAAGCCGTCATCGACACGCTCCATCACGCCTTCCGCCTCCTGCTCTCCGCGAAACTCAACACCACGCAGGCCATCGCGGCGATCCGCGCCGAGATTCAGGACTCGCCCGAAGTCGAGGAACTCGTCCGCTTCATCGAGACCTCGGAGCGCGGGGTGATCAAGTAAGATCTGTCAATCGTCAATCGTCAATCGTAAATGGTCGCGGAGCGTCTGCGGCTTTTGCGATTCACGATTGACGATTTACGATTGACGAGCTATGCGCTACGGACTCATCGCGGGCAACGGCAGCTTCCCCTTCCTCGTCATCGAGGGCGCGCGGCGCGCGGGCGCGGAACTGGCGGTGGCGGCGATCAAGGAGGAGACCGACCCGGCCATCGAGCGTGCAGCGGCAGCCGTCGGCGGGTGCGTGCAGTGGATCGGCATCGGGCAGTTGGGGCGCATGATCCGCTTCTTCAAGCGCGAGGGCGTGCAGCACGCGATCATGGCGGGGCAGGTCAAGCACGTGCAGATTTTCAGCGGCGCGATCCCGGACGTGCGGATGCTCAAGGTCTTGGTCTCACTCCCGCGCCGCAACACCGACGCCCTTATCGGCGCGGTCGCACGAGAACTTGCCAGCGAAGGCATCGAGTTGATCGACTCGACCTACTTTCTTCAAGAGAACCTGCCGCGCGAGGGCACTTTAACCAAACGCGCGCCCGACTCGCGCGAGCGCGGCGACATCGAGTACGGCCTGGAGGTCGCGTGCGAGATCGCGCGGCTCGATCTCGGCCAGACCATCGTCGTGCGCGCGCGCGCCTGCGTCGCCGTCGAGGCGATGGAAGGGACGGACGAGACGATCCGCCGCGCCGGCACACTCGCGCGCGGGCGGCTGACCGTCGTCAAGGTCGCCAAGCCCGCGCAGGATATGCGCTTCGACGTGCCGTGCATCGGCGTGCCCACCGTCGAGGCGATGATCGAGGCGGGTGCGACGTGCCTCTGCCTCACCGCAGGCAAGACCCTCATGTTCGACCCCGAAGAGATGATCGCGCTCGCCGACCGCCAGCGCATCAGCGTCGTCGCCGCCGCGCCCGCTTGAGTGCGACGAGATCGCGAACGCTATCCTGTATGAAATTGACATCTGAGAGCCGACGCGAGTTGTCAGCTAGAGACGCGATAATCGTCGCCACGATCTGGCTGGCACTGTCCGTCGGCTTCGCACTGTTCGGAGTAACGGTGCTGGACTGGAGGAGTTACCACCATCTCGCACAACACGGGATCAGAACTTATGGGCAGGTGACCGCAAAAGACCCGGCGAACCATCAGTCAGTACGCTATTCCTACGTCGTAGGCGGCACAAGTTACACGGGGATAGGGCAAGCCGGGGAAGGCAATCCTGAATTCGACCAGCTAAGAGAGGGCGAGTCGGTGATCGTCGTTTACGATCCTGACAAGCCGGAGTTGTCGAACATGGGCGACGCCAATTCTTATGTTGGGGGGCTAAACGCTGGCATCCTGTTCTTAGCTACCGTCGCCCCGACCATCGCCGTTATCAACATGTATCGAAAGGACTGGCTTCCGCTAAGTAAAAGTCGAAGCAAGAAAAAGACCGCTTCGGCGTAAAGCTCGAAGCGGTCTTCCTCACAAATAACTCAGCTAGTTACCGGCTCGCGGCGTTCTGCACCGCCGTCTTCGGATCGTAAGGCGTGGCGAGGAAGACCTTGGCGGCGCGCTGCGCGTTGTCGTAGTTGATGCCCGACTCGACCGCCTTGTTGTACTCGTTGACGGCGCGCGTGCGGTCGCCCTTCGAGTCGTAGGCGTTGCCCATCTTGATGCGCGCCCAGGCCTCGACCCAAGAGGGTTTCAAGTTCCCGGAGAGCGCCGCCTTGAAGTTGTCAATCGCCGGGTCGTAGTTGCGCTGCTCCAGATAGATCAAACCGAGGTTGTAGTAAATCCACGAGTTCGACTTGTCCAGTTTCAGTGCCTCTTCCATCTGACGCTGCGCCTCGGCGTACTGACCCTCGCGGAATAACTCGATGCCGCGGCGCGCAACGATGGAGACGCGTAAGTCTTCCGAGAGCCGCAGGATTTTGTGGTTCGGATCGACGACCACCTCGACCGGCGCACCGTTCGACTCGATGTCGAAGTCCTCGCTCTTGTCCTCGATGCGCACGGTCTGCGACTGTGTGGTGGTGTCGCCCTCGGCCCTTAGCGTCAGCTCGACGGGCATGTTCAGCCCCTCGAAGTTCTGCTTCACCGTCCCGCGCGCGCGAAACTTCCCCGCACGCGTGCGGATGATCTGGTAATCGACGGAGAACTCGGGGACGCCCGTCCCTTCGACCCAGCGCGCGAAGAAGAAGCGCAGGTTCTGGCCGGCGACCTGCGAAGCCAGCTTCTCGAAGTCGTCGATGGAGACGCTCTGCCCGCGATACTGCTGGGCGAGCGTATGCAGGAGTTCGTCGAACTTCGCCCGCCCCATCGTGTCGCGCAGCATCTGGAAGACCATCGCGCCCTTGTAGAACATCACCGACTGGTATTGCGGCGACGTGTCGTCGAGCGTCTGCGGCGCGCGCAGGATAGACGAAGCCTGCTCGAACATGAGCGCGCGCTCCTGCATGTCGCGCTGCGCGGCGTCGAGCTGCGCCGGCTGCAACGTCGCCTCGCGCAGCGCGAAGCCGCTCCACTCAGAGAGCCCTTGCGAGAGCCATGCGTCGTCGAAAGACTTCAAGCCGACCGTGAAGCCCCACCACTGGTAAGCGATCTCGCGCTCGACGCGCTCCTCCTTCGGCGTGCGCTGCTGGTCGAAGAAGCTGGCGGAGAGGAACTGCATCCCGTGCGCGGCGTAGGCTTCCAGACTCTCGTCGTCGATCTCTGCGACGACGTAGCGCGAGCCGAAGGCGGGCGCGCCGTACTGTTGCGTGTAGAACTCCAGCGCCTTGCCGACCAGCTCACCGTAGCGCTCGACGCGCGCTTCCGATCCGGGCTGGACGAAGAAGTCGATGGTGTAGTTGCCCATCTTGAGCGTGCGCGTCGAGTAGCGCGCGGCGGCGAAGTTGCCGATGAGCGTGGGCGTCTTGTGGACGAAGCGGAAGCGCGCCGACCCGGCGGCCTGCGTCGCCGCGATGGGCTCGTCCGACGCGCCCGCGACTGTGAAGCCGGCGGGGACGGTGACGGTGATGTCTGAGGTGGCGCGGTCGGCGTCGTAGTCGTGGAAGGGGAACCAGCGCGCGGCGTACATCAAATACGACACCTCGTTGCCGACATAAGCCAGCCGCTTCGTCGCGAGCGGCCCGCCTTCGGGCGTGACGAGCGCACCCGACCAGCGGAAGCGCAGCGTGACGGGCGTGTTCGGCTGCACCACCTCGCCGAGATCGACGCGGACGTTCGGACCCAACTGGTCGAGCCCGACCGGGTCTTGCACGAAGTTCGCCAGCGGCTTGCCGTTGCGCTCGACGCCGTCAACCTTGAGCGAGCCGTTCAGCTCGAAGACGATCGTGCGTGTCGCTTCGAGCGGCGTGAAGGTCACGTCGCCCGTGGCGCGCAGGATGTGCTCGGCGGGGCGCAGCTCTGCGTCGATGCGGTAGTTCGTCACGTCGAAGCGCGTGCGACCGGGCGTCGTCTGCGCGGAGGTGGACGACGAGGCGGCGGCGAGCGCGAGGCAGGCGATGGCGCCTGCGGCGAAACGCGAGAGGCGTGCTGGGAAGTTGCTCATAACGGACTTTCTTCGGCTAAAAATTTTCGTCACTTTGAGTGCTCAGGATTATACAGTCGCTCGCGCGGGCTAAGCTATCAACTCGACGCGCCCCGCGCTGCTTTCCACAGGCTTAAACTTTGCGCGCAACGTGAGACCGGAGACGGACAGGCGACCGGGCAGGCTCGACCAGATGCCTTTGACCCGCTTTTCCCTCTGTGCGGCAAGCATTTGGATGGCTGGCGCGCGGGCGGAGTTGGCTGTCGGGGGCGGGGAAGTTTCAGGCGAGTGGCGTGCGGAGAGGCGACGCGGCGGGGCGTTAGCTCACGCGCGGCGGGACGTCAGCTATCGTGTGGCGGGGCGGGCTGAGTCGCGGCGCGGGGGAGGCGGACGAGCGTCGCGCGGCGGCTTGACAGTGTGCGCCGCGCGCCGTCACTCTCTTCTCTCTATGGACACATATCAAGACCCGGCGATCCGCCTGACGCTGCTGCCGCGCGACACCAACCCACAGGGCACGATCTTCGGCGGCATCATCCTCAGCTACATCGACATCGCCGGCGCGGTCGAGGCGCACCGCCGCACCGGCATCGAGCGCTTCGTCACCGTCGCCATGCGCGAAGTCGTCTTCCACCAGCCGGTCTTCGTCGGCGATCTCGTCAGCTTCTATGCCAAGACGCTGCGCATCGGCACGACCTCGATCACGGTGCGCGTCGTCGTCGAAGCCGAGCGCTACGGCGGGACATCGGAAAGACTTAAAGTCACCGAGGCGGAAGTCATCTACGTGGCGGTTGATGCCAACCGGCGCAAGATGAAGATCAACCGCGACGCCCTGCGCGGCGACACGACGGGCATCGAGCAGCACGAGACTTCCTGAGACAGTCGCCGCCACCTTGCCGGCGCGATAGCTCCGCGCCGCACACGTCGAAGCTTGAAGCGCGAAGAACGAGCAGATGCCTCTAACACACACGGGGAATTCAAATAAATTAACCGTCCGCCTCGCCGATGAGACTTCGGTGCCGAGCCCGCGCGATGTGACGGCGCTATACGTCTTCGGCGCGGATGTGCGCGACGCCGAACGCTGCGGAGCCGCGGGCGAGACGCTAGACACCGTGCGACGGCTCGTCAACGCAGGCGACTTCAAAGGCGAGGAAGGCGACTCGCTGTTCGTCAACGCGCAGATGAGCGGAGGCGCGCGGCGTCTGCTGCTCGTCGGCACGGGCGCGCGCGAAGACGACGCTGATGGCGACAAGCAGCAAGACGACACGCGCGCCCTGCGCCGCGCCGCCGCCGCGTCAGTGCGTGGCGCGCGCGAGGCGAAGGCGCAGAGAGTCTTCTTCCCTTTGCCCGCCTGCCGCGACGCCACATTGACAGCACGCGCCGTCTCGGAAGGCGCGCACCTCGGTGTCTACGCGAACGATTTTTACCAGAGCGCGGACGACGAGGACTCGACGAGTGAGCTTGATGCAGGCTCAACGATTGAGTTCTTCATCGTCGCGGGCGAGCAAGACGGGGAGACGCGCGCGCGTCTGACGAAAGAGATCGAGCGCGGGCGCATCGTCGCGGAGTCGGCCAACTGGGCACGCGCGCTCGCAGACGAGCCGGGCGCGAGTCTGCCGCCGCGAGAGTTCGCGCGCCGCGCCGCAGAGATGGCCGCCGAGTTCGGCCTCAAAGTCGAGACGCTCGACGCCGCACAGATTCGCGCGCGCGGGATGGGCGGCTTGTGGGGCGTCGGCCAGGGTTCGGACGAGCCGCCCGCGCTGATCGTCTTGCGCTACGAGCCCGAAGCTGCGGGCGAAGCCGTCGCGGACTCACGCGAGGGTAAGAGTGCGGACGGGGACGGCGGCGGCGAGTTGTTCGCCTTCGTCGGTAAGGGCATCACGTTCGACACGGGCGGCATCTCGATCAAGCCCGCGAAGGGCATGGAGGAGATGAAATCGGACATGGCGGGCGGCGCCGCCGCGCTGGGCGCGTTGCGCGCCATCGCGCAGCTCAAACCGCGCGCGCGTGTCATCAGTATCGTGCCGACCGCCGAGAACATGCCTTCGGGCAAGTCGATCAAGCCGGGTGACGTCATACGCACCTTCGCGGGCTACACCATCGAGGTCGTGGACACGGACGCCGAAGGTCGTCTCGTCTTAGTTGACGGCATCGCCTACGCGCGCGAGCTTGGCGCGACGCGCATCGTCGATCTCGCCACGCTGACCGGCTCGATCATCGTCGCCTTGGGCGACCACCGCGCCGGGCTCTTCAGCAATGACGACGAGTGGGCTGCCGCCGTCTCTTGCGCCGCCGAACGCTCGGGCGAGCCCGTCTGGCGGATGCCCGTCTCGGACGACTACAAGAAGAAGATCGAGAGCGACATTGCCGACTTTAAAAACTATGGCGGACGCCCGGACGCGACCGGCGCAGCGTTGCTGCTGAGCAAGTTCGCCGGCGCGACGCCGTGGGCGCACCTCGACATTGCCGCCACTGCTTGGCTCGAAGAGCCGACCAGCTACTCGCCTGCGGGCGCGACCGGCACGGGCGTGCGCACGCTCGTCGAACTCGTGTGCGGCGATTCGTAAATCCTGATGACGACGAACGAAACAATTTTCCTGACGGGCTTCCCCGGCTTCATCGCCGGGCGGCTCATCGAGCGCCTTGCCGCCGACGGCGGCAGCTTCCTGCTGCTCGTGCAGCCCGCGTTCGTCGAGCGCGCGCGCGCGGAGATCGCGCAACTCGCCGCAAGGCTCGGCGCGGACGCCGCACGCTTCCGCATCGTCGAGGGCGACATCACGCAGGCGCGACTCGGCATGTCGTCGGTAGACTACGAGTCGGCAATAGAAGAGACGACGACGATCTTTCACCTCGCGGCGATCTATGATCTCGGCGTCGGGAAAGAGATCGCAACGCGCGTCAACGTCGAAGGCACGCAGGGCGTGAACGAGTTTTCGCGCGCCGTGAAGCAGTTGGGACGCTACCATTACGTCTCGACGTGCTACGTCGCCGGTCGGCGCGAGGGTGTCATCCATGAGGATGAACTGAGGCACGAGGCGGGCTTCCGCAACCACTACGAGGAGACGAAGTATCTCGCAGAGGTCGGGGTCGAAGAGTTGAAACGGGAGCTGCCCGTCACGATCCACCGCCCGTCGGTCGTCTGCGGCGACTCTCGCACGGGCGAGACCGCGAAGTACGACGGCGTCTATTACCTGATCAAGTACCTGCTCATGCAGCCGAAACTGCTCTCGCTCGCCAACATCGGCAACCGCGACGTGCAGTTGAACGTCGTGCCCGTGGATTTCGTCGTCGAGGCGATGGCGGCGCTCGCGCGCGACGAGCGTGCGGCGGGCGCGACCGTGCAACTCGCTGACCCACAGCCTCTGACGACCTACGAGCTATTCGACACGATCTCCGTCGCGCTCGCCGGGCGCGGCTCGCTCGTGCGCGTGCCGCCCGCGCTCGTGCAAAAGTCGCTCGCCTTCAAAGTCTCTGAGACGCTGACGGGCCTGCCCCGCGTCGGCGCGCCCTACTTCTTCCTCAAGCAGACCTACGACACCGAGCGCGCCCGCGCCCTGCTCGCGCCGCACGGCATCACCTGCCCGCCGTTTCCGTCTTACGTCAACGCGCTGATCGATTTCGTCGAGAAGCACCCGACGCTGTAAACAAAATACTAAACACACTGAATAGTCGGAGGGGCAGGGCAAGTCCGCAGCCCGCCGCGCGAAGGCGCGAATGATGATTCATGATCATTCGACGTCAAATGATCGCAAACGGTTTGAGCGACCTCGTAGTCGCTGCGGGCAGGGACAAGCCCTGCCCCTACACATTCGCCCCCGCTTGACAAACTCTGAGTTTAGAATTATTCTAAATCCAGGTTCAACCACCATGAGTTCAGGCACGGAGACACGGGGCGGCGAGGGGCGCGCGCTGACGCGGCAGCGGCAGGTCGTCCTCGAAGTGGTGCGCAGCAGCGACGGGCACCTGACGGCGGCGGAGATTTTCGCCGCCTCGCGCGCGCGGCTCGGGTCGATCAGCTTCGCGACCGTCTATAACTCTTTGCGCTACCTGAAGGAGGCGGGGCTCATCCGCGAGATCACCTTCGGCAACGCCGCGAGCCGCTACGACCGCGAGACCGCCCGGCACGATCACGCCGTCTGCACCGCCTGCGGCAAGCTCTTGGACTTCGACCTGGCGGAGACCGCCGCGCTGATGCGCCTCGCCGCGCGCCGCTCGCGCTTCAAGCCGGAGTCGGTTCACCTGACGCTCTACGGGCTGTGTCCCGACTGCAAGACTTGAGGGAGCGCGCGGGGTGAAAAGTTTCGACGGATTCGGATCATGAGATGCACCGGCGCAGAGGCTCTCTCTCGAGAGCCGCGCCGGGGTTTTGAGAAATCATCACAAGAGGAGACGGAGGACAAGATGGCGACTGAGACGATTAGAGAGGCGGCGCAGGTCGGTAAGCCCGCGCCCGATTTCGATATGGCTTCGACGAAGAATTTGGAGAAGCTCGACCAGAATGTGAAGCTCTCGGACTACCGGGGACAGTGGCTCGTGCTGCTCTTCTACCCGCTCGACTTCACGTTCGTCTGCCCGACGGAGCTGACGACCTTCAGCGACCGCTACGAGGACTTTCAGGGCATCGGCGCCGACATCATCGGCGTCTCAACCGACTCGGTGCACTCGCACCGCGCGTGGCTCAAGACGCCGAAGGAGAAGAACGGCGTCGAGGGCTTGAAGTACCCGCTCGGCGCGGACATCACGAAGGAAGTCTCGCGCAACTACGGCGTGCTCATCGAGGACAAGGGCATCGCGCTGCGCGGCCTCTTCGTCATCGACCCCGAAGGCGTCCTGCGCTACAAGGTCGTGCACGACCTGAACGTCGGTCGCTCGGCGGAAGAGACCCTGCGCGTCATCCAGGCGCTCCAGACCGGCGGACTCTGCGCCGCCGAGTGGAAGCCGGGTCAGGCGACGCTCAAGGCGTAAGAGCTGTGAGCCGTTAGCGATTAGCTGTTAGCCAGGCAGTCAGGTGGCGAGGCGACTTTGACGACTCCGCTGCCGGCTAGCAGCTAACGGCTAATCGCTAACGGCTTTTAAGTAATCGCTAACAGCTCTTGAGAGGTGAAGCTATGCCGATGAGGATCGGGACACAGATGCCGTCGCTTGACGGCGCGACTGAGTGGATGAATGCGACGGGCGCGCACGCCGCGCACGAGTCGGAGGGGCACCCGACGCTCGTCCACTTCTGGGCGGTGAGCTGCGGCATCTGCAAAGAGAATCTACCGAAGGTCGCCCAGTGGCGCGACGAGCGCGGCGCGCAGGGTTTGCGCGTCGTCGCCGTCCACATGCCGCG
>JBJMGS010000373.1:0-5084 GCA_045807785.1 Pyrinomonadaceae bacterium
ACATCCGTACGCCAGTTGGGAGCGTGGGTTGAATGAGAATACCAATGGGTTAGTGCGCCAATACTTCCCCAAGAAGAGCGACTTCTCAAAGATCACTGACAGGCAGATCAACAAAGTCGTGGAACGGCTCAACCATCGTCCACGCAAAACACTCGGCTACAAGACACCCAATGAGGTGTTCTTCAAACAACCACTTGTTGCACTTACTACTTGAATCCGCGAGAGGCTAAATGATACGACCGCGCCTATTGTGGGACGACCAGAGTGTGCGGCGCGCGGTGCTCGATCTGCGTCATGAGCCAAGCCTGCAGGCGCTTGTTCAGCTCGTCCGTCCGGATGCAGACGTCGAGGAGTTCCTCGTCGCGCAGCTCCTTCGTAGCCTGCATGACGATGGCGAGCGCGACGTGAATCTCCGACGACATGACGTAGAGCGCGTGCAGATCGCGCAGCACCCCGAAAGAGCCCGCCCGCGCCGCCGTGAAGAGCGTCTCGCGCAGTTCGTTCGCCTCTTCGTCTTCGCGCCCGCCGTACTTGTCCGTGAAAGGGCGCAGTAACCCTAGGGCTTCGTTCGAGAACTCCGCGAGCTTCGACACGCCCATGCGTACCTCGACCTCTTCCGGGTGGTGCGACGCGACCGAGGCGCAGGCGGCGGCGAACTCCTCGTGCGCCTCGCACAGGATTCCCAGGTAATCGGAGACGCGGCTGCGCTCCTTATGCGCCGAACTCATGACCGTGTCGGTCAACTCACTCGCCTTGTCCAAGACCTTCCCGGCGGCGTCTGACAGTTTCTCCGTGATCGCCTCCGCCCCCGCCTTGTGCACCTGGACGGCGGCGTACTTGTAGTAAGGCTGTTTGCTGACGGGGTCCCAAGCCGTCAGCGTCAGCTCGTTGGCGGCGCGGTCGTGACCTTCGCGCGCGTCCCAGTACCCGTAATGGAAGGGGACGAAGACGTGACCGGGCAGGATGCCGGAAACTCTGGCGGGCGCGCGGACGCTGCCGCGGCGCGACGAGACTTCGAGCATGTCGCCGTCACGAACGCCCAACGCGGCGGCGTCACGTTCGGAGATTTCGACGAAGGCTTCGGGCGCGGCTTCGTTGAGCTGCGCCGAGCGGGCGGTCTTCGTCCGCGTGTGCCAGTGGTAAACCACACGCCCGGTCGTCAGCCAGAAGGGGTACTTCTCGTCGGGCTCTTCGAGCGGCGGGCTGTGGCGCGCGGCTTTCAGGATGGCGCGCCCGGCGGGATCGTGCGCCTCGTACTCGACGGGGGTGCGTGCCGCGCCCGTCTCGATGTCGTGGCCGTAAGTCTCGCAGCGCTCGGCGGCGGTCGGGAAGACATGTTCCGTGTAGAGCCGCTCCGCACCGCGCGGGTGCTCCCGGTTGCAGGGCCACTGTATGCCGGAGCCCTTGCTCAGCTTCTCGTAGCTCATCCCGCTGTAGTCGCAGAGCCAGCCGCGCGAGCACTCCTTCCAGTGGTCGAACGCGCCCTCCGCGTCCGACCACTTGACGAGCGGCGCGCCGTCGCGGTCGCGGAAGTCCATGCGCGCGGCGTAGTCCAGGAAGATGTCGAGATCGGAGCGCGCCTCGCCCGGGGGCTCGACGGCTTTGTGCGAGATGTGGACCGTGCGGTCGGCGTTGGTGAACGTGCCGGTCTTCTCGCCCCACATCGCGGCGGGCAGCACCACGTCAGCCAGCTCCGCCGTCTCCGTCAGGAACGCGTCCTGCACGACGACGAAGAGGTTCTCCTGCGAGAGTATCTTGCGTATGCGGTGCAGCTCCGGGAGCGAGACCGCCGGGTTGGTGCAGATGATCCAGAGGAACTTGACCGAGCCGAGTTCCGCGTGGCGGAAAATCTCCATCGCGTGGTGCGGCAGGTGCCAGTGCGGGATGACCGCGGGATCGACGTTCCAGCGCTCCGCGAGGTCGTAGAGGTGTTCGGGGTTGTGCCAGTTGCGGAAGGCGGGGAACTCGCCGTCGCAACCCGTCTCGCGCGTGTTCTCGGAGGTGGGCTGCCCGTTCATCTGGAGGATGCCGCAGCCGGGCTTGCCGATCATGCCGCGGATCAGTTGGAGGTTGTTGACCTGCACGGAGGCGGCCGTCGCCTGGTGCGACTGGTAGAAGCCCTGCAGCACGGTCGAGAACAACTTCTCGGCGTTCCTGATTAGACGCGCCGCCGCGCGCAACGTCTTAACCGGGACGCCCGTGATCTCCTCCACGCGCTCAGGCGGGTACTCGCTGACGATCTCCGCGAGCTTTTCAAAGCCGACCGTGTGCTCGTCTATGAACTCTTCGTCAACGTTCCCCGACTTGATGATCAGATTCAGCAGGCCGTTCATCAGGGCGACGTTCGTGCCGACGCGCGGCGCGAGGTGCACGTCCGCTTCGAGCGCCGTAGGGGTCTCGCGCGGGTCTATGACGACGAGCTTGGGCGGATCGTCGCTCGCGCGGCGGTCGAGGATGCGCGACCAGAGGACGGTCTGCGTCGCCGCCATGTTGTGCCCGGCGAGGAGGAGGCAGTCGGCTTCGTCTATGTCGGAGTAAGAGCCGGGCTGACCGTCGGAGCCGAAGGTCTCTTTGAGAGCCTGCGCGGCGGTCGCCGTGCAGAGCCGCGTGTTGCCGTCCACGTTGTTCGTGCCGAGCCCCGCGTGCGAGATGATCGAGAGCGTGTAGTACTCTTCGAGGAAGAGTTGCCCGGTGTTGTAGATGCCGATGGCGCCGCCCGTGTACTTCTTCCGCACCTCCTTCGTCTTGCGGACGACGAGGCGCATCGCCTGCTCCCAGGTCGTCTCGCGCAGCTCGCCGTCGCGCCGGACGAGCGGGCGCGTGAGCCGCGCCGGACTCTGGTTCGCGACCCAGCCGTGCAAGCCCTTCGGTCCGAGCCTGCCGCGGTTGGCGCGGTCCGCGCGCCGGCCCCGCACGCCGACGATCCTGTCGCCCTTCACCCCGATGTCGAGCGCGCAGCCGTTCGAGCAGAGCACGCACGCCGACTGTACCCACCGCTCCGGCTTCTCCACCGTGCGCTCGTCCACGCGGGCCGGCCATTTCCCGTCTTCGTGTGGCGTGCGCTCACCCCACACGTCGTTGATGCTGTCTCGCGTCTCTTTCATCGGATCATCTCCAGGGCGAATCCCTGACTTCACGTAGCGTGCTTCGACGGGCCCTGGCCCACCTCTCTCTGGCGCCCAGGCCGAGAGATTGACAGTGCCCGAAAGTGGATTCGCACCACTCTATAACACTAAGCCGGTCTGGAAGGCTATAGGATACTTAACCGGACGGCGTGGGGTTCTGCGATGCTTTTTTTTGGCGGCTGTTTTAACCGCTTTGTATCACCGAGCGGGGCGGGGCATAGCGAGTTTACGATTCGCTTCTTTGATCTGACCTATGACGGCGACTTGCTGAGTGGGCGCGATGTTGTATCGAGGTGTGAAGTCGAACAGCCCGTCGTAGTCGAAGACCCGGGCGATCTCTTTCTTCGGGGTGTACCGGGTGAAGCGTCCGCACATACAGTCAGAGCATGAAATGAGCAAGGGCGGCGGGCTCCAACACCCGCCGCCCTTCTCACAATCCTTGGGATCGTGATGTCGTGCCCAGACCCTCCGACGGGCAAGATGCGGCGACGGCGATCATAGCTCAAGCGCGGCCCCATGGGAACCCGATTCGCGTAAAAGCGGACAGGCGCGTCAGCTTTGGGGGCCTTCGCGCCTGTCCAATTTATGGTCACTGTCCTCACCCCAGCAACCGCTCGGCATTTGGGTTCACCGCATGCCGGTTGGCGCTAAAATACATCGATTAGTAGCGCTTTTCCAGCGTTAAATCGGGCCGCGAGGGGCGTAAACCCGTGCAAGTTTTCTCGCAGCCGGGCGCAACCCACCGGCGGAGTTGACTTAGCCGGGTGAGCCCGGTTATTCACGTCGATAAATTAATTTCCCCAAGACCACGGCGGCGGGTTGAGGTCGTTGATGTGGGCGGGCGAGTGGCAGGCTCTCGCCGGACGTCGGGTCGGGCTTGCAGGCGTGAAGCGCGCACAAGATATACACGCTCCAGTCGGGTGCCAACGAAGAAAGTGAGCGATTGATCAGCTCGCGTTACTGAATGCGGGTTGCGCCATAGAGCGAGGAGGGCGGCGGGGCGCTGCCATCCCCTGTCCGCCCTCCGGTCTCACGATCTCTGCGCTCGTGAGGTCGCGCCCTCTGTCCTCACAGGGCGCGGCGGCGACTCTCACGGTCGCCTGCGGTCGCGTATTATATCCAAAACCCAAATGGTGTCCAGCCCTTTTCCGTTAGCTCTGTCGCGGAAACTTTTTCGGATTGCGACATGGACGTCAGCAACTCCGACCTACGCGGTGAACTTTTGACCCTGAGGGTTCTTGTAATCTTCGGCGGACTGCTCCTCGTCATGCGTCTTCACCGGGCGACGATACCGACGACCATTAGGTTCAGTCCCTTCACTCACTGCTTAGTCCCGCCTGCGGGCGGCGTCGGGTACCAGTCGAAGAGCCGCACTTCGACGGGCACGCCCGTGAGCGCCGCTTTGAACTCCTCAGGGTTCTGCCCGCGGTAGTGGTACGGGTAAGCCACCTTCGGCAGGAAAGCCCTGGCGCACTCGGCTGCCTCTGATGGTGGCATCGTATAGGGCAGGTTCATCGGGATGAAGGCGATGTCGATATTCTTGAGCGCGCGCATCTCGGGCGTGCACTCCGTATCACCGGCGATGTAGAGGCGCTTGACGCCGAGCGTGAGGATGTAGCCGTTGCCGCGCCCCTTCGGGTGGAAGAGCTGCCCCGGAGAGGGGCCACGCTGAAGGTTGTACATCGGCACCGCCTCGACGGCGATGCCGGCGATGGTCTTGGTCTCACCGTTGGACATCACGGTAGGGTTCTCGATCTTGTCGGCGGAGGCAGAGGGTGTCACCACCGGCGTCCCCTGTTTGCGGATGTGCGCGATGGCCGCCGGGTCGAGGTGATCGGGGTGGTCATGGGTGATGAGGACGAGATCGGCTTGCTTAGCATGGGAGTAGTCGCCCGGACTCGTCGGATCGACGTGGATGACTTGGCCGCCGTACTCGATTTGAAAGCTGGCGTGCGTGAT
>JBJMGS010000374.1:0-9690 GCA_045807785.1 Pyrinomonadaceae bacterium
CCGACGCGCTCCCTCTCGGGCGCGCGCGGCTCGCGCGTGTCGGGCGTCACAGCGTCGCCGCGGTTCTTCACCTCTGCCAGTGTGGGTCTGATCAACTTGCGGTTCACCTTAGTCACCTACCTTCACTTGTCTTACAACGGAAGCCGCGCGCGGGGACTGATCCGACGCTTGGGAGAGCCGACGAGCGTGTCAAAACCACGGAGGCGCGTTGGTAATGGCAGCCTGCCTCACGCAGGCGACGGTTGTCGTTTAGACGAGAACGGTTGTTCCGTTGTTGAATTACAATCCTGTCAGGAATTGGCGCAATGCTACACGAGCGATCCCTTTTTAGCAAGGATGGACGGCGCAGGATGCGATGGGAAACGACCGCGCGACGAACGACTGGTGAACTAAAACTGCCGTGCGGTAAAAGAAGAAGGGTGAAGCGACGGCGCGCCGCTTCACCCTCACCTTTTCCTGCTCCCTGCTCTAGCTTTAGTCTGCCTTCTTGCGGATGAACGCGGGCACGTCCAGGTCGTCGGCGCGTAGCTGCCCCGTGTTGGCGCGCGACGGCAGTTCGTCGCCGCCGCGCGGCAGGTAGCGCGACTGCGCCTGCTGCGTGGCGTTCGAGTTGGTGATCACGCCGGTGTCGGAGATTTCCTTGTCGAAGCCGGTGGCGATGACCGTGATCTTCATCTCGTCGCGCATCGACTCGTCGATGACCGCGCCGAAGATGATGTTGGCATTGACGTCCGCCGCCTCGCGGATGATCGACGAAGCCTCGTTGACCTCGTAGAGGGTGAGATCGAGCCCGCCCGTGATGTTGATGAGCACGCCCTTCGCGCCCTCGATGGTCGCCTCTTCGAGAAGCGGCGAAGAGATCGCCTGCTGCGTCGCCTTCAAGGCGCGATCCTCGCCAGAGGCGCGACCCGCGCCCATCAACGCCATGCCCATGCCCTGCATGATCGACTTCACGTCGGCGAAGTCGAGATTGATGAGCCCCGGCACGGTGATCAGATCGCTGATGCCCTGCACGGCCTGACGGAGCACGTCGTCGGCGAGCTTGAAAGAGTCCTGCAGAGAGACCGAGCGATCCACTGTGCCGAGCAGGCGTTCGTTCGGGATCGTGATCACGGTGTCCACGCACTCGCGCAACTCCCGCAAGCCCTGATCCGCCTGCTCCATCCTGCGCTTGCCCTCGAAGTGAAACGGCTTGGTGACGACCGCCACGGTCAGCGCGTTCAACTCGGTGGCGAGCGACGCGATGATCGGAGCCGCGCCCGTGCCCGTGCCGCCACCCAACCCTGTGGTGACAAAAACCATGTCGGCGCCTTCGAGCGCCTCGATGATCTTCTCCGTGTCTTCGAGCGCGGCGTTCCTCCCTGTCTCGGGGTTCGCGCCCGCGCCCAGACCTTTGGTCAGTTTTCCACCGAGCTGAATCTTGATCGGCGCGCGCGAGCGCTTCAACGCCTGAAGGTCTGTGTTCGCGACGAGGAAGTCGATGCCCTCGATCCCCGCCTCGATCATACGGTTGACGGCGTTGCCCCCGCCGCCACCCACACCGATCACTTTAATGCGCGCTCCGGTCATCGGCGGCTCGTCGTCGATGTAGAAATTGAGCTTGCTGTCCGGCTGACGGCTTTCCGGTGTCATGTCCTTACGAATTCCTTTCTGCTTCTCTTACGCCCGCCGCTTGCGGAAAGCGCGTTCTGGGTTATTTTGCGTTGCGTGCGCCGGTGACACCTATATATTGCGGACAATATCTTGTGCCGGCTGGCGCGGCAGCATACAACATCTTCTCAGAAAATACTACTGAAACGATCACGAAATTTCGTGAAGAATCCTCCGAAGCCCGCGCCGGTGCCGCGTTTACCCGACGCCGCGCGCGCCTCAGACGCCTGCGCGCGCTGTGCAACCAGCGAGAGCCCCGCCGCCGCAGTCCACGCAGGGCTCTGCACATCCTCGACGAGACCGCCGAAACGGTCGCGCTCCGGGTAGCCGATCCGCACCGGCGCGTCGAAAACCTGCTCGGCGATCTCGACCATCCCGCCAAGTAATGCCCCGCCGCCCGTCAGGATCACCCCGCTCGAAAGTTGCCTCTCCCACCCCGACTCGCGTATCTCGTCGGCGACGTGCATCAACACTTCCTCGGCGCGCGGCTGAAGGATGTCGCAGAGAATCTGACGCGAGAGTTGCCGCGGCGCGCGCCCTCCGACCGAAGGGACTTCGACCAGTTCGCCGCGCTCCGATTCGTTCAGCCCCGCGCTCGAAGCGTAGCCGACGGTGCGCTTGATCCGCTCGGCTTCGGGGATCGGGGTGCGCAAGCCGAAGGCGATGTCGTTCGTGAAGTGCGAGCCGCCGAGCGCGAAGACCGCCGTGTGCTGCACCGAGCCGCGCTGGTAGATGACGAGACCCGTCGTCTCCGCGCCCACGTCAACCACCGCCGATCCGAACTCCTTGTCCTCGTCCGTCAAAGCGGCTTCGGCGGACGCGAGCTGATCGAGCACCATGTCGGAAACGACCAGCCCGGCGCGGTTCACGGCGTTGATCGCGTTCTGCCGCGCCGTCACGGGGCTCGTCACGATGTGGACTTTGACGGCTAAGCGCGCGCCGATCATGCCGACCGGATCGTTGATGCCGTCCTGATCGTCCACGATGAACTCCTGCGGTAGGCGGTCAACGATCTCTCTACCGGCGGGGAGTTGGATCGCGCAAGCCGAGTCAATCGCGCGCCGCACGTCCTCGGTACTGATCTCTCGGTCGCGACCAGAGACGGCGACAATCGCCTGCCCGTTAAATCCCATGATGTGCGAGCCCGCAAGATTGATCGTGACGCCCTCTGCTTCCAAGCCGCTCATGCGCTCGGCGGCTTCGACGGCGTGGCGAATCGCCTCGACGGCGTTTTCCGGGTTGACGATGACGCCCTTGCGCAGCCCGCGCGCCTCCGCCTCGCCGATGCCGACGATCTCGAGCGCCGCGCCGCCCTCGCCCGGCTCGCCGATGATGCACGTCACGCGGCTCGTGCCGATGCTCAAGCCCACCGTGTGCGTCCCGCGTTTCGCCATCGTTTAAGCCTCTGCCTCCTCCGCACGGTCGGATCGAACCCGTCGCGCCACTCGCCCGCTCAACTGCCCGCTCACCTAATTCTTGGTCACGCGACGCGGGCGTTCTGCGCCGCCGTGCGACTGCTCAGCCGACTGCGCGCCGTCCTTGCCCTCTTCGTGCCCCGCCTTGACGGATTTACTCTTCGCCCCAGACTTCGCCGCTCGTGTTTCAACCTTCGCGCGCGTCGCGCCTTTCGCATCGTCCGACGTTGCGCGGCTCTCCGCCGTGTCGTTCGACTTCGCCGACGCCGCACTCGCGTCGTCAGCTATCCCTGCGTCGCCCGCGACGTTCGCACTAACGGATCGCGCGTTCGGGTTGAAGCCGACGACGGCGCGCTTGCCCTGCGTCATATCCACGTAGGTGAAGAGCGCGGCGCGCGGCGTCGAGCGTTGCGCGTCGAGCGTCTCCAACGCCTGCCGCAGACGCTTCGTCAAATCTTCCTTGCCGAGCCGCACCTCGATCTGCGAGTCGTCGCCTGCCAGCTGCGCCCGCACGTCGTGTAGATCGTCCAGGTTCAACTCACTCACGCGCGCGGCGACACCAGCCACCTCCCACTCGCCCGCCAGCGTCATGAAAGTCTTGACGCGCTCGCGGTTCTCGGCGTGCGCCGCGTCCGTGTTCGACTCGTCGTAGCCGCGCATGAAGAAGGCGGGCTGCGTCTGCGTCGGCGTGAGCGCGCCGACCTGCACGGCGTCGTCGTCCAGCCAGACGAAGTGGCCCGCGTTCGTCCTGACGACGACGCGCGGCACGCGCTCCGTAATCCGCACGCGCAAGCCCGAAGGGAGCGCGCGCGTAACGACCGCCGTGCGCACCCACGGCTGCCGCTCAAGCTCCGCGCTGATCGCCGCGAGGTCTGCCTTCCACACGCCCGTCGCCGCCTCGCGCCGCACGATCTGTCTGATCTGCTCTCCCGACGCTTGAGAGACGCCGCTCACGTCCACCGAGCGCACGCCGAAGAACTCCGACGCCGACGCTGCGCCATAACCTTTGAAGAGAACCAGCCCGACGCACACGGCGATTAAGACTTTTCCCGCCGTCGGAGCCCACGCGACGACTGTGCCCCACGAGCCTTGCTTCGACTTGACGCGCTGCTGCCCGGCACGCTTGTCCTGCGCCTTGCCCCCGCGCCGCGCCGACGGTCGCTGTACGAGCTTCCCGGCACGCCCTTCGGTCGTCACGACGGTCACGTCGCCGCCGCGTCCCGAGCCGCGCCCGCCGCGTGGGCTGATGACTTGCTCTTTCAACATCTTTCGTCCCTCTCAGACGGGTGACGTGTGTCAGGTGCCGGGTAAAACCTGTGTGTCACCGTCCGTCGCTTTCACTCACGCCTTCCGCTTGCTCGTTCGCCGTCGCGCGCTCGTCGGTCGCCTGCGCGCTCGTCGCGTCGCTCTCGGCGACTTGCGCCGTCGCGTCTCTTTGTTCGTCTGACGCCGGCGTGTTGCCGCGCCACAGCTCGACCTCATACTCCAGCTCGACGCCGTGCTCGCGCCGGATGCGCTCCCTGATCTCTTCGGCGAGCGCGAGGGCGTCCGCCGCGCTCGCCGACTCGCCCTCGGTGACGATGAAATTCGCGTGGAGTGGCGAGACGCGCGCGCCGCCGCGACTTTCGCCCTTCATGCCCATCTCGTCGATCATCTTCCCCGTGCTCAAGCCAGAGCCCGGAGGGTTTTTGAAGAAGCACCCGGCGCTGCGCGCGCCGTGCGGTTGCGTCTCCATGCGACGCCGCTTCGACTCTTCCATGCGCGCGCCGATCTTCTCCGCGTCGTCCGCCGTCAGACGCAGCGTCGCGCCGAGCAGCAACTCGCCTTCGCGGAAAGAGGTGTGGCGATAGTCCCACTTCACTTGCGCGCCCGGTACTTCGACGATCTCGCCGCCGCGCGCGACGCGCACCGTCTCGACGACGCCTCCGATCTCGTGGCCGAACGCGCCCGCGTTCATCCACAGCGCGCCGCCGACCGTCCCCGGAATCCCGTTCAGGCCCTCGATGCCTGAGAGGCTGTGCCGCGCCGCGTCCACGCACAGGCGCGGCAGCGAATAGCCCGCGCTCACCGAGACGCGCTCGCCGTCGAAACGCGCCTCGCCCTTCACCTCGCGCATCGTCAGGACGACGTAGGCGTGCTGCTCGTCGCCCGCCAGCACGTTGCTCCCCGCGCCGAGCACGCGCCACGCGACGCCTGCTTCGTCGAACGCGCCCGCGACGCGCGCCGCCTGCTCTTCCGTCTCCGGCACGACGACCCAATCAATCTCCCCGCCCACGCGCAAACTCGTCAGCTCCGCGAAACGCCGCCCGCGCTCGGCGCGCACGGCCACGCGCGCCGCGATCTCCGCGACCAGCGCGTCGCGTTTCTCGGTGCTCGGAGTTGTTTGCGTCTCAATCATCGCAAGAAATGATGAAGTAGGAATGATGAACGATGAATTAAAACCACATCAGCTCAAACTGGTGGTTGCATCATTCTTCTTTTTGCCTTCACTTCATCGTTCAACATTCCTACTTCATACTTTTCTGTTCACTTGCCGTTCCGCTTCAACAGTTCGACCAACTGCTCGCCCGCCGAGACCACGTTGCCCGCGCCGAGCGTAAACACCATGTCGCCGGGGCGCGCCTCGCTGAGGAGCGCCTTGATCGCCGTTTCGAGCCCGCCGACGTAGAAGACGTTTTTGTGCCCGTAGCGCTTAACCGCGTCGGTCAACGTCTCCGCCGTGATGCCTTCAATCGGGTCCTCACTCGCGGCGTAGATGTCGGAGATCAGCAGCACGTCGGCGTTGTTAAACGAGCGCGCGAACTCGTCCATCTGATCCTTCGTGCGCGTGTAGCGGTGCGGCTGAAACAGCACGACCATGCGCCGCCCCGCCGAACTGATCTTCGCCGCCGCGAGCGTGGCGCGAATCTCGGTCGGGTGGTGCGCGTAGTCGTCAACGACCAACACGCCGCCGACCTCGCCCTTATTCTGGAAGCGCCGGTTGACGCCCGTGAACTCCTGAAGCCCTTCGGCGATCTGCGCGAAAGGGATGTCCAGCTCGAAGCCGACCGCGACCGCCGCGAGCGCGTTATAGACGTTGTGCAGTCCCGGCACGCTTAAGGTCACGTCGCCCGCGACTTCGCTCCCGCGCCAGACCGTAAAGGTCGAGCCAAAGGATTCGGCGTAGCGGATGCCGTGCGCCGAGATGTCGGCCTGCGCGCTCAGGCCGTAGGTGATGCGCCGACGCTTGACGTGCGGGATGACCATCTGCACGTGCGGATCGTCGAGACAGAGGATCGCCGCGCCGTAGAACGGCACTTTATTGACGAACTTCGTGAAGCAGTCGTGCATGTCCTCCATGTCGCGGTAATAGTCCATGTGCTCGCGGTCGATGTTCGTCACGACGGCGAAGGTCGGCGCGAGCATGAGAAACGTCCGGTCGCTCTCGTCCGCCTCGACAACCATCAGATCGCTCTTGCCCAGACGCGCGTTCGAGCCGAACGCGCCGACCACGCCGCCGACGACCACGGTCGGATCGAGCCCGCCCTTGCCCAAGACCATCCCGACCATCGAAGTCGTCGTCGTCTTGCCGTGCGAGCCCGCGACGGCGACGGTGTAGAGCTTCAGACGCATCAATTCCGCGAGCATCTCTGCGCGCGGGATGACGGGGACGGACAGCTCGCGCGCCGCGACGACTTCCGGGTTGTCGTCGCGCACGGCGGTTGATCTCACGACGACCTGCGCGTCGCCGACGTTCTCCGCGCGGTGGCCTTCGTGGAAATCAACGCCCAGCTCGACGAGCCGCTCCGTCACGGATGAGTGCTTCAAATCCGAGCCCGACACGCGGAAGCCCAGATTGCACAGCACCTCGGCGATGCCGGACATGCCGATGCCGCCGATGCCGACGAGGTGGACGTGCTGGATGCGACGGAACATATCGAGCAATTAGCTTTCAGCTATCAGCATTCAGCCAGAAGTCTTTCAGCCTTTGCTGAGGGCTGAGGGCTGAGGGCTGAGGGCTACCAATCTTTCAATCATGTCAACCGCGACTTTCGCCGCGTCGGGTTTTGCCAGTCGGCGCGCGGCTTGCTCGCGGCGCGTGATCTCTTCGGGGTCATCAATCAACTTGGCGATCTCTGCGGCGAGACGCTCGCCCGTCAATTCCGCTTGCAGAATCATCGCGCCCGCGCCCGCGTCGCGGAGCGCCTCAGCGTTGCGCTGCTGCTCGATCTGACCGGGCAGCGGCACCATGATCGCGGTCTTGCCCGCCGCCATCAGTTCGGCGGCGGTCGTCGCGCCCGCGCGCGAGACGATCAGATCGGCCTGGGCGAACTCGCTCATCATGTCGTCAATGTACTCGCGCACCTGCGCGTTCTCCGTCCAGCCTGCCGCCGCGTAAGCCTCACGCACGCGCTCGAAGTCGAGTTTGCCGGTCTGGTGCGTGACGAGCAACCGCCCGCGATAATTCTCCAGGTGCGGCAGCGCGGCGATCATCGCCTCGTTCACCGCGCGCGCGCCCTGCGAGCCGCCGAAGAGCAGGAGCGACGTGCGCGCCGAGTCGCGCGGCTTAGCGTGGATGTCAAAGAACTCGCGGCGGACGGGGTTGCCGGTGACGACCGCCTTGCCCGCGAAGTACGGCACGGACATCTCAAACGAAACCGCCGCCGCATCAACGAAGCGCGCGAGGCGTCGGTTCGTGAAACCGGGCACGGCGTTCGACTCCATGACGAGGGTGGAGCGCCGCATGAGCGCCGCCGTCATCAGGACGGGGCCTGAGACGTAGCCGCCCGCGCCGACCACTGCGTCGGGGCGGAACTCGTGGATGACGCGGCGCGCGCCGAAAAAACTTTTCGGGAGCACCGCGAGCCCGCGCAGCCGCGAGCCCAACCCCATGTTGATGAGCCCCGCGCTTTCAATGAGCGAAAGTTCAAACCCGGCCTGCGGCACGAGCTTCGTCTCCAACCCGCGCGCCGTGCCGACGAACCGGACGCTCGACCCCGCGTCGCGCCGCATGACTTCGTTCGCCACCGCGATTGCCGGGTAGATGTGCCCGCCCGTCCCGCCCGCGGCGAAGAGCACGCGCATCTCGCTAACGCCCCTCCGGTCGCCACGTCTGCACGACCGGCGCGCGGCGCCTCACGTCAACCTTCGGCTTCATCACCTCACTCGCCGCGCTGACCTGCGCGTGCAACCACGCGCCCTGCTCCGTGCCCTGCTGCGAGATGTTCAGCAGCACTCCGACCGCGCCGAGCGTCAGCAGCATCGAAGAGCCGCCGTAAGAGATGAACGGCAGGGGTATCCCCTTCGACGGCACGAGCGAGAGCACAACGCTCATGTTGAAGAGAGCCTGCGCGACGATGCTCGTCACGATGCCGACGCCGAGCAGCATCCCGAAGCGATCCGGCGCGCGCCGCGCCGCACGCATCCCGCGCCACAGGAAGAGTCCGAAGATCGAGAGCACCGTCAGCCCGCCGACGAGTCCGAGTTCCTCGCCGACGACGGCGAAGATATAGTCGGAATGCGCGAAGGGGAGGAAGAACATCTTCTGCCGCCCTTCGGCGAAGCCGAGCCCGTGCGCGCCGCCCGAACCGACCGCGATCAGAGACTGTACGACCTGAAAGCCCTTGCCCTGCGCGTCGTCCCACGGGTGCAGGTACGCCCAGATGCGACCCATGCGCCACGGCGACGTGACGAGCATGACGAGGACGCCCGCCAGGCCGAGGCCGCCGAGGTAGCCGAGGTGCAACAGGCGCGCGCCCGCCGTGTAGAGCATCACGAGGCAGACGACGCCGAGCATCATCGCCGTGCCCAGATCAGGTTCCTTCGCGACGAGCCCGGCGAGCGCGCCCGTGATGAGCAGGCACGGCACGAAAGTCCGCTTGAACGATCCCTCCTCGCCCGCGCGCCGCTCAAGGAGTCGCGCGAGAAAGATCGCCAGGACGATCTTCGAGAACTCCGACGGCTGGAACGACGCGCCGCCGAGTTTGATCCAGCGGCGCGCGCCGTTCGTCGGCGAGAAGGCGAAGACCGCGCAGAGCAGCACGACGGTCGCGGCGAGCAGCCCCGCGACGACGTAGCGCCGGCTCAGGATGCGGTAATCAACCTGCGACGCGACGAGCATCGCAAAGAGCCCCGCGACCGTCCACAACGCCTGCCGCTTGACGTAGTAATACTGGCTGCCGAACTGCTGGAACGAGATGTCTGCGGACGCGCTGTACACCATCACGACGCCGAACAACGCCAGCCCCGCCGTCGCCGCGAACAGCCACTCGTCTGCTTGTAACTTCCTCGCCATAACAACAATGGGTGTCAGGTGCCGGGTGTCAGGAAGCGGCTTCCACCGGCACCTGTTGCCCGACACCTGTCACCTGCATGACCGCTTCCTTGAAAACTCTCCCCCGATGCTCGTAGCTGCGGAACATATCGAAGCTCGCGCACGCGGGCGCGAGCAGAATCGTGTCGCCGGGTCGCGCCAGCGAGTGCGCGCGGCGCACGGCGTCCTGCATGTCCGTCGCGCGGAAGGTCGGCGCGAAGGTGCGCAACTCGGTCTCGATGCGGTCGGCGTCTTCGCCGATGAGGACGAGCGCGCGCGCCTTCCTGCCGACGAGCGGCGCGAGCGGCGAGTAGGGCGCGTTCTTACCGCGCC
>JBJMGS010000375.1:0-15694 GCA_045807785.1 Pyrinomonadaceae bacterium
AGCTTTCAGCTTTCAGCAAGACAAAGAAGAACAAGTGTCTGAAGAAATAATGAGTGGGCTAACAGCTAACAGCTAAACGCTAACAGCTTCCCATGCGACCTCAAGACATCATCAGCCGCAAGCGTGACGGCGAAACGCTCTCCCACGAGGAGATCGAGTTCTTCGTGCGGGGCGTGACGGACGGCTCTTTCGCGGAGTATCAGTCTGCCGCGCTCTTGATGGCGATCTTTTTGCGCGGCATGGACGAAGATGAGCAGCGCGCGCTGACCGACGCGATGCTGCGCTCCGGCTCGTCGCTCGACTTTTCGGAGATCGAGAAGCCGAAGGCGGATAAACATTCGACGGGCGGCGTCGGCGACAAGACGTCGCTCGTCATCGCCCCGCTCGCGGCGTCGTGCGGCGTCTGCGTGCCGATGATCTCGGGGCGCGGCCTGGGACACACGGGCGGCACGCTCGACAAGCTCGAAGCGATCCCCGGCTACCGCGTACGTCTGACGGAAGACGAGGTGCGCGCGATTCTCAAGCAAGTTGGCTTCGCGATGATGGGGCAGACACAGGAGATCGCGCCCGCCGACCGCAAACTCTACGCCCTGCGCGACGCGACGGCGACGGTCGAGTCGATCCCTTTGATCGTCGCCTCGATCATGTCGAAGAAACTGGCGGCGGGCCTGGGCGCGCTCGTCCTCGATGTGAAACTCGGCACGGGCGCGTTCATGCACGACGAGACTCACGCGCGCTCTCTGGCAGAGGCGCTCGTCAAGACTGGCAACGCCTTCGGCGTGCGCACGGAAGCGCTACTCACAGACATGAACCAGCCACTCGGTCGCGCCGTCGGCCACGCCGTCGAGGTCGTCGAGTGCGTGGAGATTCTGCGCGGCGAGGAGGACGAGGGCGCGCGACCCGTGCGCGATCTGTCGGTCGAGTTGGCCTCGCGCATGGTCTTTCTCTCGGGCGCTGAAACGTCAATCGAGGCGGCGCGTGGGCGCGTGGTGTACGCGCTGGAGTCTGGCGAAGGGCTCGAATGTTTTCGTCGCAACGTCGAGGCGCAGGGCGGCGACGCGCGCGTCTGCGACGAGCCGCGGAAGGTCTTGCAGCCTTCGCCCATGCGCGCGGTTAAGGTAGAATCCACGCGCACGGGATTCGTCACGCAGATCGACGCGGCGGGCGTGGGGCTCGCGCTCGCGAGGGTGGGCGGCGGTCGCGCGCGCGTCGAGGACGAGATCGACAGGTCGGTCGGCTGGCTCGGCGACGTGAAACTCGGCGAAGAGGTGCGCGCCGGCCAGACGCTCGGCACGCTTCTGTGCCGCGACGAAGCGCAGGAGCGCGAAGCCGCTCCGCTCTTACGCGAGGCTTACATCGTCGGCGACCAACCGCCGCTCGCTGCTGCTTACACGCTCATCAAGGATGTCATCACGTCATGAAGTTTGATCGGAGACAGTTGCGCCAAGCGACGACGGCCGCGCTCGTCGCGCTCACGCTCTGCGCCGCTGCCTGCTCCACGACGAGCGACGCGGCCAACGACCGCACGCGCGTGCGCGTCGGCATCGTCTTCGACATCGGCGGCAAGGACGACCGCTCGTTTAACGCCGCCGCGCTCGTCGGCGTGACCTGCGCCGCGACGGGGAAGCGACCCGACGGCGGCCCCTGCGAGAAGCCTTCGCTGGGCGTGGTGCTGCGCGACGTTGAGCCCGGTAATCCGAACTCGATTGAGCCGGCGATGCGGGCGTTTGCCGAGCGCGGCTACGATCTCGTCATCGGCGTCGGCTTCGCGCAGGCCCCGATCATGGAGATCGTCGCGAAGGACTATCCGAACGTTAATTTCGCCATCATCGACGGCGTGAGCGATCTGCCGAACGTCGCGTCGCTCGTCTTCCGCGAGCACGAGGGGTCTTATCTCGTCGGCATGATCGCGGCGAAGAAGTCGCAGTCGGGCACGCTCGGCTTCATCGGCGGCATGGACATCCCGCTCATCCACCGCTTCGAGACCGGCTACGAAGAGGGCGCGCGCGCCGTCCGTCCCGACGTCCACATCATCCAGAACTTCGTCGGCGTGACCGACAGCGCGTGGAACAACCCCGGCAAGGGGAAAGAGCTGGCGCTCGCGCAGATCGGCAAGGGCGCGGACGTGATCTTCACCGCCGCGGGCAACTCCGGCCTCGGCGCGTTCGACGCCGTGGAGCAGGCGGGCAAGGACGCGCAGGGGCACGCGACACACTTCGTCATCGGCGTGGACTCGAACCAGAACATGGTCAAGCCGGGGTTCGTCCTGACTTCGATGGTCAAGCGCGTGGACAACGCGGTTTACGAGATCGTCAACGACGTGGTGAACCGACGCTTCCACGGCGGCCTGCACGTTTTCGGTCTCGACAAGGACGGCGTCGCCTACTCGCTCGACCAGTACAACCGCGATCTGATCGCGCCCGATGTTTTGCAACAGGCTGACGCGGCGAAGCAGAAGATCATCGCAGGCGAGATCAAGGTGACGGACGCGATGGCGAAATAAGGCGGGTGTAGGGTATCAGGCGTCGGATGAAGTTGTGTAACCGTCGTCGTTCAAGGGGGAAGTTCGTGTGGTCTAATTTTCAAACCTCTGGAGTAATCAAATGAAACGTAAAGCATCGGCGCGCTGGGACGGCGCGTTGCAGTCTGGCAAGGGGACGATCTCGACCGATAGCGGCACACTCTCGCAGGCTCAATATTCTTTCAGCACGCGCTTCGAGAACGGCGTGGGCACGAACCCCGAAGAGCTGATTGCGGCGGCGCACGCGGGCTGCTTCTCGATGGCGCTCTCCGGGCAACTCGGCAAGGCAGACCTGACGCCCGAGAGCATCGAGACGACCGCGACGGTCACGCTCGACAAGACCGACGCCGGCTTCACCATCACCGAAGTCCACCTCGACGTGACGGCGCGTGTCCCCGGCGCGACGGAAGAGGCATTTAAGACGGCGGCAGACAACGCCAAGCTCGGCTGCCCCATCTCGCGCCTGCTCATGACGAAGATCACGATGGACGCGAAGCTCGCCGGGGCGAGCACCGCCGCCGCCGAGTAGCGCGATACTTCATGCTCGAACTGCGCGACATCACGAAACGCTTCGGCGACGTGCTGGCGAACGACCGCGTCAGCTTCCGTGTCGAGCCCGGCACGATTCACGCCATCGTCGGCGAGAACGGCGCGGGCAAGTCCACGGCGATGCGCATCGCCTACGGCTTCTACACCGCAGACTCCGGCGAGATCATCATCGACGGCACGCCGCGCGCCATCACGACGCCGCACGACGCGATCCGGCTCGGCGTCGGCATGGTGCACCAGCACTTCATGCTCGTCGAGACGATGACGGTCGCCGAAAACATCGTGCTCGGCGCGGAGCCCGGCGGCGCGGCCTCGCTCGACATGCGTGCGGCGGCAGAGAAGATTCGGCGGCTCTCGAACGAGTTCAAGCTCGCCGTCGATCCCGAAGCCGTCGTCGGTAACCTCTCCGTCGGTCAACAGCAGCGCGTCGAGTTGCTGAAGGCGCTCTACCGCGAGGCGCGCATCCTGATTCTCGACGAGCCAACGGCAGTGCTCACGCCGCAGGAGGTCGAAGAGTTCTTCTCGATCCTGCGCGGGATGCGCGCTCAGGGCAAAACGGTCGTCATCATCACGCACAAGCTCGCGGAGGTGCTCGCCATCTCGGACGAAGTGACAGTGATGCGCGACGGTCGTGTCGTCGGTCAGGTCAAGACAAGCGAGACGAACGCGGCGGAACTCGCGCGCCTCATGGTCGGGCGCGACGTGCTGCTCCGCGTCGAGAAACCGGAAGCACACGCGGGCGAGACGGTCTTGAGCGTGCGCGGGCTCACCGTCAAGGCGTCGGACGGCACGCCGCGCGTCAACAAGGTGACGTTCGACGTGAGGGCGGGCGAGATCGTCGGCGTCGCCGGCGTCGAGGGGAACGGTCAGACCGAGTTGATCGAGGCGCTCGCGGGCTTGAGCCCCGACTCGGCGCTCGCGGGCGAAGTCGTCTTCGGCGGGCGCGACATCCTGCGCGCGGGCGCACGTCGGCGGCGTGAGTTAGGGATCGCGCACGTCCCGGAAGACAGGCACCGGCGGGGCTTGCTGCTCGACTTCGACCTTGCCGAAAACTCGATCCTCGGCACGCACTATCGCAAGCCCGCGACCTCCGGCGTGCTCTTAGACGAGGCGGCGATCCACAGCCATGCCGCGCGGCTCATCAAGGATTTCGACGTGCGCCCGGCAAACCCAGACCTCCCGGCGCGCGCACTCTCCGGCGGCAACCAGCAGAAGCTCGTCATGGGTCGCGAGATGGAGCTCAAGCCGAAGCTCCTTTTGGTCTCGCAGCCGACGCGCGGCGTGGACATCGGAGCCATCGAGTTCATCCACCGCCAGATCGTCGCCCTGCGCGACGCGGGCTGCGCCGTCCTCCTCGTCTCCGCCGAACTCGAAGAGGTGACTGCGCTCGCCGACCGCCTACTCATCATCCACGAAGGCAGTATCGCGGGCGAGGTCGATCCCGCACGGACGAGCGTCGAAGAGATCGGACTGATGATGACGGGAGGAAGAAAGGCAAAGGATGAAGGATGAAGGATGAAGGATGAAAGTGTGGGCTCGCACGTTGAGCACCTTTCTTTCATCCTTCATCCTTCATCCTTCATCCTTCATCGATTGCTATGAGGCATCTTCGCGAACTCGTCTTCCCCGTTGCCGCCGTTGCTGCGGCGTTCGTCATCGGCGCCGTCGTCGTGCTGCTCATCGGCGACAACCCGATCACGGTCTATCGACTGTTGATCGGGAGCGCGCTGTCTTGGCCCGACGGTATCGGCTACACGCTCTTCTACGCGACGCCGCTCATCTTCACAGGGCTCGCCGTGGCGGTCGCCTTTCGCTGCGGGCTCTTGAACATCGGGGCAGAAGGGCAGCTCTACGTCGCGGCGTTCGCCACCGCGTGGGTCGGTATCAAGTTCGGCGGGACGGTCGTGGACATTTTCGGCACGCCGACGAACTACGCGTGGATGACGCTGCCTCCGGTCATTCTCGTCCCGCTGCTCATCCTGACGGCTATCCTCGCGGGCGCGTTCTGGGGGGCGATCCCCGGCTTCCTCAAGGCGCGCTTCGGCTCGCACGAAGTCATCAACACGATCATGTTGAACTTCATCGCCGTCGCGCTCGTCAGCTACTTCACGCAGTACCACTTCAAAGCGCCGGGCGATCCGATCATGCAGACCGTCCCCATCGGCGCGGGCGCGCACCTGCCGCGCCTCGGCAGTTTCATCCCCGGACTCCCGGAGCGCATCCCGGTCAACGTCGCCTTCCTACTCGCGCTCGTCGCGTGCGCGCTCGTGTACGTCTTTCTGTGGAAGACGAAGTGGGGCTACGAGATTCGCGCGACGGGGGCGAATCCGGCGGCGGCGGAGTATGGCGGTATCTCGACGCGCAAGCAGATCGTGCTCGCGATGTCGGTCTCCGGGGGCTTAGCCGGGATGGTCGCCGTCAACGAGGTGATGGGCTACCACTACCGCTACTACGACGCCTTCTCGGACAACTACGGCTTCGCCGGGATCGCCGTCGCGCTCATCGGGCGCAACCACCCCGTCGGCGTGCTGCTCGCGGCGCTGCTCTTCGCCGTGCTCATCCGCGGCGGCATCTTCGTGGACGCTTTCTCAGTTCACGTGACGAAGGACATCGTGCTCGTCTTGCAGGGCATCGCGATCCTGCTCGTCGCGGCGGGCGCGCGCTACCGCGGCTCCTTCGGCAAGTTCGGGCTGCTCAGGAGATCGAAAGTGTGAGGGGGAGCTAATAGCTGTTAGCTGTTAGCGATTAGCTTTTAGCCAGAAGCTTCTTCCCTCTGGCTAACAGCTAACAGCTAATCGCTAACCGCTTAGAGTCACGCATGAGAGACTACTTAAACGTCGCGCTCATCTTCCTCGCCTCGACGATTCGTCTGGCGACGCCGCTGCTGCTTGCGGCGCTCGGCGGGCTGTTTTCAGAGCGTTCGGGCGTCATCAACATCGCGCTCGAAGGGTTGATGCTCGCCGGGGCGTTCACTGCCGCCGCCGTCACGTACTACGCGGGGAGTCCCTGGATCGGCCTCATCGCGGGGATCGGCGCGGGTGTCCTCGTGGCGTGCGTCCACGCCGTCGCGTGCATCCGCTTCAAGGCGGATCAGGTGGTGACGGGGACGGCGATCAACATTCTGATGCTCGGCGTCCCGGCGATGCTGAGCGGCGCGTTCTTCCTCTCGTCGGGTTCGACGCCGCAGGTGCCGAAGGAGAATTTGATCCCAACCACGCCCATCGTCCTCGGCTTCCTGCTCGTCGCCTTGAGCTGGTACGTGCTCTACCGCACGCCGTTCGGCCTGCGCCTGCGCGCCGTGGGCGAGAATCCGGAGGCGGCGGACGCGGCGGGCGTCAGCGTCGCGCGGATGCGCTACGCGGGAGTACTCATCTCCGGGGCTCTCGCGGCCATCGGCGGCGCGTACATCTCTATCGGTCAGTCGTCTCTCTTCACGCGCAACATGACGGCGGGGCGCGGCTTCATCGCGCTCGCCGCGCTCATCTTCGGCAAGTGGCGTCCCGTGCCGACGATGCTCGCGTGCTTGCTCTTCGGCTTCGCCGACGCGCTTCAGATTCAGTGGCAGGGCGTGCCCATTCACGGCGTCGAGATTCCGAACCAGTTCATCCAGATCATCCCTTACGTGCTGACCATCGTCGTGCTCGCGGGCTTCATCGGCCAGTCGCGCGCGCCGCGCGCCCTCGGCATCCCCTACGAGAAGGAAAAGTGAGTTTGTCAGTTGACAATAATGTCTGAAGCACCAAGTCCGAACACGCTCTACGAACGAGCCGAGCATGCGGCGCGCACGTTGCGCGCACGGGTGGGCGACGAGGCGCGCGTCGCGCTCGTCCTGGGGAGCGGGCTCGGCGCCTTTGCCGACGCTCTGGAAGACGCTGTGGCGATCCCTTACACGGAGATTCCCGGCTTCGCGCGCTCGACCGTCGAGGGGCACGCCGGAAGGCTCGTCGCCGGGAAAGTCGGCGGCGTCGCGGTCGTCGTCATGCAGGGTCGCTTCCACTTCTACGAGGGCTACGCGCTCGAAGAGGTGACGTTCCCGGTGCGCGCGTTGGGACTCCTCGGTGTGAAGTCGCTCATCTTAACGAACGCCGCCGGGGGCTTGAACAACACGCTCAGTCAGGGCGCGCTGATGCTCATCAGCGATCACCTGAACCTGTTGGGCGCGAGCCCCTTGCGCGGCGCGAACGATCCGCGCTTCGGCGCGCGCTTCCCCGACATGACGGAAGTTTACGACCGCGGCTTTCAAGAGATCGCGAGTTCCGAAGCGCGCGCGATGCAGACCGAGTTGCGTCGGGGCGTCTATGCGGCGCTGTCGGGGCCGAGCTACGAGACGCCCGCCGAAATCCGTATGCTGCGCGCACTCGGCGCGGACGCCGTCGGCATGAGCACCGTCCCCGAAGCCATCGTCGCGCGCCATATGGGGCTGAAAGTCCTCGGCATCTCCTGCATCACGAACATGGCGGCGGGCGTCCTGGACAAGCCCATCGATCACCAGGAAGTCATCGAGACGGGCGAGCGCGTCCGCGCCACGTTCACCGAGCTGTTGAGGGGTATAATTCCCAAGCTGGCGTGAATCGTCAATCGTCAATCGAAAGAAGAGAAGTTGGTTTTGACGATTGACGATTCACGTGGAGCGGAGCGACGGATGATCATCGGCATTTGTGGTGGGACGGGTTCGGGCAAGACGACGGTCGCGAACCGGATTTTGCAGGCGGTGGGCGCGCACGAGGTGGCGTTCATCCAGCAGGATTCCTACTACCGCGACCTCGAAGACATGCCGCTCGACTACCGGCGCAAGGTCAACTTCGATCACCCGGACGCGATTGATAACGATCTGCTCGTCGAGCACGTCCGCGCGCTCAAGTCGGGCGCGACGGTCGAGCTGCCGATCTACGACTTCAAGGGGCACGCGCGGCGCAAAGAGACGCTGCGGCTCGATCCGAAGCTCATCACGATCCTCGAAGGCATCCTCATCTTCGGCGAGCCGCGCCTGCTCTCGGAGATGGACGTCAAGGTCTTCGTGGATACGCCCGACGATATTCGCTTCATCCGCCGCCTGCGCCGCGACATCGTCGAGCGCGGGCGCACGATGGACTCGGTCATCGAGCAGTATCTGGCGTCGGTCAGGCCGATGCACCAGCAGTTCGTCGAGCCGTCGAAGCGATTCGCCGACGTGATCATCCCCGAAGGCGGGCACAATCAGGTGAGCATCGATCTGCTGAGCGGCAAGATTCGCGAGCGGCTCGCCGAGGAGCGCTCGCGGCGTGCGCGTAACGTCGCGGCGCAAGGTTGAGACGAATAAGTTTTCGGGCGAAAGGGAAGGGGCAATTTTTTGAGCACTAAGGTTGAGACCGATATCATCGAGGCGGCGACGGGCGCGCGCAACTGCGCGCTGGCGCAGTACTCGAAATTCTGCGTCGGCGCGGCGCTGGAAGCCGCCGACGGGACGATCTACACGGGCTGCAACATCGAGAGTTCGGCTTACGAGCTGACGATGTGCGCCGAGCGCGTCACGATCTGGAAGGCTCTCTCGGAGGGCGCGCGCAAGTTCAAGCGCATCGCGGTCGTCGCCGACACCGAAAGACTCACGCCGCCATGCGGGGCGTGCCGGCAGATCATCTGGGAGTTCTGCGGCGACATCCCCGTAGTGCTCGCGAACCTGCGCGGCGACACCGAGACGATGCAGATGGCATATCTCCTCCCGCGCCCCTTCGACGCGAAGTTTCTGGAAGAAGCCGCCGACAACGATCAAGCCTGAACGCCGGGCCATGCAAACACCATGAAGCCACTCACGCACGCGGCGCGGCTCACCGCCGCCCTGCTTCTCCTGTTTATGCCACTCATGCCACTGACCGCCCGAGCCATGATCGCCGCGCCGAAGCCCGTCGATCTCATCGTCTCGGGCGGCACGGTCGTGACGATGGATGGCGAGCGCCGCGTCGTCGAAGACGGCGCGGTCGCCGTCTCGGGCGGGCGGATCGTCGCGGTCGGCAAGCGCGCCGACGTCTTGCGCCGCTTCGGCGCGCGCGAGGTAATCGATGCGACGGGGCGCGTCGTCATGCCGGGCTTGATCAACGGCCACACGCACGCGCCGATGACGCTCTTCCGCGGACTCGCCGACGATCTCGACCTGAACGAGTGGCTGACGAAATACATCTTTCCGGCGGAGGCGAAGAACGTCAATGAGGAGTTCGTGCGCGCGGGTACCCGCCTCGGTCTGGCGGAGATGATCCGCGGCGGCACGACGACCTACTGCGACATGTACTACTTCGAGAGCGCCGTCGCGGAAGAGACCGCGCGCGCAGGGATGCGCGGCGTGCTCGGCGAGACCGTCATAGATTTTCCCGTCGCCGACAACAAGACGTGGGAGCAGGCACTTGGCTACGTCGAAAAGTTCGTCGCGAAGTGGAAGGGTCATCAACTCATCACGCCCGCGATTGCGCCGCACGCGCCCTACACGGTCTCCGAAGAACACCTGAAACAGGTGCGCGACTTCGCGCAGCGCACGGGCGCGCCCGTCGTCATCCACGTCGCCGAGACACGCAAGGAGGTCGAGGACATCACGCGCGATCACAATGCCTCGCCGGTCGATTACCTCGCGCGGATCGGCTTACTGTCGGACAAAGTGATCGCCGCGCACGTCGTCCACGCGACCGACGAGGAGATCGGCGTGCTCAAGCGGCTCGGCGTCGGCGTCGTGCACAACCCGCAGTCGAACATGAAACTGGCGTCGGGCGTCGCGCCCGTGCCGCAGTATCTGCGCGCGGACGTGGCGCTGGGGCTCGGCACCGACGGCGCGGCGTCGAACAACGATCTCTCGATGTGGGAGGAGATGGACACGGCGGCGAAGCTGCACAAGGTGGCGACTTTTGATCCGAAAGTCGTCACCGCGCTCGAAGCCCTGGAGATGGCGACGATCCGCGGCGCGCGCGCCCTGCACCTTGAGCGCGAGACGGGGTCGCTCGAAGAGGGCAAGCGCGCCGATCTGATCGTCGTCGATCTCGACGATCTCAATCAGGTGCCGCTCTACAACATCTATTCGCAGCTCGTCTATGCGACGAAGGCTGCGGACGTGCGCACGGTCGTCGTCGAGGGGCGCGTCCTGATGCGCGACCGGAAACTCCTGACGCTCGACGAAGAATCGATCAAGCGCGACGCGCGCGTGTGGCGCGAGCGCATCGCGCGCAGCCTCGCGCAAGGCTCGCCCGCCGCGCCCGTCACGGCGGGAGGCGGAAACGCGACCCCGCCGCCGCGCAAATCTCCGCGGAAGCCGAAGCGGCGACCGCAGTAACCGTGCGGGCGTGATGTAGTCTAGTCGCCGCCGCGGTTGATTACTCACGCGGCACGCGCGATAATCTCCGCCATCCCCATCCTCCGCGACCGTCAACGGCGCGAGTTATTCGTCAACGGAGTTCGATGTAGTGAAAGAAATCCCCCAACGCCCGCGCGCCTTTCGCCTTCTCGCGCTCGCGGCCTGCTTGCTATTGGCATCAGCTGTCGTCGCCTCGGCACAGAGCGTGCCGTCGCGCGGCACAGACCCCGATTCGATCCAGATGCGCATCACGCGCGCCCGCGCGCTCGCCGCCGCCGGGAACCTGCCCGCCGCGCGCAGCGAGCTGGAATCCCTGCGCAACGCCGCGACCGACGAGTCCACCAGAGAGATCACGCTCGTGCTGCTCGTGGGGATTTACTTCGAGCAGTCCGACTACATCTACGCCGAGAAACTGCTCGACGAAGCCTTCCACGCGCGCACGCCGCAGAACGAGGCCGCCGCGCGCGGCTACTACCTGCTCGCCGGGCGGACAATTGGAGGCGTGCGCACGCAGCTCGACCGTTACCGCCTGTTCGGCCTAGACGTTGCCGATCCAGCCCTCCCGCCGGAGTCCGACACGCACCTCGACCGCCTGCGAAAGTTGATCGAGCACGTCGTCGAACAGGGGCGGCAACTACGCGACGAGAACCCGCGCGACATAGACGCGGCGGCGCTGCTGGAAAACGCCACGAGCGCGCGCCTACTGCTCGCACGCAACGAGGCGGAGCGCGGGCAGTGGCAGCGCGAAGTGGCGGACGTGCGGCAGCGCCTGACGGGCGTGGAGCGCACCGCGCCGTCCACCACGCTCGCCGTCACGCAGAAGCCCGCGCCCGCGCAGTCCGCGCTCGGCGTGACGCAGGCCGTGCCGGAGCCTTCGCCGACGCGCGCGGCGCAGAATCAGGGCGCGACACAGAACACTGGCACCGCGCCCGCGTCGCAGCCGACGCCGCAACGCGCGCAGCAGGGCGCGGCCAGCACGGACGCACAGCCGTCGGCTGGTCAGAAGTCTGGAGCCGCTCCTTCAGCGACGCCGGGCGCCGCCTCCGTCGAGGTCGGTTCGCTCATGGCTTATGCGTCGCAGACGGTCGCGCCGAGTTACCCTGCGGCGGCGCGCACGGCGCGCATCGGCGGCAAGGTGACGATCTACCTGCTCGTCAACGAGAAGGGCGAGGTGGCCGCCGTCCAGCGCAGTGAGGGCGCGGAGATGCTCAGGCGCGCCGCCGAAGATGCGGCCAGACGCTGGAAGTTCCGCCCGATGATCGTTAACGGACAGCCCGCGCGATACACAGGCTTCGTCAACTTCAACTTCGCGCCCTGATGTGAGGGTACGCGGCAACCTGCCGGATCGCGCCACACTTGAAAGGCTATCTCTCCCCAAAGAGTTGACGCCACGCCCCTCCGTTTGCGAGGTTGCGGCGGTGTCAACTATCATCATTCCACATCACTTCCGGGTCGCACGCGACATTCGCGCGGACGCGCCCGCAGTGGTTGTGCGACAGTTCCAGTCTCCGCTCTTAAAGAAGTTCATCAACGTAATGCCCCACGGAAAATTCCTCGTCTCTCGCAAAACTCGTTTCGATTACACCTTCCTCTCGCTGCTCGCCTGCGCCGCGCTCGCGCTCTGTGCGCTCGCGCCCACCGCGCTGTCGTCGGCGCCGTCGTGCGGGGAGACGCGCCTTGCCGTCGTGCGTCGCCTCGCGGCGGGACGCGAGCCGGTCGCGGTTGCGGTCGGCGACTTCAACCGAGACGGCAGGCTCGATCTCGCCGCGGCGAACAGCGGCGACAACACAGTCTCGATCTTTCTCGGCAAGGGGAGAGCCGATTTCGCCGCGGCGACGAACGTCGAGGTTGGCGAGAGCCCGCGCTCGGTCGCTGTCGGCGACTTCGACGGCGACGGTCGCGCCGATCTCGTCGTCGCCAACGCGGGCTCGAACAGCGTCTCGGTACTCGTCGGCGACGGGGCAGGCGGGTTTAAAGTTGCGAGCACGCACGCCGTCGGGACGCTCCCCGTCTCGGTCGCCGTCGCGGACTTCGACGGCGACGGCAGGGCGGACATCGCGGTCGCCAACTCGAAGTCGAACAGCGTGTCGGTGCTGATGGGCGCGGGGCGCGGCGAGTTCGCGAGTGCGACGACGCTGCCGGTCGGCGGCGAACCATTCAGCGTCATCGCTGAGGACGTTGACGCCGACGGCAAGCCCGATCTGTTGACGGCGAACGCTGGCTCCGGCGACCTGTCCGTGTTGCGCAACGTCGGGGCGGGACGCTTCGCGGCGGCTGTCAGGTACGCGGGCGGCAAGCGACCCATCGCCCTCGCCGCCGCTGACTTTAACAACGGCCGCGAGCGCGATCTCGCCGTGCTGGATTTTGGGGCGGGGAATGTGGGACTCGTCCTCCGCGCGGCACGGGGCGGGTTCGGCGCGGCGCGGAGTTTTACTACACAACTCGCGCCACTCACCGGGGCGGCAGGCGATTTCAATAAGGATGGTCGCACAGACCTTGCTCTGGTGGACGGCTTGAGGGGCGTCGTCTCGGTCATGCTGGCGGACGCCTCTGGGGAGTTTGTGCCCGCCGCACAACTCGTCCTGCCGGGCGAGGAGACCCGCTCCTCTCTGGTCGCGGTGGCGGATTTTAACGCCGACGGCAACCAGGACCTGCTCGTGTTGGGCAACGACGGCACGTCCGTCATGCTCGGAGACGGCAAGGGCGGGTTCGCCACGCCCGACACCTTCGCGTTCGGCGGCGCGTCGTGCCTCGCGGTCGGCGACTTTAACGGCGACGGAAAGATAGATGTCGCCGTCGCGCTCGGCAAGGATGTTTCGATCATGCTCGGCGACGGCCGGGGGAAGCTCGCGAAGCCGTCAGCCTTCCCGCTGGGAGCCGAAGCGGTGTCAATCGCTTCGGGCGACTTCAACGGCGACGGCAAGCTCGATCTGGCGACGGTCAACCCGAAACAGGTGAGCGTCTCAGTATTGTTGGGCGACGGTCGCGGCGGGCTCGGCAAGCCCACAAACTTCGCCGCCGAGGGGACGGGGCGCGCCATCGTCGTCGCCGACTTCAACCGCGACGGCAAGCTCGATCTGGCGACGGCAAATGACACGCGCAACACCGTCTCGGTATATTTAGGCGACGGTGTGGGCAGGTTCGCCGAGCACAAAACATACCTCGTCGGCGTGCGACCCTTCTGGATCGTCGCGGCGGACTTTAACGGCGACGGGCGGGTCGATCTCGCGACCGTCAACCAGCATTCGAGCGACGTGTCGGTCGTACTCGGCGACGGTCGCGGCGGCTTCGGCGCGGTGACGAGCTACGCCGTCGGCGTCAACCCAACATACCTTACCGTCGGCGACTTCGACGGCGACGGTCGCGCCGATCTGTTAACGACCGACTACGGCTCGCGCGGGCTGACGCGACTGCTCGGCGACGGTCGCGGCGGCTTCGCGGGCATGAGGCACTTCGGCGCGTGGGAACGGCCATACGGCCTGGCGGTCGGCGATCTGAACGGCGACGGATACGCGGATGCTGTCGTCAGCGATTCGAGATCGGGAGAGGTCTCGATTCTCGAAGGCGACGGGCGCGGCGGTTTCAAGCCCGCGAGGGCCGTGGCGGCAGGTAAGACTTTGCGCGGCGTTGCGGTCGGCGATTTCGACGGCGACGGTCTCGGCGATCTGGCGGTCGCCGACTCGGAGTCCGGGCAGTTGATTATCCTGCTCAGTTCGTGCGCCCGCGGCGCGAGTCCGGGCGGGGACGGGAGTCAAGGCTTGAAGACGCTGGCGACGGGGATGTGGGGAGGGCAGCACTTCGGCCTCAACGTGACGGCGAAGGGCGCGACCGTCGAGTACGACTGTGGTCACGGGACGATTGACGGGCGCGTGGAGTTGGGCGAAGACGGTCGCTTCGATCTGCGCGGTACGCACGAGGATGAGACGGGCGGCCCCGCGCGCAATGTCGGGGCGGTGGACGAGAGTGGAAACGTGCGCCGGGCCACGGCGGGCGCGACGAGTCATCCGGCTCGCTACACGGGTCAGGTCGTGGGCGACACGTTGTCGCTGACCGTGACCCTGACCGACAGCGGGCGCACCGTCGGGACGTTCAAGCTCGTTCACGGGGCGGAGCCGAGGCTGTTTAAGTGCCTGTAATAGTCGCGAGGCGCACCCGTGCCGCGCACCAAAATAAAGATCGCGAAACTTGCGATAGGCATGCGCCTGTATTACTATCTCCATCCGTTTCTGATCCTGATTGGTAGGCGCGACGGCACTGATTTACCCCGCTACCATTCTAACTAACCACGATATTGTCCCGGTACCGACTCTTAGCAGTCGATTCCAAGTAACCATCAAGAACACGCACCTCCTCGCGGGTTAGCCAATGGGCGGTTAGAAGTTTGCTGCTCGGCGTCCGTGTGTCCGCCAACCGATTTCGTCAAGCACCTCCACGCCGAGATGCTGTAGCGATTTCCACTTCCCAGGAGAGTATCAATGAAATACCTCGAAAATGCCGCACCCCCCCTCGCATCATTGAAGTCGCAAGTCGCGACTCGCTGGCAAAGGGCTCGGGGGAAATCGACGGCACAGAACCTCGTCAGGTTCGCGCTCAGCATCATGCTCGTCCTTCCGTGGCTCGCCGTGAGCCCGGCGCGAGCCGTGCAGGTGGCGAAAAAGAAGTACGCCACCACCGCCTCGTCCGCCAAGTCGCTCGCGAACCAGCCCGGTCTGAACGGCGAGGTGGTGTACCCGGAGAATCAGCCGGTCACGACTTACGCCCCGATCAACGTCAAGCAGGTGGCGCGGCAGGAGGCGCTTGATCCAACTTTGATGGAGGGTCTCGGCGAACTGAAACCTATTCATCAGCCGAAGGGCGCGCCGCCTGAGCCTAACGGCGTGCCGATTGTGCTCGGCCAGGAAGAGTCGCTACAGGCGGGTGACCCACTAGCGCCAGTCCCCGCCGCGACGGGCATCTCGCCCGCGCCGAGCAAGACATTTAAGGGGCAGGAGCTTATCGGCGGCGCCATCCCGCCGGACACGCACGGCGCGGTCGGCACGACCCACACCGTCACGGTCACCAACGACCGGATGCGCATCTTCACCCGTGACGGCGTCGTGCTGAGCACGGTGACGATGAGCGGCTTCTGGACGGGGATGACGCTTGAAGGCGGCGCGACCGTCTCCGCCTTCGACACGAAGGTCTTCTTCGACCGCTTCAACAACCGCTACATTCTCGAATCCTCGGCGAACGCCCAGACGCTCTCTTCCGCGGTGCTGCTCGCCGTCTCGCAGACGAGCGACCCGACGGGAACGTGGAATCGCTACTCGGTGGAC
>JBJMGS010000376.1:0-2062 GCA_045807785.1 Pyrinomonadaceae bacterium
CCTGTGCGCGCCCGCGCGCTTAATAAGGTTAGCGCCGCCATTCAATGCTTGAATGGCGGCGCTACTTCTTTTCGCGCCTGTGGCGCTCAAGGCGGGCAGGATGCCCGCGCTCCCAGAGGGCGAGTCCGCCCGTGGGGTGCTACTCCAGCGAGCGCACCGGCACGACGTTGACGTCGTGCAGACGCCAGTCGAGTGAGTGCGCGAGATCGGACGCCTGCTCCAACCTCTCCAACAAATCGTGCTCGTCGCGCGGCACGACGAAGGCTTCGCCGGTCAGCACGTCGCCGTCCTCGCGCAGCCGCACGCGCGCGCTCGCCACCCAGTCGAGTTGTTCCAGCTCGTGCCGCACGCGGTCGGGCGTCGGATCGTCCTCCTTGCTCTCGACGTCCGACGGGCGCCGGTTCATCAACTGCGCGACGCTGTTCCGCAGATCGCCGAACCCGTCCTTGACGATCTCGAACGAGATGAAGCCCGCCGCCGCCGAGTCGGCCCACCAGTAGCCGTAGGCAATGCCGAGGATGCCGAGCACGCCGGCCAGCCCCGAGAGCCAGTCGCCCTTGTTCATGTTGGCGTCCGTCTGCAGAGCCTTCTCATGCAGCTCGCGCGCGAGTGGCAGCTTCATCCGACCGAGCACGAACGGCGGGACGGCGCTGTAGATGAGCGCGGCGATCATCAGCCAGCCGAGCCACACGCGCCGACCGAAGACGCCGACCGTCTGGATCGTCGCGTGCTCCGCCAGAACCAGTTTGACGACGGAGTCGATGAAGATGTAGGTGCCGAAGCCGAGGAGCGCCGTCGCCCCGGCGAGGAAGGCGATCATCACGGCGCGGCGGTAGCCGTAAGGAAACTGTCGGTCGGGCGGCTTGCCGAAGAAGCGCGCGCCGGCGAGGAAGGCGATCGGCGGGATGAGACTCAGCACGTCCTCAACCCACATCGCCTTCATCGTCTGCGACGCGCCCATCGTCAGGCTGACGACCGCGATGATCGACAGCATGAAGCAGATCGTGATCCACTCGAGCCGCTTCGCCCGTTCGAGTTTCGCCTGCTTGTCGGGCGGCATCCGGTAAGGATCGCCGGGCATCTTCATTTCCCTGCTCCCCCTTGCTGTTGCAACAGTCCCCTGACGGCGGCGCGGCGCCGGTAGAGAAATTCGTCGAGCCGTTTGATGAGACCATTCTCGCCGGGCGGCGCCGCCCAGACGTGCTTCTCCGTGTCCAGCTCGACCGAGGTCGCGTTCAGGCCCAACTGCTCCAACTGCCAGTCGGGCGCGGCGACCGCTGCGCCGTTCGCCTGCGAGTAGTCCGCGACGAAGACCGGCACGGCTCCCTTGCTTTTCAGGTAAGCCGCCGCCGCCTCGCCGCTTTTCACCACGACCCGCACCCCTTTGACGCCATCGAGCGCGGGCGACGAAGCGGGCACGCCGACCACGATCCGGCTCTCGAAGTACGGGCTCGTCAGACCGACGTACTTGCTCCAGGCCGTGTCCGCCGTGATGCCGCCGACGAGCAGGTCGAGCTGGTAGTGTTCGAGCGCCTCCATCTGCGCCTGCTCGCCGCCCCAGTGCCATTCGGGCGTCGCGCCCAACTCTTGCGCGAACTCGCGCACCAGCTCGACCTCCGCCCCCGCCGGCTCTGCGTTCGTGCGCACGACCCAGGGCGGGTGCTCGACCAGCCCGACGCGCAGCCGACCGTTCTGTTGCGCGCGGCTCAAAGTCCCTTTCGGGTCGCGCGGCAGGTTGCCGCAGCCCGCCGCGCAGACGCACACGAAGAGGGCGAGTAATAGTGAGCGACGAGTCGGCATCCGTTCTCTATTTGCGTTGTCCCGAAAGCGGGCGGGCGATAAACTCTCTCGCCGCAGACGTAGTCCTCTTCCCCTGCTCGCCCTACACGCACACGGTCGCGCGTGTTGAAGGCAGAGTCCGACCGGGGTCGGCGACGCGAGAAGCCCGAACGCCGACCTGATGAACACGAATTCGCTTCAGGGGAGCGGAAAAGATATAAGAACGCACGTCGAGCGTCTGTACGGTCGTGAACGAAATTCATCTGGCACCGCGTTTGCTCTC
>JBJMGS010000377.1:0-4164 GCA_045807785.1 Pyrinomonadaceae bacterium
GCCAGTCTGACGCCGCCATGCTGTAGCTGCCCATCCACGACGCCCCGGTTCGCGTCGTAGCAAGCCTGCGGGAGGATGTAGCCGCCCTTGCGCTTCAGGCCAGCCTGGGTCTTCCACCCGTAATCTTTGTCGTAGTATCCGCCGATGTTGCCGAGGTCCCGTGGTTGTTACCCTCCTTCTCGTCGGTGACCGTGTGCAAAGGTTGATGCAGGTCGTCGATGATGTGGACGATGGACTTTAAAGCCTCGGCGCGCGCGGTTGCCTGTTCCCTGTAGCCATCGGCCGGCTGCCCAGCGTTAGCCAGCACGGAGTTGAGGCGTAGCAGGGCGACGACGGTGCAGTCGCCCCGCACCTCGTCCATCCTGCAATCGCTGTCCGCGACGTGGCTGTAGAGCTTCGGCCCCCGGCAGCACGGAGCGTCACGGGGATGTCTACGAAGTGCCAGTTCCCGGCAGCGCCCCCGTTACCGGCTCGATGTTGCGGCCGGCCGTGCGGGCCGCGGTCAGAAGCTTATGCCGAGCAGCATGTGTAGCTCTTTGACCTGCCCGTTTTCAGTCTCGATGCGCAGCCCGATATTGCCGACAAAGTCACCGGCCTTGAAGTCCTCCGCGGCGAAGGTGATGGTGGTTATCTTCGTGACCGAGTCCTTCGAGAACTCCCACGTGAGCGTGCCGTTGTTCTTGAGGATGAACTTGCCGCCGAGGACGAGCCTATTCTCCTTCACAACCCCGCTGCTCTTCTTGAACGTGTAACGGAAGGCGAGTTTGATCTGCGTGCCGCCGATGTCATGCTCGAAGCTGCCGCCGATCACCAGGCTGGTGCCCGGCGTCACGCCGTCGTTCTTGAGCAGGACGAACTCCAGGTCTCCGGTGCCCTTGTCCGTGTGGTAGGCCGCCTGGATGGTGATGGTGGTCGAGGTGACGAGGTCTTTGCCCGCCCCGGCCTGCTGCCGGTCGAGCTTGTAGGTGATGGTGCCCTTCGCGCCGAGCTTCAACTCGCCGGTGAACTGGAGCCGGCGCGTCTTCCCGTTCTTGTCGTAGTCGTAGACGAGTTGGTTGACTGATCGGTCGAACATGACCCCTTCGGGCAGGGTGAAGTCTCCGCTCTTCTTCCCCGTGTAGTGGAAGGTCATGATGTGTTTGCCGTCGGTGCTGACTCCCGACCAACTCCCAGCGAAGGTCAGCGTGTAGAGTTCCACATCACCCGCCTTCGGCAGGAACTTGTAGATGAAGCGGCTCCGGTTGTCCTCGACGTGCCCGTCGATGGTCGAGGTCACGGAGCCGAGTTTGATGGTCAGGTCATGCCCGGGCGTCATGCCCCACTTGCCATTGAGGTTGAAGCCGAAGGTCTTCGACCGGTCGGGCATCACGAGCAGGACGGCATTCTCGACCTTATAGAGCGGGACGACGCCGGACACCCCGTGGAAGTTGACGAGCCGGTTGGCGCCGTCGAGCAGTTCCAGTTGATTCTTGTCGTTGAACTTCCAAGTGACGGGGAACACCGTCTGCGTGCCCCCGTCCTCGACGACGACGAGCTTGTTGTCGTCGTCGTCGCTCGTGCTCCATTTGCCTATGCGGGTGCCGCCGCGACTGACCTCGCCGTTGGTGTCGAAGTCGAAAGCCTTGCCGCCTTTTGTCAGAGTGAACTTAGCCATGCGTGGTCTCCTTCACTTATCTTTTAGAGCAAATTTTCCGTCCTCGCCTTGTCACCGGATGAACCGCGGCAATTCCCGCGAGACAGAGAAGTAGAAACGGCCGTGGCCGCGGCCCGCAGCGGCGTCGCCGATGCCGTAGGCCCAACTAAGTCCCAAGTCCGCCCCGCCGTAATTCACCCGCAGCCCGACGCCCGGGCCTAACCTGACGCCGGGCGCTGAACCGGTGGTTCTGTATATCCCGCCCACGTCGAGGAAGCCGGCGAGTTTCAAGGTTCGGACCAAACGCGCGAGCCCCTCGGCGTCCGGCGAGGTGCCCGGCACGGGCGCTTGAAACTCGGTCTTGAGCGCCCACTGCCTCAGCCCTATGGCGTCGTCCGCGCGGAAGCCGCGCACCGTCTCCTCGGAGCCGAACGACGGCTGCTCGAAGAGCGGCGTCCCTTCGCTGGCGACGTCCACGCGGCCGTCTAAGATAAGGTCGCGGTCGCCGGACATGGAGCGGTGCAGCAGGCCGGTCACGTTCATCACGGCGAAGCCAGGCTGTCCGTCGAGCCCCAGACCAAGCCGCAGCGTGGGTTCGACCTGCCACCTGGTGTTATTGACCCCTTTGGTCGAACCTGCGTAGAGGCCCCCGAAGCTGAGGGTCGTGAGGTTCTGCTTCTGAGCCACGACATCCTCGCGCACCAGTTCGACGGTCTCTCGCCTGGCCTCAAGAAAAAGGGTGAGGGTCGTCGGCCGCGTCTTCAACTGGGTCGCGACGCGGAAGACGCCGCCCGTGCGCCGCTCGTCGAGTTGGACGCCGTTGAGGATGCGCTTGGCCGTGGTGTCCGTGTAGCCCTGCACGCCGAAGGGAAAGGTATGGTAGAACCTGTCCCGGAACAGGTCTTGGCTCTCGTACTCGCCCGAGACCAGCGCGCCTGCGTCGCCGCCGACCCGAACCGAGAAGTCGTCCTTCCCTGTTATCTTGCGCGAATAGAGCCCATAGCCTCGGAATCCCCGGCCCGGTCGGTAGACCAACTCGCCCCCGACGAAGTTGTTCCGCGGCTTCGAGACAGGGGGCTTCCGCTTCGTGCTCGTCGCTTTCGCGTTCAGCTTGGGTTTGGTCTGTTGGGCCGGCGCGGCGGAGCCCGGAGTCGGCGAGCCCCCCGGCGTGGCCGCGGGGCTCGCCGAAGGGGCGGCCGCATTGCCGCCCGCGGGCTTCCCTTCCGCCCCCGATGGCTCGTCAATGTTCTTGATGATTGACTTGTTGCCAGCGTCGCTCTTCACGAGGATGATTCTGACGAAGTGTGGGGCGATCTTCTCCAGTTCGGCGTCCGTATCCCCGCCCCCTTCGTCAGAGGCTTCGCCCCCGGCATTCGGGGGCGGGGCCGGCTCGAACGAATCGACGGCGGAGGCGAACCCTTTCTCCTTTAGTCCCGCCTGCTCCAGCCGCCAATTGTTCAGATTCAGGTAGGGCAATTCGTCCGCCACGCCGCTCAGGTCTTGATATTTGATCTGCTTGCACTCGACCTGTGCCTCGCGCTCCCCGGGAGTGCCGGAGGGCTGTGCCCCGCCCGCGGCGGCGCCCTGATTCGCGGGCCGCCCCGCAGAGGTGTCCTCGCAGTCGGTCAGCATCTCGGGGTGCCGCCGGTAAGTCTCGAACTCTTTGTCGGTGAGGATTTCCCGCAGCGCGATCCTCTTGTCTTTCCCATCTACGTGGCCGCGAAACTCGATGCGCCCGATGTGAGGCACGTAGGGAACCTTGATAAGCTTCGGCTCCTTCGCAAGGCCCGGGCTGCCCTGGTTGCACACGTCGAGCGCGTTGGCGGCCTCCGGCGTGCGTTCGTACCCGGAGCGGCCGCGGATAAAATAGTCGTTGATGTAGGTTTCAATCCTCTTGCACTCCCAGAGCCGGCCTTTCAGCGGGGCGAGGCTCTTGGCGATCCTCTCCTTCAAGGGGGCGATGAACTCCGCGCCGGGCACGCCCGGTGCGGGCGCCGGGACTATGATCTTATAGTCGTCCCCATCCACACCGGCGATGTCGCCGATGGGGTCGGTCACGCGCAAGGTTATCTCGCCGCTCGTGGCGTCGGCCAGATCGCCGGCGCCTGAGTCGAACCTGTGGATGGCGGTGTTGAGGAGCGGGCCGCCGAGCAAACCTTCGAGGTAGGAGATGAGCGCCACGTTCGGAGAGCCCTCAAGCCGCGCCTGCTCCGCGCGCGTCGAGTTCCATTTGTTATAGGCTACCAGGAACCCCTGCCATGTTCTGACCGCCTTCTTATCCGCCCCCGGGTATTCACTCACGGCCTTGCGCAGCGTCTCGTTGGCGGGCGGGGGTGTCCGCGCGGGGTCGTCCTGATTGTCGTTGCGCCGCTTCTCCCTCTCTGCCTTTTTTGCCAGCAGCGCCGCCCGCTCGGCGTCGCCCGCCCCCTTCAACACGTTCCCCTGCTCCTCTTCGGGCAGATAGGCGAAAAACTCCACCTTCTGCGCTGGGCTGAGGGAGCCCAGCACGCTCAACTGTTGGGCGTTCGACA
>JBJMGS010000378.1:0-6139 GCA_045807785.1 Pyrinomonadaceae bacterium
GGCGTCAGCGGCAGCGAGTTCAACCTGCTCGACCCGACCAAGCCTGAGTCGGATGTGAACCCGGCCTTCCACACGGGCAGCGGCGCGCCCTTCGCCGTCATCGACAGCAAGAACGGGCCTTCGCACTCGCTCAAGGGCACGAACGTGCAAATCTTCGACAACGGCAACGGCCCCGACGCGCAGCACCACGCGCGCAACAACGGCTTCGCCCTCAACTACCGTAACGAACTGCTCTCGGAGCACGTCGCGAATCCTCCGCAGGCGGCCATCGCCGTCGCCATGCAGTCGTTCTCCCCGGCGCACCTGCCGTCGATCAACGCGCTCGCCGACGCCTTCTGCGTCTGCGACAACTGGTACTCGGAGGTGCCCGGGCCGACGCAGCCCAACCGCCTCTACATGCACGCCGCCACGTCCGCCGGGTTCGCGCACAACGTCTGGTCGAAGAAGTTTGACGTGAACACGATCTACAACAACCTGGAGGCGGCGGGCGCGACGTGGGCGACCTACGACTTCGATCTCAACGAGGTGCGGCAGAACTTCACGCGCATCGACGGTACCGCGCCCAACTTCAAAAAGTTTGAAGCGCTCGCCGTCGACGCACAGAAAGACACACTGGCGAATTACTCCTTCATCTGCCCGCGCTTCAACAATGCTGCCGAAGGGCACGGCAACTCGCAGCACGCGCCCGAAGACGCGCGTTACGGGGACAACTTCATCGCGGACGTGTACGAGGCTTTGCGCGCCAACGAAGCCGTGTGGGCGAAGACCGTGCTCATCGTGACCTACGACGAGCACGGCGGCTTCTACGATCACGTCGTCCCACCGTCAGAGAACATCCCGAACCCGGACGGCATCAACTCGCCGGTCGCGGGCGATCCGGGCGCGTCCTTCGTCCCGCCTTTCGCGTTCGACCGTCTGGGCTTGCGCGTCCCCGCCGTCATCGCCTCGCCGTGGGTCAAGGCGGGGCGGATCGACACGACGCGTTACCAGCACACGTCCGTGCTGGCGACACTCAAGAAGATGTTCAACCTGCCGGCGTTTCTGACCAAGCGCGACGCCAGCGCCAACGCCTTCGATCAAATCTTCGAGGAGCTGTCGGCCCCGCGCACGGACTCGCCGAAGACCCTGCCGCGCGCGACGCTGCCCCAGATCACTGTGAGTCCGACCTCCGCCGTGCACCCGCTCAACGAGACGCTGACAGAAGATCAGCGCGACATGCTCGTCGGCGCCTTCCACCTGACGCAGCCCGCCGAGCAACTGGCACTCTCGACAACCAAGGCGGCGGTGCCCACGCTCCACGACCTGCCGCAGACGCAGGGCGAAGCCTCCGAGTTCCTCCGCACGCGCCTGCGCCGCCACTTCGGCGAGCGCAGCGAAGGCGGCTCGCGCCCAACGCGACCCGCGACGAGCTGACCGACCTGCGTGGTTAGAACTAAACGAGGCGCGGAGTTGTGATCGATCTCAACTCCGCGCCTCTCCCAAAAAGCTTTTGAGCGACTACATAAGTCCTACCCGTAGTTATGTTGATGATGTCCGCGTAACACTTCTTGGCTGGCGACTTTTAAGGTGGCTGCGGCAGTTGCAAGTGAGGGATGTCCATGGCGCACACAATCCTGACGTTCATAACTAAAGTAGCTCCCGGCAGTGCCGCACAACTCGAAAGTCTGCTGGCGCAAATCGAGAGTCATGTGCCGGACGATCTCCGTTTGCCCTTCGCCTCCTTAAAGCGGCTGCACTTTGCGAGCTTCGTCCTCTTTGAAGATCAAGAATACGGTCCCTATCTTGTGTTCGAGAATAACTTCGACGGCGCGCTCGATGCCTACCTTGATGATCTACTGCAACATGCCGGGGACGGTCTTCACGAGATTTATAGTTGCTGCCTTGGGTATGACGCGCGTGAATCGTTCGAGCGTTACGTGTTGGCGTCTTACCTGCTCGCCCACGTGGTTCATCCCAATGCGTACCATGTCGGCAACGTAGGTCGTAGCGCGGAACGCATCAGGCAAGAGAGCATTCTATGCGATCGCATCGAGGTCTTTCTCGACGGACTGGTTGAGTCGGGTACGGCTCACGAATCGCCAGCTTCTCTGCGCCGACTGATACAGCAGTTCGTGCTGGACGATAAGTCGCTCGCGTGGGCTGCCAATGTCGGTCCGCGTCAGACACTCTTAGAGCGAGTTGCGCCGTGGGCTAATATCGCCGCCGTCGCGCTGCTTGCTCTCGTGCTGTTGCCGTTGCTGCTCACCGTAGCTCTAGTCTGGTTGATCGTCCTGCGCCGTCACGAAAAGCGCGATCTTCAAATAATCGTCCCCCCGGTGAATCAGGCGCACGTCGAGCGCCTTGCGGAGCAGGAGGACAGGATCGTCCAGAATCACTACGCGGGCATCTTCCCCATCAAGCCGGGCCGGTTCAGGCGTGTGACGCTCCGCTTAGTGCTGCGCCTCACCAACCTCATTGCACGCACCGCCAACAAAGGCGTGCTGCTGGGCATCCCCAGCATCCACTTCGCCCACTGGTCTCTGATCGACGAGGGGAGGCGGCTCCTGTTTCTGAGCAACTACGGCGGCAGTTGGGGGAACTACCTCGACGACTTTATTGACAAGGCGAGCGTGGGGCTGACCGGCATCTGGACTAACACGACCGACTTTCCCGCGACGAGGTTCCTCGTCCTCGACGGCTCGCGCGATGGACACCGCTTCAAATCCTTCGCGCGCGGAAAGCAGACCGTGACGAGCGTTTGGTACAGCGCGTACCCGGACTCGACCGTCCAGAACATAGACAACAACAGCGCGATTCGAGAAGACCTTTTCACCGCGCTCGACGAGGCGGCGACGCGGAGCTGGTTGCGCCGCTTCTGAGCGGAGGAGGGAAGCCGATGGCAGAGTTGGAGAGACACGACATTCAGGGCTTCTTGCTGAGCGCATATGGTCATCTGCCCTGCGCAACCTACCTTCTGCTGCGCGTCAAGGATGCGGCTTCCGCGCGCCGCTGGCTCGCACGCCTCGCCGAAGAGATCACGACCGCCGAAGGGAGACAAGAAGGATTCTCCGTCAACCTTGCGCTGAGCAGTACGGGTTTAAGCAAGCTCGGACTGGACGACGCGGGGCTGGCGACGTTCCCGCGCGCCTTCCGCGAAGGCATGGCGACGGAGCATCGCGCGCGCGTGCTGGGCGACACGAAGGATAGCGCCCCTCCGGCGTGGCGTTGGGGGAACGAGCGGAACCCGATTGACATCTTGTTGCTGGTGTTCGCCGCGGACGAAAGTGAGCTTGAGGCGCAACTCGCGCGACAGCGTGAAGGGGTTCAAACGTGCGGTGGGATCGAGGAGGTGCTGGCGCTTTCCGCCGGGCGGCAGCCGGACACGAAAGAGCACTTCGGTTTTACCGACGGCATCGGTCAGCCGGTCATCGAAGACAGCGGTCGCCTTCAGCGGCAGCTAGATCAGACGGGCCACGCCACCGTGCTGAAGGCGGGCGAGTTCATTCTCGGCCAGGAGGACGATTACGGCTTTGCCCCCATCATCCCGCGCGCCGCCGGGATGGATGAATTCGGTCGCAACGGCACGTACCTCGTCTTCCGACAGTTGCAGCAACAAGTCGCCGAGTTCTGGCGCTTTCTCGACGAAGCCACGCGCCGCCCCGGAGGCGCGAGCGACCCCGAAGCGCGAGCGCGCCTCGGCGCGAAGTTCGTCGGGCGCTGGATGAGCGGCGCGCCCCTCGTTAAATACCCTTCGGGCGATCCGCACGCGGGCACTCCCACACTCAACAAAGAAAATGATTTCGCGTACGATGCCGCCGACGCCCACGGCTTCGCCTGCCCCGTTGGCTCGCACATCCGCCGCAGCAACCCGCGCGACAGTCTCGGCCCAGACCCGCAGACGGCTTTGAAGTCGGCGAACAGACATCGAATCCTGCGTCGCGGGCGCTCATACGGGCACAGGCTCGACGATCCTTTCGTCGATGACGGGCAAGAGCGGGGGCTACATTTCCTCTGCCTTAACGGCGACCTCGAGCGCCAGTTCGAGTTCGTCCAGCAGACATGGGTCAACAACCCGACGTTCGCCGGTCTTCATGGTGAAAGCGACCCGCTCGTCGGCAAGCAGGACGACACCGGCGGAAGTTTTACTGTGCAGGGCGACCCCTTGCGCTCGCGCGTCCACAACCTCCGCAGCTTCGTGACGGTCAAAGGCGGGGCGTATTTCTTCCTTCCCGGAATCAAGGCGTTGCGTTACCTCGCAAGCCTTTAAGACGGTGCTTATCTACTTAAGGTAGAGACTAGAAATGCAAAGCCCACGCCGGTTCAACGGCGTGGGCTTTCCTGTTAGCGGGGTGACACGAACGCATCAAACCGAACTGGTTTTCAGTGCGAGTTCGAGAGCTTGCCGATGAGCGTGAAGAGCGGCATGTACATGGCGATGACGATGGAGCCGATGGTCACGCCGAGGAAGCCGATCATGATCGGCTCCATCAGGGTCAGCAGGTTGGCGATGGCCGCGTCAACCTCCTGCTCGTAGAAGTCGGCGATCTTGGAGAGCATCGAATCGAGCGCGCCCGTCTGCTCGCCGATGCCGACCATCTGCGCCACCATGTTCGGGAAGACGTCCGTCGCCTTCAAAGGATCGACGAAGCTCTCGCCGCGCTCGACCCCGGAGCGAATCTTCATGACGGCTTCCTCGATGCGCGTGTTGCCGGCGGTCTTCGCCGTGATCTCCAGCGACTGGAGGATGGGCACGCCCGAAGAGAGCAGCGTCGAGAGCGTGCGCGAGAAGCGCGCGATGCCGATCTTGCGCAAGACCTGTCCGAAGACGGGCAGCTTCAGCATCACGCCGTCGAGCGCGTAGCGCCCGCCCGGCGTCTTGTAGTAGAAGCGGAAGGCGACGACGATGCCCGCGATCGCGCCGGCGACGGCGAGTCCCCCCCAGCCCGCGACGAAGTCGCTGATCGCGATGACGATGCGCGTCGGGAGCGGGAGCAGTTGCCCCGGCCCGAGCAGCCCGGTGAAGATCGTCTGGAACTGTGGGATGACGAAGATCATGATCGCCGCGACGACCAGCACAGCGATGACGATGACCGCCGATGGGTAGATGAGCGCCGAGACGACGTCGCGCTTGAGCTTGACGATCTTTTCGATGAAGGTTGACAGGCGTTGCAGAATCAGATCAAGGATACCGCCCGTCTCGCCCGCCTCGACCATGTTGGTGAAGAGTTGATCGAACACCTTCGGATGGCGTGCCATCGCGGTGGCGAGCGTCGAGCCCTCTTCCACGTCCTGCCGGGTTTGCGTCAAAGTGTGCTGAAAAAACTTGTTCTCCTGCTGCGAGGCGAGGATTTCGAGGCACTGCACGAGCGGCAGCCCCGCGTCGATCATGACGGAGAACTGCCGCGTGAAGATCGACAGCTCCTTCGCCTTGACCTTGCCGCGCTTACCCAACTTGGGCAAGGCGATCTCGCGCCCCTTCTCCTTGACGGAGGTGAGCATCACCTGCTCGCGCCGCAGAATCTGGCGCAGCGTCTCGCGATCCTCGGCGACGCGCTCGCCGACCATCACCTCGCCAGTCCGGTTGCGTCCTTTGAAAACGTATGTGGGCATCTGTCGAAACTCCAGAAGGGGTTAGGGGTCAGGGGCTGGGGTCGGGGAAGAAAGGTCGGTTGGTCTTTGTCTATCCCAACCCCTGACCGCCGACCCCTATCCCCGATTTATCTCGCTGGTCGCGCGCCGATGGGTCGCGCCTGTGCGTAAGGGCTGGGGTGCGCGCCGGGTCGGGTCGGCTGACTGCCGTTGCCGCCCCCGTTGATCCCCGCGCCGTGCTCGATCAGCTCGCGCAGCTCGTCCGGGTTCGACGAGCGCTGGATCGCCAGATCGTGCGTGATGAGCCGCTTGTGGTAGAGCGTGGCGAGCGACTGGTTGAATGTCTGCATCCCGTACTTGTCCTGCCCCGTCTGCATCATCGAGTAAATCTGGTGCACCTTATCCTCGCGGATAAGGTTGCGGATGGCGTTGTTGGGGACGAGGATTTCGAGCGCCGCGACGCGCCCGCCGCCCGTCGCCTTCGGCAAGAGCGACTGGCAGAGGATGCCTTCGAGGACGAGCGAGAGCTGCGCCCTGATCTGCGCCTGCTGCGTCGAGGGGAAGACGTCGA
>JBJMGS010000379.1:0-14027 GCA_045807785.1 Pyrinomonadaceae bacterium
CGTAGGCGGCACCGTAGATGACGCCTTTGAACTTCGCATAACCGCCGTAGTTCGCGCCGAGCCAGAAGTGGCCTTCGACACGACCGGGCTCAGCCTTCGTCGCCGTCTCGCCCGCCTCGATACCTTCGTTGAATGCCTGCTCGCGCTCCTTGTCGTCGCTGCTGCGATCGCCGATCAGGTAATCGAGCCGCGCCGCGCGCCAGGCCGCCTCGTAGTTGCCGTGATCGACGGCGCGGACGCGGCGCAGCGTCTTCAACCCCTCGCGGACGCGTCCGAGGTCGGCGCGGTTCGCGAAATCGTCGTCAGCCCGGCGCAACAACTCCGCGACCGGCAGCGGCGTGACTGAAGGCGACGCCCCAGCCGACGGAGCCTCTTGCGAGCGCGAGCCGCACGCACTAAACGCGAGCGACGCGATGACAAGAACGAGCCGGAGCGATCGGCGACCGTTTAACTTTATGCTCATGGTTGTGACTGATCTGACGACGCGGGCTCACACCCCGATTCGATCTCAAGATAAGGTCGGCGCGGCGGCGCGGCGGCAAGGATAGTTCAATTACGCGCGCGCCGCGAGGAAATTAGCGGACGCGTGGGAATACACAGACCGCGCGCCGCGAAGCCGTTCGCACACGGCTCAACGCACGACCGTGACGGGGACGTCGCGGTTCGACGTCGCCACGTTGCCCGCGTAGTCCGACGCGACGACGCGCAGGATGTAATCACCTTCGGGCAGCTCCGACGAATCCCACAGCTTCGCCTCGGCGCGACCGTGCCTGACCGTGTTCGTCACCTCGTAGAGAAACTGCGTCTCCTTGTTGCCGTAAACCGTGATGCCGCTCTTCTCTGCGTAGGCGATCTTCGTCGCGTCGCGCGCGGGCGGCAGCCGATCAAACTCAATGCCCGTGCGCGGCTCCGCGAAACCGGGTGCGGGGCTTTCGTCCGTCCGCAAAATCTGGAAGCCGAGCTGGTAAAGCCCGAGGCGGCGGCGCGCGGCGTTGCCGTCCACCTGATCGAAGGCGTCAACGACTACATGGATCGCGCCGCGCACGACGACCCGCGCGCCGCGATGCTCTTTCAACTCACCGCCCGCCGCATCGAAGAGCCGCACGCCACCGGGCGCGATCTGCGGGGCGCGCGTGTCGGAGAAGTTGACGAGCGGCAATGTCAGCGGGTTGATCTCGTTGCCGGGCGGGCCGAAATTGAGGTGGACGTGGTACATCGTGTTCACGGTGCCGAGCGCGTCGCCGACGCGGAAGCGCGCGCCGCGCCGCACGCGCACGCGCGCAAGTTTCCCCTGCTCGTCGTACACGGGCGAGAAGCGCGCATCGTCGAACATCTTGTCTTTGCCGTCGCGCCCGACGCGCAGGTGGTAATAGGTGAAGACGCCCGCGCGCAAGCCCTCGCCGAGGCCCCCGAAATTCCAGTTTGAGACGACACCCGCGACCTTCTCGTCGAAGACCGCGCGCACCATCGCTCCGTCCGCGCCGGTGACGTCGATCCCCGCGTGCAGGTGATCGCGCGAGTCCTGCGAGTCGTAACTGCCGCGCGCCTCGCCCATCGTCGCCGCCACTTCGTGATGACCGAGCTGCGGGTCGAGCGGGTACGGGAGTTGTTTGATGCCGAGCGTTTCGGCGTCTAGTCGCGGCAGCAGAGTCGCATCGCTCGCCGCCGCTTCGCCCTCTTTCGTCTTGTCGGCGTCGGCGAGTTTCCTGACGAGATAGTTCGCGGCGTCGGCGACGTAGAGCGTGCCCGCGCGATCGACGGCGACTCCGGTGGGCTGGTTGAATCTCGCCTGCGTCTGGCCGTCGCCGTCGGCGAAGCCCGCGCCCGTGCCCGCGACGAGTCGGGTCGTGCCATCGGGCGCGACCTGCCAGACGCCCCCACGGCTCTGCTCGGTCACGTAAAGAAAATTGTCGTGCGTCAGCGCAAGCCCGACCGGGGCGTGTAGCTCGAAGGGGTTGTGGTTCGTGTCGAAAAGGTTGACGGTCGAGACCTGTCCGGCGCGCGTGACGCGGCGCAGGCGATCATTGCCCGTGTCGGCGACGAAGAGATCGCCGTTCGCCGCGACCGCGATGCCTGCGGGCGTGTCGAAGCGCGCTGATGTTGCGTCGCCGTCCGCATAGCCGACTGAACCCGCGCCCGCGACCGTACTCACTTCGCCGCCGGGCGTGATGAGGCGGATGCGGTCGTTGTAGGTGTCCGCGACGTAAACATTTCCCTGTTCGTCCACGGCAATGCCGACCGGCGCGTTGAACTCAGCTTCGCTAGCGCGCCCGTCGCGATATCCAGCCGCGCCTTGGCCGGCGAGAGTCGTGACCGCGCCGTCCTTTGTGATCTTGCGGATGCGGTTGTTGCCCGTGTCGGCGACGTAGATGTTCCCCGCGCGATCAAGGGCGAGCGCCGAAGGTGTGTTAAAAGACGCGCCGGAGCCGGTGCCGTCGGAGAAGCCCTCGGCTCCGCCCGCGAAGGTCGAGACCGTGCCCTGCACAGTGATCTTCCTGATGCGGTTCGCAGCTCCCGCATCCGAGACGAAGACGCTGCCTTCCCCGTCAACCACGACGCCGAACGGGTCTGCGAAGCGAGCTTGTGCCGCGCTCGCGTCGTCGCGTGTGCCCGGCGCGCCGTCGCCGGCGAAGGTCGAGACGCGCGCGCGCCAGCCCGCGACCGTGGGCAGCGGCCTCTCGCGCCAACGCAGGTAGGCGAAGAGGCACAGGGCGGCGAGGAGTACGACGGTGACGATGGCGATGAGCGCGAAGATTCTTCTTCTTCGCGGCGACGGGGGCATGTGGCTCACGCGGGTTGTTATGTGGGTTTCGCGTGTGGGTTGTCAACCGGGCGGGGCGAATCAAGTGAGATGAGGATAAGACTCACCACGGAGGCACAGAGGACGCAGAGATCACACAGAGACTTGTCTTCCTCTGTGCCCCCTCTGTGCCCTCCGTGCCTACGTGGTGAGTCTTACCTTCTCCGGTCGCCCTGACTTCAGGAACGCATCTAGACGCGCGCGCGAAGTTTGGTTTATGCTTGCCGCTCCACACGAGTTCTCGTCCGAGTCCAAACTCTTTCAGGAGTCTTCATGTCACACCAGTTGTTGCGGGCGGCGGCGCGCGTCGCCCTGTTCGTCGCCCTCGGTTTCGTGTCGCTCGCTCACGCCACGCGGGCGCAGGAGTTGTCGCCCTCTGTGAGCCCGACGCCTTCGCCGCAGACGACGCCGCAGCGGCGCGTCTCGGACGAGGAGAAAGCCTTTTCGAGTCTCGAATGGCGCAGCATTGGCCCCGCCAACATGGGCGGGCGCATCGCCGACATTCAGGGCGTGGCGGGCAACCCGATCGTCGTTTACGTCGGCACGGCGAGCGGCGGCGTCTTCAAGACGACGAACGGCGGCAACACCTGGAAGCCGATCTTCGAGCGCGAGAACACGATCTCGGTCGGCGCGATGGCTTTGGAGCCCGGCAACCCCGAAGTGGTCTGGGTCGGCACGGGCGAGTCCGCCGTGCGCAACTCGATCTCTTTCGGTGACGGCGTCTATAAGTCCACGGACGGCGGCAAGAACTGGCAGAACGTCGGCCTGCGCGACACCGAGCGCATCTCGAAAATCTTGGTGAGCCCGCGCGACCCGAACACGGTTTACGTCGGCGCGCTCGGCCATGCCTTCGGCCCGAACACGGATCGCGGCGTGTTCATGACGACCGACGGCGGGCGCACGTGGCAGAAGACGCTCTACATAGACGAGCACCACGGCGTCTCGGACATGGACATCGACCCGCAGAACCCGAACATCATCTACGCTGGGATGTGGGCCTTCGAGCGCAAGCCGTGGACGCACACGAGCGGAAGCGAACGGGGCGGCGTCTTCCGTTCGACCGACGGCGGGCGCACTTGGACGAAACTCACTACGGGGCTGCCGAAGCTGATCGGCCGCGTCGGCCTCGCCGTGTCGGCGTCGAACCCAAATGTCGTTTACGCGATCATGGAGGCGAAGGAGGGCAAGCTCTACCGCTCGAACGACAAGGGCGAGACGTGGCAGCGCGTCTCCGATCAGGCTTCCATTGTCTCGCGCGGTTTCTACTACACGCACGTCCGCGTCGATCCGACGAACGAGAACAACGTCTATGCCGTCGCCTCGACGCTCTTCAGATCAATCGACGGCGGTCGCACGTTCCGCGCGATCACGGGGCGCACGCACGTTGACTACCACGCCTTCTGGATGGATGCGAAAGACCCTCGCCGCGTGTGGGTCGGCGAAGACGGCGGCGTCGCCGTCTCGCACGACGCGGGCGACACCTGGGAAGCGGTCTATAACATGGCAATCGGCCAGTTCTACGAAGTCCACCTCGACAACCGCGCGCCGTTCTACAACGCCATGGGCGGCCTACAGGACAACGGATCGTGGACTGGCCCGACGCACACGCGCGAGCCTTCCGGCATCCTTAACGACGACTGGCGCATGGTCTCTTTCGGCGACGGCTTCTGGATGTTCAACCACCCGGACGATCCCGATCTCTACCTCTCCGAGTCGCAGGGCGGCAACGTCGTCCGCACAGACATGAAGACGCGCGAGCAGCAGGAGATCATTCCGAACGAGCGCGTGAGCGAGGGCGGCGCGGCCGTCAATCTTCCCTTCCGCTTCAACTGGAACTCGCCGCTCGTCCCTTCGCCGCACGACAAGAACACGGTGTACTTAGGCGGCAACGTTCTCTTCAAGTCAACCGACTTCGGAAAGTCGTGGACGGCGATCAGCCCGGACCTGACGACGAACGATCCGGCGAAGCAGAAGGACGCGGGCGGCCCCGTCGCCTACGAGAACACGGGCGCTGAATACAACACGACGATCATCAGCGTCGCCGAGTCGCCGCTCGACGCAAACACGATCTGGGCCGGCACTGATGACGGGAATCTTCAGGTGACGGACGACGGCGGAAAGACCTGGCGCAACCTGACGAAGAGTGTGCCCGATCTCAAGCCCTTCTCCGAAGTCTCGCACGTGGAGCCGTCGGTCTATGATCGCAACCTCGTCTATGCCACGTTCGACCGCCACATGCTCGACGACTTCCGCCCTTACGTCTATAAGTCAACCGACGGCGGCAAGACCTGGCGCAACATCGCGGGCGACCTGCCCGCGAGCGCATACGTCCATGTCCTGCGCGAAGACCCGAAAAACCAGAACCTGATTTACGCGGGCACTGAACTCGGCATCTTCGCCTCCTACACGGGCGGGCGCGACTGGGTGCCACTTCGCTTAAAGAACCTTCCCACGGTCGCCGTACGCGACATCAAGATTCACCCGCGCGACAACGACATCGTGATCGCCACGCACGGCCGCAGCCTTTACGTCTTCGACGACGCCACGCCGATCCAGCAGATGACTCCGCAGGTGCGCGCCGAAGACGTGCACCTCTTCGACGTGCGCCCGGCCTTGCGCTACTCGCAAATGATGACGCGCTACGGCATCAGCGACAAACCGTTCACGGGACAGAACCCGCCCTACGGCGCGCTCATCACTTACTATTTGAAGTCGAAGCCCGACGACAAGGCGACTTTCAAGATGCAGGTCTTCGACGCGCGCGGAAATCTTGTGAGCGAGATCGCGCGCCCCTCGAAAGAGCAGGGGCTGAACCGCGTCACTTGGGATTTGCGCTTTGGCGGCGCGAAGGTGCGACGCCCCGCGGCGGACGAAGAGCCCGCGTTCTTCGGCGGGCCGCGCGGCCCCGCAGTCGTCCCCGGCACTTACACGCTCAAGCTCACTCTCGGCGATAAGGTGGTGCAGAAGCCCATCGAGGTTCGTCTCGATCCGAACGTCCCGACGCCCGTCGCGGACTTGCAGAAGGTGCAGGACATGTCGCTCAAGCTTCGCGACATGCAGTCGGCGACGAACACGGCGCTGCGCGCCCTCGATAGTCTCAAGTCGCAGCTCGACTTCATCGAGCGAACGCAGAAAGATCGCACGGGCGATCTGCCCAAAGAGTTCGCGGACAAGCTGACTGCATACAAGAAACAGGTCGATGATCTATCGGGCAAGCTCGCCCCGCCGGAAGATAAGTTCGGCGGGGTGCCCTCGCGACCGCAGCTCATCGACCGGCTCGGCGGACTCTTCTTCACCATCGACGGCGTCAACGCCGCGCCCACGCTCGCGCAGCAGACCTTCTACGGCGAGTTGCAGACCGAGTTCAAGCAGAAGCTCGACGAGGTGAACCGCTTCATCACGCAGACCGTCCCGCAGATGAACGACACGCTCAGGAAGTTCAACGCGCCGCCGCTCGTGCCGGGCAAGCCCATCGACGCTTCGGACGGGGGCGGGCAAGCAGCCCCTGCGGACGAGGCAAACGAGGCAGTTGACACGGCGCACACCGGAGGCAACCAGTGATGACCCGACGCAACACGACCGCGGCGCGACGCACGCCGCTCAGAGTCTCGCGCGCTTGCGCTCTGATCGCCGCGCTCGCGCTCAACTTTGCCGGCTCGGCAGCGCGCGTGCGGGCGCAGACGAGCGCCGATCCGAATCAGGCGCTGCTGCGCGACATCTACAAAGAACTGGTCGAGATAAATACGACCGATTCTGTCGGCGACTGCACGCGCGCCGCCGAGGCGATGGCGGCGCGCCTGCGCGCGGCTGGCTTCCCCGGCGAAGACGTGCAGGTTCTAGTCCCTCCCGGCAACGCGAAGAAGGGGAACATGGTTGCGCGCCTGCGCGGTACGGGCGCGAAGAAGCCGCTCCTTCTGCTCGCGCACATTGATGTCGTCGAGGCGCGGCGTGAAGACTGGTCAACCGATCCGTTTAAGCTCACGGAACAGGACGGCTACCTCTACGGCCGCGGCACGGGGGACGACAAGGCGATGGCGTCGATCTTCGTCGCGAACCTGATTCGGATGAAGCGTGAGGGCTTTAGGCCTGAGCGCGACATCATCCTCGCCTTGACGGCGGACGAGGAGGGAGGCGACTTCAACGGCGTGGACTTCCTCATCAAGAACCACCGCGAACTGGTTGACGCGGAGTTTGGCATTAACGAGGGCGGCGGCGGGCAGTTGAAGCACGGCCAGCGGCTGCTGAACGGCATTCAGGCGAGCGAGAAAGTCTTCCAGAGTTTCCGCCTCGAAGTGACAAACCGCGGCGGCCACTCGTCGCAGCCGCGCCGGGACAACGCCATTTACCAGCTCGCCGCGGCGCTCATCCGGCTCTCGAACCACCAGTTCCCTTTCAACCTCAACGAAGTGACGCGCGCCTACTTCTCACGCATGTCGAAGATCGAGACGGGACAACTCGCGTCCGACATGAAAGCTGTCGCGGCCAACCCGCCCGACCCGGCGGCGGTCAAGCGGCTCGAAGAGACGCCCTACTACAACGCGCTCATGCGCACGACCTGCGTCGCAACCCGCCTCGAAGGCGGCCACGCCGACAACGCGCTCCCGCAAATGGCGCGCGCCCTCGTCAACTGCCGCATCCTGCCACAGGAGAACGCCACGGACGTGCAGGCGGCGCTGACGCGCGTCGTGAACGATCCGCAGGTGAAGATCACACCCGTCGGCGTCTATAAGCCGAGCCCGCCTTCGCCGCTCTCATCGATGGTGATGCAGCCGGTCGAGCGCGTGACGGACCGGATGTGGCACGGCACGCCGGTCGTGCCGCTGATGGGGGCGGGCGCGACCGACAGCCTCTACTTCCGGCAGGCGGGCATCCCCGTCTACGGCGTCTCCGGCATCTTCGGCGACATCGAAGACAACCGCGCCCACGGACGCGACGAGCGCGTCATGATCAAGTCGCTCTACGAGGCGCAGGAGTTTCTCTACGAGTTGGTCAGAGAGTTCGCATCAGGGAAGTGATGAAGCTCAGCACAAGCCCCGCACTGGGGCAAATGCTTGACCAGCAATAGTGATGTTATGCCGCACAGTGCGGCTTTTCACGCTCTATTACGGAGGGGTCTGATGAAGTTAAGCACATTTTGACGAGTGCTAAACTTCTGACGTGCAAAGGCTAAACCGTTACTATCGCCGTTCAAGAATCGCAGAAGCTAAATTCCGCGTCCTTGTTCGACACTTTGCACTCGACTTACATGCCGCTGATGCAGCCCAGTTGACCGGCATCTCGCATCGTTCAGTCATCACGATCTTTGGCAAAATCCGCCGCCGCCTCGCCGAGGAGTGCGAGCGACAGTCGCCCTTCAAGAACGGTGAAGTAGAAGTTGATGAATCTTACTTCGGCCCGCACCGCGTCCGCGGCAAGCGCGGTCGTGGAGCCTCTGGTAAGACCATCGTCTTCGGATTACTCAAGCGCGAGGGTCGCGTGTATACGGAGATCGTGCCGGACTGCAAGAAGGCTACATTACAAGCCATTATCCGCGGCAGAGTCTCTCCCGAAGCAATCATTCACTCGGACGGCTGGCGCGGCTATGATGGACTCGTTGATGTCGGTTATGCGAAACACTTCCGAGTCCATCATGGCGCGACCGAGTTCGCCAATGGCGAGAGTCATATCAACGGCATCGAGAGCTTCTGGAGCTATGCCAAGCGACGGTTACAGAAGTTCAACGGCGTGCCCGTGGCGACCTTCCATCTGCACCTGAAAGAGTGCGAGTGGCGCTTCAACCACCGGCACGACAACTTGTACCTTGAACTGTTAAGACTGCTGCGGCACTATCCGCTGTGACCGTCTTAACTTCATCAGACCCACAGTTATTATGACAATCTTAGCATGTGGCTTAACAGCTTTTGCTCAAGCCTCAGTTTCTCCTGAAGAGAAAGCTTTGCTTGAGAAGTTGTCGCACGATAATTCCTTCATTGTGATTGATCGGGATGCAGAAGAATATGTATCCGCAATCAATGCTCCGAAGCAAAAGTTATATACGGCATATCTGGAGAAATCGCCTGGCATCGTTAAAGTTTTCATAAGAGCGAGAGCTGGTTGGGAAGGTCAATATACGATGACGTGGTTTACCGTAGATCATGGCAAAGTGAGAATTGTAGAGGCATATTTTGGCGACCCATCCGGTTCTGGGGAGTTGCAATATGTGCGCGAGTACATGCCTGAAGAGATCAGGCTTGGTTACTATGATAAAAATTGGAAATGCGCCCCTCTGGTGGGGAGCAAAATTTCGAGAAGTGCAGAACTCTGTATCGGATACAAAGTGCCTTCCAAGGAAAGGGAGAAGATATTTTAGAAGGCGTGATTTTTATCATCGGCTGCGCCTAACAACGGCATGCACCCGACCCGCAATAGCGCGGCTCTCATCCTCTACGGCAATGGCGGGCGGGTGATGCCGGGCGTTATGCGCTCACATGTTTGATAATTCTCATGTGATATATTTCGAGGACTATTTATTGATGTTGGGAGAAGCTTATGTCTCGGCAACCTAAAACATTATCAACGTCGGAAGAATACCTAGCGATGGAGCGTCAGGCTGAGTATAAAAGTGAGTATCTGAACGGCGAGACGTTTGCCATGGTGGGCGCGAGCAGGAAGCATAATCTGATCGCCGGAAATGTTTTTGGAGAGCTTAGGGAGCAATTGAAAGGCAAGTCTTGCGAAGCTTACACGAACGACATGCGGGTGAAGGTGTCCAGCAATGGGCTTTATACTTACCCGGATGTGGTCGTCGTTTGCGGCGAGCCTCAATTCGAGGATGGCTATATCGATACGCTGCTCAATCCGACCCTGCTCGTCGAAGTGTTATCCGAATCTACCGAGTCTTATGACCGCGGCAAAAAGTCCGGCTTCTATCGAACCATCGACTCTCTGGGCGAATATTTATTGGTCGCGCAGGACGAATACAGGGTCGAGCAGTTCGTGAAACAAGGAGACGGGCGGTGGCTGCTGACAGATATTCATTCACCGGACGGCACTGTCGAACTAACTTCCATCGGATGTAGATTAGCGTTGAAGGACGTATATGACAGGGTCGTTATGCCCTAACCCACGCCCGACGACTTTTTAACCCGACTCGCATTCAGCTTCCTTTTCGTCCGCCGGATTGATAGCTTCGGTCGTGCCTCGCCGGTTGAATTCCGCCGCTATACTTTCTTCGTCTTCCACCTCCCAAGCTTAAACACCATCACGCTCAAGACGGCGAGCACCGACTCGGAGATCATGAGCGCGAGATAGACGCCGCGCACGCCCATCCCCGTGCGGCGCGCGAGATAATAGGCGAGGGGGATTTGGAAGAGCCAGAAGCAGAAGAGGTTGAGGAGCGTCGGCGTATAGGTATCGCCCGCGCCGTTGAAAGAGCTTGAGACGACCATGCCCCACGCGTAGAAGACGTAGCCGTAGGCGATGTAGCGCAGGCAGTCCACGCCGTAAGGCACAATCGCCTCATCAGTCGTGAAGATATGTATGAGCGGGCGGGCGAAGAAGACGAAGACGATTGTCACGCCCGCCATAAAGCACATGTTCGCAAATCCCGTCTTCCACACGGAAGTCTCCGCGCGTTCGGGTTTGCCCGCCCCCAAATTCTGACCAACGAGCGTCGCCGCCGCGTTCGACATACCCCACGAAGGTAGAATCGCGACGACAATGATGCGCACCGCCACCGTGTAGCCCGCCACCGCCGCGCTCCCGAATGCCGCGACGATCCGCACAATCGCCACCCAGCTCGCCGTCGCGATCAGGAATTGAAGCATTCCGCCGAGCGAGATGTGCAAGAGCCTGAGCATCAGCTTGAAGTCTGGTCGAAACTGCGCGCGGCGGACATGCACGCGGCTCATCCCGCGCGTCAGCGCCCAGAACTGGAACAGCACAGCCGTCCCGCGCCCGATGGTCGTCGCCACCGCCGAGCCCGTCACGCCGAGCTTGGGGAAGAAGGCGAGGCCGAAGATGAAGCACGGGTCGAGGACGAGGTTGATGGCGTTCCCCAGCCACAGCGCGCGCATCGCGAGCGACGCGTCGCCCGAGCCGCGAAAGATCGCGTTGTTCAAAAAGAGCAGCATGATGCAGACATTCGCGCCGTAGATGATGCGCGGGTAGCCCGACCCGACGGCGACGACCGTTTCCGACGCGCCCATCGCTTGCAGGAGCTGCGTCGCGAGTGTGAACCCGAACGCCCCTATGACGATTGAGATGGCGATGCCCAGAAGAATCGACTGCGCTGCCGCGTCGCCCGCCGCCTCCGTCTTCTTTTCTCCGATGCGCCGCGCGATCATGGCGGTCGTGCCCATGCTCAGACCGATGCAGATGGCGAAGACGATGGTCAGCATCGACTCGGTCAGGCCGACGGTGGCGAGCGCGTCTTGACCGAGACGCGAAACCCAGAAGGCGTTGACGATGCCGAAGAGCGACTCCATCAGCGTCTCCAGAACCATAGGCACGGCGAGCAAAACAATCGCGCGCCAGATGCTCCCCTGCGTGAAGTCCTGCCGCGACGACCCGGCGACCGCCGCGCGCAGCGTCGCCCACAGCCCGTGCGACTCAGCCCTTTCGGGCTCGCCGCCCGTGACTTCCGATTCGACAGATTTATTTAGCGAGTTGTCCATGGAAGAAAACTCCGTTCCAATCAGAACAGTTGACGAAAAATGTGTGTGGGAAGTTCTCATGCGCACGTATGTGTGCGTGAGCCTTGAGCGGTGGCGTGTCTGGGCGTGGATGCTTACACGAGTTTGAGCTCTTCCGTGTAGATCGAGACGGCGTAGCGCATCTCTTCGTCGATGTAGAGGTTGATCGTGCGCGCGGCGTCGTGGAAAGCGCCGAAGCGCGCGTCGGCGGTTTGGAAGCGGAGTCGGCGGCTGACGTGATCGAGGAGGATTAGTCTGAGGTGAGAAGACTCGCGGATGAGATCACGCGCGCGGTAGCCCTGCCGGTAACGCGTGTAGGCATGAACGCGCGACTCGCGCGTGTTGTCGGCGCGCGGCTGCGCGCCCGTGCGCAACACCGCGCAGATTTCGTCGATCACGCCGGGAATGTGATCGACGAGACCACCTTCCGTGAGATCGCCGTCGGATGTGATTCCCGTGTCCGCCCGCACCGCTTCAACCCAGAGCCGCACCAACTCCGTGGCGCTCTGCTCGATCAGGTCGGCGATGTCAGGTTGAGCCATGTTCGTAGCCAGCGATGGCGCACTTAAAGGGGATGCCGTCCAGCAAGCACTGCTCGAACTCTCTGCCCTGCGTCTGTCTGACGTGTTCGAGGAACCCGTAGATCAAACGCACCTGCTCGTCGCGAAAACCCAGCCCCGCCAGGAACGCATCGCTCGCGCGAAAAGTCAGCGGGTAGGGCACGACGCGAAACTCGAGGTGCGTCGTGTCGTGCAGTTTGTTGATCACATCGTAGAGGTCTTTCAAGACCGTGAACGAAGTGATCAGGCAGTCGTAACTGCCGGAGCCGGCGCGCGTCAGCAGGTATAAGTAGTCGGTGTTATAGCTTCTGACGAACTTGTCGAAGTCCTCTTGGGTGATCATCGAAACCGCTCTCCTAACCGTTGGGTGACGTTTGAGAGCGGGGGAACTTGGTTCACAAACACGCCCCCGCACGATCGCGTCGCTCGCGAGAAACTGCGGTGGCGTCTTTGATCCCGAACAGAACCACTAACCGGGAGAGAGTTAATAAGACTGACAGGGGTCAACGCGCATCTTTTTATGTCAACCCGATGCCGCAAGTCAACCTCTTGAAGCACTGACCGGGGCCGAGCGCCTGAGGCGCACACTTGAGAAAGCGTCACAGGCGGTTTGCCCGCGCGCCCGTACTGCGATCAAAATCTGCTGAAGACGACGATGACACGCACGACGATCAACAGCTTTCTCGCGGACTGCGCCACGCGCGGCGGGCGTCCCGCGCTTGCGCACCGCCGCGGCCGGCGCGTCGTGCGCTGGACTTACGCGCGCCTCGCCGCCGAGTCGTACCGCGCGGCGCGCGAGTTGGAGGCGCGTGACATCGCCAAAGGCGACCGCCTGCTAGTGTGGGCCGAGAACAGCCCCGAGTGGGTCGCGATATTTTTCGGCTGCCTGTTGCGTGGCGCTATCGTCGTCCCGCTCGACGCCGCCAGTTCGCCGGACTTCGCCGCACGCGTCCAGTCGCAGGTCAACGCGAAGCTACTCCTCCGCGGCAACGTCGAGATAGGCGAACTCTCCCGCGCCATGCCGACTCTACGTCTGAACGAATTGAGTCAAACCATCTCTCGTCATTCGAGCGCGCCGTATACGACTCATGAGAGCGGCGCGGAAGACATCGCCGAGATCATCTACACGTCGGGCACGACCGCCGAGCCGAAGGGCGTGGTGCTGACGCACCGCAACCTCGTCGCCAACCTCGCGCCGATTGAGCGCGAGATTCAGAAGTACATCAAGTGGGAGCGGCTCGTGCGCCCGCTGCGTTTCCTGTGCCTCGTCCCGCTCAGCCACGTCTTCGGTCAGTTCATGGGGATGTTCGTCCCGCAGCTCCTCGGCGGCGAAGTCTTCTTTCAGGGGTCACTCAAGCCTTCGGAGATCGTCGAGACGACGAAGCGCCGACGCATCTCCGTCATCGTCGCCGTCCCGCGCTTGCTCGACACGCTACGTGAAAAGATCGAGCGCGACGCTGGCGCGAGTCCACAGCTCGCAGAGTTTCGCCGCCGCCTCGAAGACGCCGCCGCGTGGGGCGTCAAGCGGCGCTGGTTCTCTTTCCGCAAAGTGCACGCCCGCTTCGGCTGGAAGTTCTGGGCTTTCGTCGTCGGCGGCGCGACGCTCGACGAAGGGACAGAGACTTTCTGGCGTCGTCTGGGCTACGCCGTCGTGCAGGGTTACGGCATGACCGAGACCGCCTCGCTCGTCAGCGTCAACCATCCGTTCAAGTCTGCGCGCGGCTCCATCGGTCGGACGCTGCCCGGTCAGGAGATCAAGCTCGGCGAGGGTGGCGAGATCATGGTGCGGGGCGCGAACGTCTCACCCGGCTACTGGGACAGCGGTGCGGTGCGCGCGTCGAACGACGCCGAAGGGTGGCTGCGCACCGGCGACGTGGCGGAGATCGACGCGGGCGGCGCGCTCTTCTTCAAGGGGCGCAGCAAGGACGTGATCGTCACGGGCGCGGGGCTCAACCTCCACCCGGAAGATTTGGAGGCGGCGCTCGACCGCCAGCC
>JBJMGS010000380.1:0-9232 GCA_045807785.1 Pyrinomonadaceae bacterium
GACCGTCGCGCCAGAAGCCCGTGCAGTAGGCGAAATATTCGCCCGCGAACTTGAAGACGTAGGGGTCTGGAAAATCCCGCGCGTGGACGGGGTTGAGGTAAGTCTGGGCTGGCGACGCGTCTCTGAAGGCGGATGACATCGGCTCCCCGCTGGCTCGGCTTGTTCGGCTAACGCTTATGATTCTGCAACGACTAACGCTTCCGTGTCCACTTCGACGCCCGCTCGATCTTTCCGGCGCGCGGCGGACTGCGCGCAGCCGTCTCGCAGCGACGCCCGCTGAGGTTGTCACATTTCCGGCAAACAAATATTGTATCAGTGCGAGCCGAGCCGGAATCGTGTGCGTCTGGACATGATGGGCGGAGGCTCTTGCGTTCGCGATCAAATTTATGTGGCGGGGTGAGCTGAATGTCTTTTTTCAGAGCGTTGGGGAGTGGGCTGGTCGGGGCGGTCGCGCTGACGGCGATTCACGAGACGGCGCGGCGGTTCTTGACGGACGCGCCGCGCATGGACGTGCTGGGGATGCGCGCGGTCGCCAAGTCGTTGCGCGCCTTTGATCAGGAAGCGCCCGTGCCGCTGCACGAGATCACGCTGGCGGGCGACATCCTCTCGAACTCGCTCTACTACAGTCTCGTCGCCGTCGGCGACGCGCGCACCGCCATGTTGCGCGGCGCGGCGCTCGGCGCGGCTGCCGGGGTCGGCGCGGTACTGCTGCCCGAACCTCTCGGGCTCGGCGCGCAGCCTTCGCGCAGCGCCGCGACGCAGGCGATGACCGTCGCCTGGTATCTCGCGGGCGGGCTCGCCGCGGGCGCCGCTTACCAACTGCTCGGCGAAGCTGACGAAGGTCAGCACGCAGCTCAAAGACGACTGCCCGCGCGAGTCACGCGGCGTCGCTGACCGCCGCGCGCACACGCGTCCGCCCGCAGCGCGGGCACGTGTGCGCTTCTTCCAACACGCCGCCGAAGTCTGGATCGACGCCGCTCGGATCGTCGAGCCCCGCATCGTAGTCAATCTTGTCGGCGTGGTGGTTCATCTCGACGCCGCATTGTTCGCAGAGCATGGTTGTTGTCCTTTGTCCGTTTGTCAGTGGTCAGTTGTTTTAAAGCTCAGGTTGCTTGCAACGGACAACTGACCACTGTCCACTGACAGCTTTTACAGAGAGACTTGCTCGCGCCCGTACCTCAGCACCTTCGCCATCCAGACCAGCTCGCTTAAAAACTTGTCGGCGCGTTTGACGTAAGACTCGTCGAGCAGCGCGCCCGCCGCGTCAAAGACCTTGCCGACGCTGGAGAAGTTCAGGTCCCAGAAGATCGTCACCAGCCCCAACTCGCGCAACACGGGGAGCAGGTTCTCGATGACGCGCGTGCCGCCGAAGCCGCCCGCCGAGACGCCGCAGACGCCGACCGCCTTGTGAACGTACTCCTTGAGGTTCGTGTCGAGCGCGTGCTTGAGCATGCCGGGGTATCCGTGGTTGTACTCCGGCGTGACGACGACGAGCGCGTCCGAGCGCGTCATGGCGGCGGCGAAACTTTCGATCTTCGCCGCGCCGCCCGCGTCCTCAGTCGTCAGCCCCAGCTCGCGCACGTCGATCAGTTCGGTCTCGACATTCTCGCGCTTCTCGATCTCTCTCAAGACGAAGCGCGCCGCGTGCTCACTCATGCGCCCACGGCGCGGCGTGCCGAGGATGACGGGGATGAAGAGCGGTCGTTCTGCGCTCACGCGAGCTTCCTTTTCACTTAGCCAGATAAATCCGCCGCACGTAGTCGCGCACCATGCGGTCGCTGTTGAACTGCGGCACGAGCGTCTCGATGGAACGCTTCATCATCGCGACCCAGCGGACGGGCACGCCGTGCTCGTCGCGCTCGTAGTAAGTCGGTACGACCTCGTCTTCGAGCACGCGGTAGAGCGCGTCGGCGTCCGCCGCGTCTTCGTCCGAGTGCTCGCCGGTCGGCGCGCGCTCCTCGCCCACCGCCCAGCCGTTCGTCGTGTCATAACCTTCGAGCCACCAGCCGTCGAGCACCGAGAGGTTCAAGCCGCCGTTCATCGCCACCTTCTCGCCGCTCGTGCCCGACGCTTCGAGCGGGCGGCGCGGGACGTTCATCCACACGTCAACCGACTGGACGAGCTGCCGCGCGATCTCGTGATCGTAGTCCTGGATGAAGACGGCGCGGCGCATCACCTGCGGGTTGAACTTCCACTGGGCGATGCGTTGCAAAATCTCCTTCGCCGTCTCGTCGTGCGGATGCGCCTTGCCCGCGAAGACGAACTGCACGGGTCGCGACTCGTCCGTGATGAGCCGCATCAGCCGCTCCACGTCCGTCAGGATCAAACTCCAACGCTTGTACGCCGCGACCCGGCGCGCGAACCCGATGGTCAGAGCGTCCGCGTCGAAGAGCGTGCGCGCGACGCCGGCCATCTCCGGCGACTCGCCGAGGCGCACGCGCGTGTGAAAGAGTTTTTCGCGCACGAAGGCGATGAGGCGTTCTTTGAGCAGTTGGTGCGCCCGCCACAGCTCCGCGTCGGGGATGCGCGCGACGCCACGCGACCATAGCTCCGCCTCGCACTCGCGCTCGTCCCAGTCGGCGGCGACGTAGCGCTCGTACAACTCGCGTATGAGCGGCGCGACCCACGTCGGCGCGTGGACGCCGTTCGTGACAGAAGTGATCGGCACCTCTTCGACGGTGAGGCCGGGGAAAGCCTCCTGCCACAGCTCGCGCGAAACCTCGCCATGCTTGCGGCTCACGCCGTTCGTCGTGCGGCACATCTTGAGCGCGAGCGGCGTTAAGCCGAAGAACAGGTTCTCGTGGTCGGGCGAGACGCGACCGAGATCGACGAACTCCTGCGCGCCGAGGCCGAGCGAGGCGATGTAATCACTCCCGAAACAGTATTCGACGAGCGACGGCATGAACTCGTCGTGCCCGGCGGCGACCGGCGTGTGCGTCGTGAAGACGCAGCGCTCGCGCACGCGCGGCGCGGCGTCGTGGAAAGTGTGCCCCTCTGCGATCAGCTCGCGCGCGAGTTCGAGGGTAAGAAAAGCCGAGTGCCCTTCGTTCAGATGAAAGACGTGCGGCTCGATCTGCAAGGCGCGGAGCAGGCGCACGCCGCCGACGCCGAGCACGATCTCCTGCACGCAGCGCGTCTCGCGGTCGCCGCCGTAGAGGTGCCCCGTGATGAGCCGATCCGTCTCGCTGTTCTCCGCCACGTTCGTGTCGAGCAGGTAGAGCTTGACGCGACCGACGTCAACGCGCCACGCGCGCACGTGTACGACGCGCCCGCGGATGTCGAGCGTGAAGCGCACGGGCTCTCCCGTCTCGGCGTCCTGGACGGGGATGAGCGCGAGGCGCGTCGGGTCGAGCTTCGAGTAGCTCTCCTCCTGCCAGCCGTCGCGGCGCAGGCGCTGGCGGAAGTAGCCGTAGTTGTAGAGAAGCCCCACGGCGACGAGCGGCAGCCCGAGATCGCTCGCCGACTTGAGGTGATCGCCCGCGAGCACTCCGAGTCCGCCCGAATAGAGTGGCAGAGAATTGTGTATGCCGAACTCGGCGCAGAAGTAGGCGACCGGATGCTCCCAACTGATGGCGCCCGCCTCGCGCCGCGCCCACGTTTCTGACTGTTCGCCCATGTAGCGGTCGAACCTTTCGCCGAGCGAGCGCACGCGCGCGACGTAAGACGGATCGGTCGCGACGCGCGTCAGGCGCAGTTCCGGCACCTCCGAGAGCAGACAGCGCGGACTCTGATCGCACTCCTCCCAGAGCCGCGGTTCGAGATCGCGGAAGACCACCGTGCCGCCCGCCGCCCAGCTCCACCAGTAGTTCTGAGAGAGGCGTTCGAGCGCCGCGAGAGACTCCGGCAGCGCGCGCCCCGTTTCCAACCCCGTTTGTTCAATCATCATCGTCAGACAGTTTTCAGTTTTCAGTTTTCAGCTCGCGCCATTCGATTGCTTACGCGGACGAGTCTGCGCGCTGTAGAAGCTGTGATGGCGCACGAATAGCTCCGCGTCGCGCTGGAGAAAAAAGACGAGACGAATCTCTTGCACTCCGCGTCGAGCTCGAACCACTTGATCGTCAGTCGCGTTATCCGCGTCGTCGCCGGTCGCATCAGTGGTCGTCAGATACTTATTGATCGCCTCGGACGCGACGCGCGCCGCCTCTTCGCGCGGGTAGCCATATGCGCCGGTCGAGATGGCGGGGAAGGCTATCGAGCGAAGACCGTTCTCGTCGGCGAGACGCAGCGAGTTGAAATAGCACGCGGCGAGCAGTTCCGGCTCGCGCCCGTTGTGGCGACCGTAGACGGGTCCGACCGTGTGTATAACGACGCGCGCGCGAAGTTTGCCCGCGGTCGTCGCGACGGCCTCGCCTGCGGGCAAGCCTTTGGGATAGCGCGTGCGGCGCAGCTCGCGACACTCTTCGAGGATCGCCGCGCCGCCCGCACGGTGGATCGCGCCGTCAACGCCGCCGCCGCCGAGCAGCGTTGAGTTCGCCGCGTTGACGATGGCATCGACGGTTTGGAGCGTGATGTCGCCGACGAGGACGCTGACGCGCCCGTTCATGAATTCAGTCATGGCTTAAATCAGAAGGCGAGAGTGTAACAAACTTCGGCGGCGGGCGCAGTCGGCGGCGGGCGTCGGTCTAAGGCGTGGAGAGTGTTTTTTTCGTGCGGAATTGTTTACGGCGCGGCGTCCGGCTCTTCGGCAGCGTCGTCGCCGCGCGGCTCGACCGCGATCTCGTCGAACATGTCGTGGCGGCGCAGCGCTTCGGCGACGAGTCGCGCCTTGTGCTCGGTGAGCGGGTGCTGCGGGTCTGTGCTTGCGATCTCGAAAACTTCGTCGGCGAGCATGACGACGCCGAGCGAGCCGAGCACGACGCCCGGCGCGACTTCCATCTCGCCCAAATTATGTATGCGGAAGTGCCCGGTCTCTTCGACGAACTCCTCGATGAAGGGATCGCGCAGGGCGTGCTCGGCTTCCGACACGGAGAGGTATGCGCCTTCGACGATCAGGCAAAACTCGTGTCCGCGGTCGCGTTTCATCTGGAGAACCTGATGGGGGGCGCGCGAAGCTGACGGCGACGTGCGCGGATTTCGTGCGAGACTTTACAACAGATCGCGGGGCGGAAGAAGAGAAATTGTCGGTGGTGAAAAGAAAAGCGGGCGGCGAAAGTTAGACAACTTCATGCCTAACTTTCGCCGCCCGCGACGAGTCTGGTCGATTAACTTAGTAGGCGGTAGATGCCCCGTTGAGCGCACGACCGAGCCGTTCGAAGTAGGCGTCGAAAGTGACGAAGTTCGTCCCTTGGAAGAAGGCTTCGCCGCCCGTCTCTTTCGCCACGCGCGCGAGCGAGCTCTGCCCGTAGCTGACGGCGGTCGAGTTGAAGCTCGTCAGGCCGACGGCGGGCGCGTAGAACGTATAGACCGCCACGTCGCGGCGCTTCGCCTCGTTGACAGCACGCCGGAGGTCAACGCTGTTGAGCGAACTGGTGGGGTCGAAGCCGCGCGAGACGTCGAGCCCGTCGGAGATAAGCAGGACGGCGTTGCGGTTCTTATCCTGCGCGTCGAACTTCTTGAGCGCTTCGATCAACTCGACGTAAGGGTTGTAAGGCGCGGCTGTATCGCTCGCGGCGGGTATACGCAGGGCGCTCGCCGCCCGTTCGAGATCGTCCGTGAACGGCTGCCGCACTTGAAGCGAGCCGGCGGTCAGGTAGCCTACCATGACGCGCGAGCCTGTGGGTAGGTTGCGAATGAAGTCGCGCGTCACGCCCAGTTCGTTGCCGACGCGCGAGACGAGATCGTCCTGCACGAGGACGGCGAGATCGAGCGGCGTGCTCACACGCACGGCTTCGGCTGACGCCTCTTTCGCGCGCTTGTCGGCGGGGCGAGCGGGCGTCGCGACGGTTGCCGCCAGCAAGAGCGCGGCGGTTGCGAGTGTGCTGATAAATTTCTTCGTTAACATGGCTTCACTTCCCCCTTGTCATCACTTCGTGCGCGGGCGCATCAGAGAAATTTCTTCGCGTTTTACAAAGACGAAAGCGCGCGGGGTCTGAACACTTCATGCCCGCGCGCCGACGCCGCCCCGCCTGAAGTCTATCGCGTATTAAGATGCTGAATTATGCGCCGAGGATGGCTCGGATGATGCTCGCGCGAGGTGCGTTCGGGAGGGTTATTTGACTGGGAAAAGTCTCATGCCCTCGACGCGGGTCGTGAGTGACGGGGCGGGCTCGAAGCAGGCGCGCTAGACCGTTCACGCGCGGCGCGCGATCTCGTACTTCGACTCGTCTTCCGTCAGCGCGCCGAGCTGTCGGTAGGGACTCTCTTCTGTGATCGAGGCCGGCGGCCGGCGCGCGAAACGCAGGTCTTCGTCGAGCCGCGTTTTCAGCCTGCGGTGGCGCAAGACCAGCAGGAAAATGATCGCGAGCTGCAACAGCTCGACCAGTGCGCCCAGATAGATGTACCAACTCATTTACTTCTGCCCTCCCACGCGGAAGGTGTGCCCCAGCCCCGTGCTCTCGCTCCGAAACTTCCCAACACCACGCCATACGAACGCCGGGCGCGAAATGTTGTCAGCTTCTTCGCCGCGGTGACCGAAGGACGCGCGAAGGGCGGCGGGACTCTCAAGTTCCCGCCGCCCACAGCGCCCGGCACATTGCCTGAAGATTAAGCCAGCGCAGACTCGCCTGCTTCAACGCGTCTCTACTTCTTACGCGCCCCTCCACGAGCGCCGCCCTTCTTCGCCGTCGCACGCGAGCTGCCCTTGCCCGCCGCGGCTTTCTTTTTCGCGCCGCCTTGCGACCCGCCTCCGGCGACGCGCTTGTTGTGCGGGAAATCGCGGACGAGCAAGCCCTCTTCCACCAGCTTGCCGTAGGCGTACCTGACCACCTTGCGCCCGACGCCGAGCTGCTCAGCCAACCCGTCTTCCGACGGCAACACCTGACCCGGCTTGAGCTGCTTGCCTCTGATCAACTCCCTCAGTTGGCTCACCACTTGACCTGAGCCCGACTCGCCTGAGCGCGCGCTCATCTTGATCCTCAACTTCACCGGACTATCGCCATCACTCTTCTTCGCCATCCATTTCACCTCCCACGAAAGCATCCCACGAGCACCATTAGTGTATCACAGGGAGTTGTCGAGGATGGCCATTGTCGAGCAGGCGCAGACGAATGAGGTTCTATGCAAGGTCTTATGTCACAACCTGTGCGTGCTCGTTCAATCAATGTACGAGTTCGGGGTTGAAGTGAGCTTTAGCGAAGCCGGGTCGTCACTCGCAGAGAGCTAAGTACCGCCTGCCTTTATACTCCACCCATTGCGGATGGCAACCCTCACCGCTCATTTTTACGTGGGTAGGGGTTGCCTCCGTCTTGATCGCGGGAACGGAAACGGCAGGGATGAAGTAGTCAAACACTCGGTAAGCGGCCCTGTCGGCTAAGACGCCAAAGGCGAAAGCCAGCAGCCCAGCAGTGATGTGAAGAAGGCCGCGTCTCATGCCGTTAGCTTAACATCGCCTGATGGACTCTTGAATCAATAAACCCATCTGATTCAAAAGTCACCTCTATTGAAGACTTTTGCATCAACGCCGAAACTCGGCTAGAAAGTTCGCACCGCGTATCAGGTTAGCAGTTTGATTCAAAGCTCCGCAAGTTAGCAGTTTAGTCCTCACAGCCTTCCCAAATAGCGTAGCCGGTTAGCACTTTGCTCGTTTGCGACGCGCCCGTGCGTGTTGATGAGCCGTGCCGTGCGTCGGCGTATTGAAGCCTTTTCACTCTAAATTCTTCGATGTTCGGCGCGTGGCGGCGGGCGCGTCCGCGGTACGCGGATTGTTATTCGGGGTCTGACGTGGAGACCCTTTTCGGCGGGCGCGGGAAATCAGTCCGGCGCGGCGTGGCGGGTCACAACCTTCCGGGGGCAAGCTGATCACTATGAACCGTCTAAAAATCCTCGCGCTCGCCATCGCCGTCGGCGGCGGGCTGGCATGGTCGGCTTTGGAGTTCACTTCAACAGCCAGCGCGCGTCAGTCGAATTTGACGCTCTCGCAGCAGTTCGAACGCCGCGTCCTCTCGACGACGAAGGAAGCGCCGTTCGAGTTGCGCTTCTTCGAGACCGCCGTCAAGACCGACTCGCAAGGCAAGATCATCACGGGACCCACGAGCGACCCCGTGAAGAACATCATGGGCGCCGAGTCGGCGGGCGAGCGCGGCGGCCTGGAGCGCTTCACCAAGATCATGTTCGGCGCGAGCTACATCGACGGGCGGCCCGACCCCGGCACGCGCATCGACCCGAACAACCCTGTAGTGAAAAGCGGCAACGAGTTCTGGCCCAACCGCGAGCAGCCCTTCCGCTCCGAGCCGCGCGCCCTCGCCGTCACGCCCGACGGGCGCAAGCTCTACGCCACTCTCCCCGGTCGCGAAGGCTACCCCGACTGGCGCGTCGCCGTCGTTGACACGACCAACCAGATCGTCCTCAAGTGGATCGACCTGCGCCCGCCCGGACAGGCTAGGGGCTTGCGCCCCATCGGTCTGCGCGTCGCGCCGCTCAACCGCAACATCTACCCGTCGCCGTACCTCGTCGTGCTCAACCAGTACGGCAACTTCGCCTCCGTCGTCTCGACGCAGACCGACGAGGTGCTCGGCGAGTTCGAGACGGGCTTCTACGGCGAGAAGCTCGTCTTCAACCGCGACGGCACGCGCCTCTACATCACCGACCGCTTCAAGGACGAGGTGCGCGCCTTCCGCGTCGAGCCCGGCCCCTTCTTCGTGCCAATCGCCGAAATCCCGACGGGTACGACCGACCTCGAGCGCGCCAACCCGCGCGACATGGACTTGAGCGCCGACGGCAAGACCCTCTACGTCGCCAACACGCTCGGCCACACCATCGCCGTCATCAATGTTGAATCGGACGCGAACCAGCTCGTCAAGAACATGATCGTCGGCGGGCTCGCCACCGACGTGAAGATCGTCGGGCGCTTCGGCATCGTCACGGGTCAGGAGACGAACACGCGGCTCAACCAGCGCGAGACGGGTCACGGCTTGCCGACGAAGAACGCGCAGGGCGTCGTCATCAAGAACAACGGCCAGCCGCTCGGCTACACGCCCGTCATGACAGATGCCACCAAGGCGACGACCTTCGACGACATCGGCTCCGAGATCAACGTCTTCGACACCCAGACCAACTCTTTCGTCTTCCGCTACGTTGACAAGGGACGCGACGTCTCGCAACTCGTCACACCCGGCCAGTTCGTCGATCTCCACGA
>JBJMGS010000381.1:0-28530 GCA_045807785.1 Pyrinomonadaceae bacterium
ACCGCGTCGTGTCTGACTCCGCGACCGACGCCGGTCGCCCCGCCGGGCGCGTCCACACAGTACACAAAATCAAAAATCAGTAAATCGTCAATCGTGAATCGTGAATCGTGAAAGGCGGCGGCGACCGCGTCTAGGCGGCTTTACGATCTGCGGTTGACGATTTACGATTTACGGTTGACGATTCACGCACCGAGATGAGTTTGAAGACAGAAGAGCTAGTCGAAGCCGCTGAGAGCGAGGCGCGCGCCGATCACGTGGCGCGCGCGCCGCGACTGCCTTCGCCCGCGGCGCTCGACGCAAGTGATCTGGTCAAGGCTTACCGGAAGCGGCGCGTCGTGGACGGTGTGAGTCTGCACGTCGAGCCGGGCGAGGTCGTCGGGCTGCTTGGCGCGAACGGCGCGGGCAAGACCACCACCTTCTACATGATCATCGGGCTGGAATCGCCCGACGCCGGACGCATCCGCCTCGCCGACCGCGACATCACCAAACTCCCGATGTATCTGCGCGCCCGCCTCGGCATCGGGTATCTGCCGCAGGAGCCGTCGGTCTTCCGCAAGATGACGGTCGAAGAGAACATCCTCGCCATCCTCGAAACATTGAAGATGCGCCGCAGTGAGCGCTTCAAGCGGCTCGAAGAGCTGCTCGTCGAGTTCGGCATCGAGCACGTCCGGCGCACGCGTGGCGACGCGTTGTCGGGCGGCGAGCGGCGGCGCACCGAGATCGCGCGCGCCATCGCCACCGAGCCGCAGTTCATGCTCCTCGACGAGCCCTTCGCCGGGATCGACCCGAAGGCGGTTGACGAGTTGCAGAAGATGATCATCTACCTGCGCGACCGCGGCATCGGCATCCTCATCACCGACCACAACGTGCGCGAGACGCTAGGCGTCACCGACCGCGCCTACATCATGGCGGACGGGCGCGTCTTCCGCGCGGGCGCGCCGCTCGATCTGACCGAAGACCCGGAAGTGCGCCGCCTCTACCTCGGCGAAAAATTCAGGCTGTGATCCGCTGCGCGCCCGCGCCGGATGGGTTATAATCATCCCCGACATGCGCCCCTCAGTGGCGTTTTAATTTATCCAAAAGTTATTTGTGGAGAGCGGCGCATTCGTTCGCCTGGCTATGTCCGTTAAGCTCACGACCAGTCTCTCGCAGCGCCTCGTGCTGACGCCGCAGTTGCGCCAGCGCATCGAGATGTTGCAGATGACCACGCTCGAACTGAGCGAGTTGATTCAGCAGCAGATGCTTGAAAACCCCGTGCTCGAAGAGGTCGCGGCGGGCGAAGAGAAGCGCGAGATCGAAGAGCACATCCTCGATCAGCTCGCCTCCGGGGGCGAGTTCGACGTGCCCGCCGCCGACACGACGGGCACCGATCTCAACGGCGGAAACGGCACGGGCGACGCGCCTTCGCTCGAATCGCTTGCGGCGGGCGACGCGCTACCCGAGCCGGGCGTGCCCGGCGAAGAGGAAGGCGAGCAGGTCGAGCGCGACCGCGACGCTTTCGAGGAAGTTGATTTCGGGCGCGAGTTTCAGGAGTACCTCGACCCCGGCTACAAGACGCAGGAGTTCGAGTACAAGGAAGACGGGCCGACCTTCGAGCAGTTTTTGACGCGCGCCGAGTCGCTCTCCGAGCACCTCGAATGGCAGTTGCGCATGAGCCACCTCGACGAAGGGCTGATCGCTGTCGCGCAAGCCGTCATCGGAAACTTAGACCCGGACGGGCGGCTCAACGCGACGAACGATGAGATCGGCGAGTACGGCAACTGGCCGGAGGAGCTGGTCGAGCAGGCGCGCCAGGCCGTGATGAAGTTAGAGCCGGTGGGTTGCGGCGCGCGCGACGTGCGCGAGTGCCTGCTCGCGCAGCTTGAAGCGCGGGGTGAGTCCGACACGCTCGCCGCCCGCCTCATCCGCGAGCAGCCGCTCTCAGACCTCCAGCCGCACAAGCTGCATAACCTCGGCAAGCAGCTCGGCGAGAGCGTCGAGGACTTGCTCAAGGAGTTGGAGCGCATCCGCACGCTCGACCCTTATCCGGGGCGCCGCTACTCCTCGGACGAGCCGATCCTGATCGTGCCCGAAGTCTTCATCGAGAAGATCGACGACGAGTATGTCATCTATTTTGCCGACGACGGCAGCCCGCGCCTGCGCCTCTCGCACAGTTACCAGAAAATTTTGGGGCAGCCCGACACGTCGAAAGAGACGCGCGACTTCATCAAGGACAAGACCCGCTCGGCGATTGATCTGCTGCGCAACATCGAGCACCGGCGGCAGACCATCTACCGCGTCGTCGATTGCATCGTGCGCCGCCAGCAGGAATTTTTAGATAAGGGCGTGCAGTTCATCCGCCCGATGATGCTCAAGGACGTGGCGGAAGACACGGGGATGCACCTTTCGACCATCTCGCGCGTCGTCAACCGCAAGTATGCGCACACGCCGCAGGGCGTCATCGAGCTGCGCCGCTTCTTCACCGAGGGGATGACGAACGAGGACGGCGAGGAAGTCTCGACGCGCATCATCAAGCTCCAGATCAAGAAGCTCATCGAGGACGAAGACCCGCACAACCCGATCACGGACGATCAGGTCGTCAAGATTCTGATGCGGGACGGGATGAAGCTGTCGCGCCGCACGGTGGCGAAGTATCGCGACCAGATGAACATCCCCGGCTCGCGCGAGCGCAAAGCCCCGGTCTGATGAGACTGCGCGGGCGCGCTCGCGGCTAGACAAGTTTCGCGTAGTACATAATCTGAATGCCGGCGGGGCGGGGCGCGAGCGTTTGTTCGCGCGCCGTGCCTTCTCGCCCGCGCCGATCTAGGGGGAGGAGTCTTCATGGAATTCGAGTACACGGGTCGTCACGTTGACGTGACGCCAGCGCTGCGCCGCCACGTCGAGGAGCACTTCAGCAAGCTCGATCACATCTTCAACGACACGACGGCGCGCGCCCACATCATCTTCGAGGTCGAGAAGAACCGGCACATGGGCGAGGTCTTGCTCCACTGGCGCGGCGAGACGCTGACGGCGCGCGACGTGAACGCAGACATGTATCAGGCGATGACGCGCGCCATCCAGAAGATCGAGAAGCAGGCGGTGAAGCTCAAGAAGAAGCTCATCGACCGCAAGCAGGGCGCGCAGTCGCTCTCCACGCTCGCGCCCGACAGTGGCAGTGTCGAGGCGTCGCCCCGCGCTCCGCGCATCATCAGCGCGCGCCGCTACCCCATCAAGCCGATGACTGCCGAGGAAGCCGCGCTGCGCCTGTCCGAAGACAGCAACCAGTTCCTCGTCTTCCGCGACTCGGAGACCAACCGCATCGGCGTCATCCACAAACGCAAGGACGGCAACTACGGCCTCATCGAGCCCTAAAGCCTCGCGCGGCGCGTGTGCGAGGATTCCTCTGTGGCGACGAACTGCGTGGGCGGCGCGGCGCGTGTGACAACGCGCCGCGCGTCTCGCTGCTGAGCAGAAACGTATGAGCGGCAACGCCGATGAACGACCGACGATCAGCGCGGGCGACTTCGTGCGCGACGCGCCCGCCGAGTTGGAGTTGCGCGTGCTGGCGGGCGCGGGCGGGCTCAGCCGCCGGATTGATTCGCCGCGCATCCAGAAGCTGGGGCTGGCGCTCGCCGGGTTCACGCACTACGTCCATTCGGGGCGCGTGCAGATCGTTGGGCAGAGCGAGGTCTGGTATCTCGGTCAGCTCGCGGCGGAACGGCGCGCCGAAGCGATACACAATCTGACGCTCGACCGGATTAGCTGCGTGCTCGTGACGAAGAACCTCGCGCCGCCCGCCGAACTCGTCGCGGCGGCGGACGAAGCCGGGGTGCCACTGCTCGTCACACCGCTCGTCAGCTCGGTCGCCATCAGTTCCGTCACCGAACATTTGGAGCGGGCGCTCGCCCCGCGCGAGTCGCGCCACGGCGTCCTGCTCGACGCCTACGGGCTGGGCGTGCTCATCGAGGGCGAGTCGGGGATCGGCAAGTCGGAGTGTGCGCTCGATCTCATCATGCGGGGCCACCGGCTCGTCTCGGACGACACGGTCGAGGTGCGGCGCGTGGGGGCGGATCAGTTGACGGGAAGCGCGCCAGAGTTGTTGCACGAGCTGATGGAGATTCGCGGCCTGGGGATCATCAACATCCGCGATCTGTTCGGCGTCTCGGCGATCTGGAGCGGCGCGAAGTCCATCGGCCTCTCCGTCCGGCTCGAACGCTGGCGCGAGCTGAAGGAAGTTGATCGCCTCGGCGTGGACGAGCGCACGGTGGACATCCTCGGCGTCAGCATCCCGCGGGTGCTGTTGCCCGTCAGCCCCGGCAGGAATCTGGCGACGCTCGTCGAAACCGCCTTGCGCGTGCACCTGCTGCGCGTGCGGGGTTACAATGCCGCGCGCGATTTCGTCGCGCGCCACGCGGCGCTCGTCGCGGGCGGGGGCGTCGGCGACGCGGGCGCGGCGAACGTCGAGAGTCGGGCGCGCGTGCGAGTTGATGATGAACAGAAAGAAGCGTGAGGCGAGAGCCGTCGAAGCGGACGCGGCGCGCGCGGGCGGCACGCCGGACATCGTCGTCATCACGGGCTTGAGCGGTTCGGGGATGTCGTCCGCCACCGATGCCTTCGAAGACCTCGGATACTTCTGCGTCGATAACCTCCCGCTGACGATGCTCTCCACCTTCGCGCGCCTCGTCAAGCCGGACGATGACGAAGAGGATGACGGTAGCCATGACAAGCCGCACATCAAGCGCGCCGCGCTCGTCATCAACATCCGCGAGGGACGTTTCCTCGCCGAGTTCGAGAGCCGCATTGAACGCCTCCGGCGTGAGTCGGGCTTGCGCGTCGCCGTCATCTTCTTCGAGGCGTCGGACGAAGTCTTGCAGCGCCGTTTCAGCGAGACGCGCCGCCCGCACCCTTACGAGCAGGGCGACTCGCTCCCGGCCTCGATCCGCGCCGAGCGCGAGGCGATGGCTGAGATACGCTCCCACGCCGACCTCATCGTCAACACCTCCGAGCACAACGTCCACACTTTGCGCCGCTACCTCGTCGAGCGCTTCAGCCCAGACGCTGCGACCGGCGCGTTGCGCGTGCAAATCCTGAGCTTCGGCTACAAGTACGGCAGCCCGCGCGACATCGATCTCATGTTCGACGTGCGCCACCTGCCGAACCCGCACTTCGTGCCGGAACTGCGCCCGTATTCGGGCTCGGACCCGCGCGTGGCGCGCTACATCCGCTCGAAGCCGGAGACGGCGGAGACGCTCAAACGCTTCGCGGAGCTGCTCGACTACCTGCTCCCGCTCTACCAGCGCGAGGGCAAGTCTTACGTCACCGTCGGCGTCGGCTGCACGGGCGGGCGGCACCGGTCGGTGATGACGGCGAACGATCTCGCGCGCCACCTGCGGCGCGGCGGCTACGAGGTAACGGTCGTCCACCGGGACATCAAGAAGACGAAGCGTGCGACACGCGCCGCGTAACGCGCGCGGACGAAGATTAGACAGAAGCGGGGGCGGAGCATGGAGAGTGCGCGCAAGAGTGAGGTGCAGTTGCGGCACGTGGCGGGCGTCATCGTCACGCACGGGCAGTTGGCGACCGAGTTGCTCGCCGCCGCCGAGATGATCATCGGGCACGTCGCGCACATCGCGGCGATCTCCATCGGCTGGCAGGACGACCCCGAAGCGGCGCGCGACGAGGTGGAGCGCGCCATCGCGCGCGTCTCCGAGGGGCGCGGCGTGCTGCTGCTGACGGACATGTTCGGTGGCACTCCGACCAATATCGCGTCGATGTTTCTGTCGGAAGAAGTCGAGGTCGTGACGGGCGTCAACCTGCCGATGGTTATCAAGCTGGCGACGCAGACCGCCGAAGAGCCGCTCGCAGACCTCGCGCGCCGCGTCCGCGATCAGGGGCGCGAGGCGATCTACCTCGCCGGCGAACTGCTCGCCGCGCCCAAGAAGGAGTGAGGGCTGTCAGTTGCCCGTCGTTCGTTGTCAGTTGTCATTCGTTAAGCAGTTCCAACAACGCGACGGGAATAAGTTTAAGGCAACTGACCACGAACCACGGACAACGGATTACTGACAAACATGATCGAATGCCGCGTCATGATTGTTAATCGTCTCGGCTTGCACGCGCGCGCGGCGGCGAAACTGGTGCGCGCGGCGGGCGAGTTTCGCAGCATCGTCAGGCTGGAGCGCGAGGGCGGCGCGTCCGCCGACGCGAAGTCGATCCTGAGCGTGCTGATGCTGGCGGCGGCGCGCGGGACGGAACTGAAGGTGTCGGCGGAAGGCACCGACGAGGAGCGCGCCGTCGAAGCCGTGTGCCGACTGATCGCTGACGGCTTCGGCGAAGACGCGAAAGTTTGAGTATGGCTTGCAAGGGCAGCAAGGGCGAAAGGCTGTGGCGCGGCGTCGGCGTCTCGGAGGGCGCGGTGGTCGGGCGCGTGCTGCGCCTGCACGTCGGCGCGGAGCAGAACGTCTATCGCGCCACGCTTGACGCGACGGACGTGGAGCGCGAGATTCGCCGTCTGCGCGCCGCCGTGCGCCTCTCGCGCCGCCAACTGCGCGCCGTCAAACGCCGCGCCGAGCAACTCCTTGGAGCCGAGCACGCCTACATCTTCGACGCGCACCTGCTCATGCTCGAAGACCGCAAACTGATCGACGAGATCGACGACTACGTGCGCTCGGAGCGGGCGAACGCCGAGTGGGCGGTCAAGGTCGTCGGGGATCGCCTGCTCGCTGTTTACGCAGAGATCGAGGACGACTACCTGCGCGAGCGCAGCACGGACGTCGAGGACGTGCTGCGTCGCCTGCTCGTCGCGCTCGGCGGCGAGGCCTCTGCGCGGCGGCTGAACGAGGACGCCGTGCTCGTCGCCGACGACCTGCCGCCGTCGGCGGTCGTCGATCTCGACCTGTCGCACGTGCGCGCCGTCGTCTCGGACGCGGGCGGCTGGACTTCGCACACGGCGATCATCGCGCGCGGCCTGGGCATCCCGGCGGTCGTCGGCTTGCGCGATCTCCACCGCCACGCGCGCACAGGCGATGAGATCGCGGTTGACGCCGCGAGTGGCGAGGTCGTGCTGCGTCCTTCGGCTAAGACGGCGGGGAAGTTCCGCGAAGCCGCGACGCGTCTCAAGTCCGCCGCGTTGGCCACCGTTGACGAAGACGGGGCGCGCGCGCCGCTCGTGACGCGCGACGGCGTCGAGATCGTGCTGCGCGCGAATGTCGAACTGCCAGCCGAGTACGAGGGGGTGCGACGCTACGGCGCGCGGGGCGTCGGTCTCTATCGCTCGGAGTTTCTCTTCGCGCAGCGCGGCGGCGCACCCACGGAGGAAGAGCAGTACGCCGCTTACGTCGAGCTGGCTCGCGTGGCCGGCGCCGACGGCGCTTGCGTGCGCCTCTTCGATCTCGGCGGCGACAAGGTTTCGCAGTCCGCACCCGAGGCGGAGCGCAACCCGGCGCTGGGCTTGCGCGCCATCCGCCTCTGCCTGCGGCGCGAGGACGTGTTGCGGACGCAGGCGCGCGCCGTCTTGCGCGCCGCCGCGCGGGGGCGTTTAGACCTTGTGCTGCCGATGGTCTCGGATGTGTCGGAAGTGCGCCGGGCACGGGCGATCATCGACGAAGAGCGAGCGGGACTCGTCGCCGGAGGAGTGGAAGTCGGCGAGATCAAGATCGGCGCGATGATTGAAGTGCCGTCGGCGGTCATCGTCGCCGACCGGCTCGCGCGCGAGGTGGATTTCTTCAGCCTCGGCACGAACGATCTCGTCCAGTACACGCTCGCCGTCGATCGGAGCAACGACGAAGTGGCTGACTGGTTCCGCACGCTCCACCCGGCGGTGCTTTCATCGATCAGCCGCGCGCTCGACGCCTCAGCCGCCGCCGGGATTCCTTCCATCGTCTGTGGCGAGATGGCGGGCAAGCCCGCCTACGCCGTCATCCTCGTCGGCCTGGGCGCGCGCGATCTCTCGATGACAGCGGTGGCGCTGCCCCGAGTGCGCCGCGCGCTCGCCGGGATCGACGCCGCGGGCGCGGCGGAGATCGCGCAGGAGTGTCTTGACTGCGCCGGCGCGGACGAAGCAGAGGAGTTGGTGCGCGTGCGGATCGGCGCCAAGTGGGGCGAACTGTTTCCACCAAATACCTTGCCAGCCGCTAAAAGCGAAGGTTACAATTTCAAGCGGGTTGAGTACACGGTCTCGACACGAAGGGTCTGACGCGGTGAGTCGTTTCCGGCTGTTCCAACATCGAGACAATTGAACGCCGAACGTCGTCAGATCGCCCGATCCCTCCTGCTTTCGACGCCTGCGCAGAGATTTCACCCGACAAAATTTGCGAGGAGGGGAGCGTTAGTCGTTTAATACTAAGCACGCGCGGAAGGTTTCGGAGACGATTCGCGCGAGCTGGGATAGATTTTCGACGCCCGTCAGCCGAACGACACAACCGCCTTTGCCCGGCGGGTCCGACGGCGCGGAGCGTGGCAGGGAAGTTGAGTGCATGATAAGTAAGCTGCTACGTCAGTCGGCTTTCGCCATCGCGCTGCTGTGCGTGCTCGGGGCAGCCGACGCGCGGGCGCAGCGGGTCGGCCCCGTCGAAGACGACGCGTTGTCACCCGCCGACGGCGCGAAGCCCGCGGGCGAAAAACGGGGGCCGAAGCCGGACGCGAAGACCGCCGAAAAGCCTTCGGCCAAGACCGAAGAGAAATCACCCGCCAAGTCTGAATCGGCGCGGGAAACTGGCGAGGCTCGCCGCGATCACGCTTCGGCGCCAGTTACCACTTCTTCAACCGCGCCGACCCCACAGGGCGAAAAGACCGCTTCGGGCGCCGCGGGCGGCGCGACCCCGGAGGCGACTCCGACGCCCTCGGAGATGCCCGTCCACGGCAGCCCGTCCATCGGCGCGCTCCCGCCCCCGCCCGCGAAATACGAGCCGCCCGCGCCAATCAAAGCGGACATCCCCGCGACCGGCAGCTTAACCCAGAACAATCCGTCGGGCGGAAGCCTGAGCGCCGCGACCGCCGTCGCTCCCACCGCCGTCTATCGTGTCGGGATCGGCGACATCCTCGATATCCGTCTGGTGAACGGGATGGGGAAGGACTTCACGCTCTTCACGGTGCTCGCGAACGGTGCGATCGACTACCCGCTGGCGGGCGAGCCCGTCGGCGTGTTGAACCTGACGACCGACGAGATCGGTACGCGACTCTCCGCCGCACTCAAGCGACGCGGCATCTTCGACCGCGCGCAGTTCCAGATCAACGTGCGCGATTACGCGAGCCACACGGTGCTCGTCAGCGGGCTCGTCGAGCAGCCCGGTCAGAAAGTTCTGCGCCGCGAAGCCGTGCCGCTCTACGTGGTACTCGCCGAGGCTTTCCCGCGCGCCGACGCCGGTCGCGTCGTCATCATCTCGCGCGCGACGGGCGGCACGAAGACCTTAGACCTTTCGGACTCGAACGCGCTGAACGAACTCGTCTCGAACGGCGACGTGATCAATGTGCAGCCGCGCCCGCAGGAGTTCTTCTACATCGCGGGCAGCATCGGCGCGCCGGGGCAGAAGGATTTCCACGTCGGCATGACGCTCACGCAGGCGATCCTCGCGGCGGGCGGCGTCGTGCGCGGCGCGGGCAACCGCACCGTCGTCACCGTCTCGCGCCAGGCTGCCGACGGTCGTCTCGTCCCCGCCGAGTACGTGTTACAGGAGATCGAAGGGGGCAAGATTCCCGACCCGCGCATCCAGCCCGGCGACCGGATCGAGGTCGGTCGCAGGCGCTGACGCGCGCGAGCGCGCCGACTCTTTGTCAGCCAGCATCTTGTTCGCCGTCTGCAGAGGTTGTATATTGTCGCGCGCCGGACGTGAATCCGCGAAGACACTCCCGTCTGCCCCAGTTCGCTAAACATAAAGGATACGCTTTTGTTGACTCACGCACGCCCTGCCCCGGAGGATTTAATCAACTATGACCCCTCATAAACTTGGCTCAGCAGTCCTCTGCGCGCTTTTGCTCTGCGCGCCCCTCGCCCCCGCCGCCGCCGCGACATACTCCCCACGCACCGGGGCGGCACGGCAGGACGACACGCCTTCGGACGCCGAGCAGGCAATGTTCACGCGCGGGCAGAAGCTCTACAACGACAGCCGTTACGAGCAGGCGGCGTCGGTCTTCAAAGATTTCCTGAAGACCTACCCGAACAGCATCATCTCTGATCTCACGCTGCTCTGGCTCGGTCGCTCCTACATCGCGCTCAACCGGATCGGCGACGCCGAGCAGGTCGCGCAGCAGTTACGCGGCATCAGGGACACGCCGTTCGTCGAGATTTACGACGGCGAGCTGCAAGCCGCGCGCAAGAACGCAGCCACCCGACCCGCGCCCGCTGCCACGCGCACGCCGCAGGTCGCGAGCGCCACGCCGACGCCTGCGCCGACGCCGCGCAAGGTCGTCACCATCACGGGCGGTCAGACGGCGCAGGCGCACCCTACCCCTTCACCCACGCCGCTGCGCGCGCCTGCCCGCACGCCGACGCTCGTCTCGGAAAGCCGACAGACTGCGGCAAACGGTGCGGCAAACGGTAGCGCGCCGTTGACCGAACCGACGCCCACCGCTAACGCGCGGCGCGGCAACACACGACGCTCGCGCCCGTCGAACGCGCCGCCAACGACATCGCCCGCTACTACGTCGGGCTTGCCGCAGGTGGCGACGAACCATCCGCCTGTCGTCAGACCGACGCCGCTGCCGCGTGTGACGCCCACTCCGCAGAGGGCGATGACGCCCGTGCCGACGCCGACGCCGCGCCGCGCGGAGGTGGCGCGCAACAATGTGCCCGCGCCTGTCTCGACGCCCGCGCCGACACGCGGCGAGCCCTCCGAATCCGTGAGCACGACGCCGCCCGTCACGAGCGGCACGACGGGCGATCAGGGCGGCGCGGCTTTCACCATCAAACAGGTTCCGAATCTGACGCTCGCGCTGCGCCGCGCGAACCTCGCCGCCTCGCCGGGTCAGAGCGTGCAGCTGCCGCTCACGCTCACGAACGCGGGCAACAAGGAGGATCAGTTCCGGCTCGAAACCGATCTCCCCGCCGAGTTCCAGCCGACGTTCAGCCTCGGTTCGGGCGGTCAGGATTCGGGGCTCCCGATCCTCGTCACGCCGCAGCTCACGCGCGGTCAGACCCTCGAAGTGCTCTTGAACATCCGCGTGCCCGAAACCGCGACCGACGGCTTGCAGCGCCGTTTCATCGTGCGCGCCGCCTCGCAGTCGGACTTCCAGATTAACAAGGTGCAGGACGCGTTGATGCTCGTCGTCGCAGCGTCGCTCGCCGGAACCTCTGCGGTCGGGCGCGACTCGGTGCAGCCGGGCGAGACCTTCACGCAGACCATCTCGGTGCGCAACCGCGGCAGCGCCGCCGCCAAGAGCGCGCGCGCCGACTTCGTCTTCAGCCCGGACTTCGAGCTGGTTGACGCCGACCCGCTCCCCATCGCCTACGACCGCGACTCGCGCACGGCAGTCTGGAGCCTCGGCGATCTCGATTCGAGCGCGACGCGCGACATCAAGGTGACGATGCGCGCCGTGCCCGACGCGCTCGCCGCCAACCGCTCGGTCGGTCGCGGCATCATGCGCACGTCTTCGCTGCCCGTGCCGTCGAACTTCGACGGGCCGACGATCAACGTCGGTCGCGTCCCGCGCGCGCGCATCGAGGCGATCTCGGCGGGTCTCACCGCCACGCCCGGCGACGTCATCTACATGCCCTTCTACGTGCGCAACCCCGGCAATTATCAGGAGGCTTACGACCTGCGCATCACCGCGCCGGGCGCGCCGAACGCCGTCATCTACGCCGACACGAACGGCGACGGCCAGCACCAGGACAGCGAGCCGACCGTGACGCAGACGGCGGCGCTAGAGCCGCACGGCGGTCAGTACCCGCTCTTGCTGCGAGTCGAAATCCCGCGCTCGACGCCCGACCGGCAGCAGTTCGCCTACAACCTCGTCGCGCGCGCCATGCAGAGCAACCGCGCTGCGAGCGAGGCGACGACCGTGCTCACGGTTGCCGCGCCCCGCGTGCGCGTGCGCACCGAGCAGGTGACTGACGAGCAGGCTCCCGGCGACGTCAGCTTCTACCGCCTCGTCCTCGTCAACGAAGGCGGCGGGCTCGCCAAGAACCTGAACGTGACGGAGCTGCTCCCGGCGGCGCTGCAACTCGTGACGACCGATCCCAAGCTCGAAGCGCAGACGGGCGCGGACGGCACGCAGCGCATCGCGTGGCGCGTCAGCGAACTCGCGCCGGGCGACACGGCGGTCTTGCTCGTCACCGTGCGCTTGCGCGCAGACCTCGCTGCGGGCGGCACGATCACGACGACGCGCACCTGGTCGTATCAGGACTCGAACGGCAACACCTACCAGAACAAATAGCGCTCCGGGAGGCGCCAGCCTTTGACGACCGGCGGCGACACCGAGACGCGGCGACGCGGGACAGACTTCGAGACGCCCGCCTCGCCGCGTTCTCGCGTCTCGGATCGATCCCAACGAGACGAAGCCGCGCCCGCAGAGGCGCAGCGGGCGCACTCAACCGTTTCCATCGAACTGCCCACGCTCACGCAGCCGCGACTCGCCTTGAACGCTCGCGCGGGCGCGCGACTCTCGCAAGTCCTGATCGGCAAGTCGCTCGTCGAGACGCTGTTCGTCGTCGCGCTCGCCGCCCTTTTCTCCTACACGCACTTCAACCCGCGCCTGCGCGGCACGCTCGACGCAGCGGACGCGCGTGCGGTCGCGGGCTGGGTCGTGGACGAGGCCGCGCCCGACCGGCTGGTCGAGGTCGAACTCTACATTGACGATCATTTCGTCGCGCGTCGCCGCGCCGTCGAGTCGCGACCCGACGTCTTAGCCGCCGGTCGCGCCCCGAGCGCCGAGCACGGCTATGTCTTCCAGACGCCGCCGCTCAGCGAGGGCGAGCATGAGGCGCGCGTCTTCGCCGTCGAGCACGCGGGCGGCGACCCTAGCCACACCGCGCTTGTGCAGGTAGGCGACGCGCTGAAATTCACGGTCCGCGCCGGCGAGACGAACGGGCAGGCGCCGGAAAAGTGGTGGGAGAATTTAGAGAACCGTTGAGGGCGGGCGCGGCGGAGCAGGCATGAGCGGAAGAGTCGAACAGTTTGGGAGCGGGCGCGACGGCGAAGCATCGTCGGCACGCGACGGTGCGTTAAAGGGCGGCGTCGAATCGTCGCCCGGAGTGTCGCGCGCGCTCGCGGCGTGGGAGATCGCGTCGCTCGCCTCGTCAGTGTTAATCGCGGAGTGGGCGGTGCTCGCGCTCGCGGGCTTCAGCAAGCTCTGGCTCGCCGTGCCGGTCGGGCTTGCCCTCGCGCTGATGATCTACTCGCACCGCGCACGCGGCGAGACGTGGCGCGAGTTGGGCTGGCGCACAGATAACTTCTGGCGCGCGCTCGTCGTGCTCGCGCCGCTGATGCTCGCGGGCGCGCTGCTGCTCGTGGTTGGCAATCGGGCGTGGTTCGGAGGGCGGCTGCGGGTCGGCGGCTGGCGCGCGGGCTGGGCGCTTTTTGGCTTCCCCTTGTGGGGCTTGGTTTGGGGGCTCGCGCAGCAGTACGTGCTGCAAGCTTTCATCAACCGCCGCGCGCAGATCGTCTTCGGCGCGGGGTGGCGCAGCATCCTCGTCGTCGCGCTGCTCTTCGGGCTGTTGCACCTGCCGAACCCTTGGCTCGCCGCCGCCACCTTCCTCGCCGGTCTCGTCTGGGCCTATGCCTTCCAGCGCGCGCCGAACCTCTACGCACTCGCGCTCTCGCACGCCGTCATGACGTGGGTGCTCGTCTCGACCGTCCCGGCGGACGCGTTGCACAGCCTGCGCGTCGGCTACAAGTATTTCGGCTGACGGGCGCGCCGCCTCGACGCGAAAGCTACTCAGGCGAACTTCCTGATCAATTCAGAGATTGCGGCGAGATGATGGTCGTCGTGCTCCGCGACGAAGAAGGCGAAGTCCACGACGCGCATCAGCTTGTCGAGTCGCGGGTGGACGGCGGAGCGTTCGACGAACTCCCCGTCGAACCCGTCGAGACGCCTGACGAACTCGCTGCGCTCGGCGCGAAACTCCGCGAGCAGTTCGCGAAAGTCGCGCGCGTTGTGATTCGCCTCGTGCGTCCTGCGGTTCTCAAGGTCAGCCGCACTCAAAGTCTCGCGCCGCGCTTCGTAGTCTGAGACGCGCGCGAGATCTAGCGCGCCGAGATCGGAGAGATGCCCGACGTGCTCCTGAATCGACCAGCTGTCGCCGTCGCGACGCGTGAGCGCCGCGGGCGGCACGTCTCTAGTCAACTCCTCGACGCGCGCGGGTGTGCCGCGCAGGCGTTCGACGACGTTCGGGAATATCCAGACGGGCAAGCCCAGCTCGAACTTGCGGTCGAACCAGACGAAGCGGTTGACGGTCAAGCTCTTACTCCTTCGCTCGATCAAACTGTCGAACGCTTTGCGAGATTGACTGACGTAGCATGCGGCGGTCGCGTTCGCCGCCGAGTTCGTCGGCGTGATCGCCGAAGCCACATGGTTAAGGTTAATACGGCGACGCGCCGGTGCGTGTTCAACGGTGGTTTGCTATACTAAATCCGCCTTAGATGAGAGCAGGTCGGGCGGTCGCCGCTCCCGCCTCTGTGCGGGAGGGGAGGAAAGTCCGAACACCACAGGGCAGCGAGCCAGCTAACGGCTGGGCGCGCGGGCATTCGTTACCGGGTTATCTCGGTTGCAGTGTTCGCGTGACGACAAGTGCAACAGAGAACAGACCAGCCAGCGGGCTCGTCCTTTGGGGAGGGGCAGCGGGTGATGGGTGAAACGGTGGGGTAAGAGCCCACCAGCGCGCGTGGCGACACTGCGCGGCTAGGCAAACTCCTCGCGGTGCAAGACCAAATAGGGAGGCGTCACAGGGCTGCCCGCCCGAAGCCGCGCTGACTACGGTCGGCGCGCTACGACCTCCGGGTAGGTCGCTCGACCCGTCTGGCAACAGCCGGGCTAGATGAATGATCGCCGCTCGCGCACACGCTGTGCGGGTACAGGATTCGGCTTACAGACCTGCTCTCGTCTGGGCACACATCACACGCCAGGAAGTTTTCGTTTCCGCTCTTCCATTCCACACGCGAAGAAGGCAAGAGAGAACGCATGGTCAACCGTAAAGGCGTCTTCATCGGGGCATACGTCCCGCGCGATCTGAAAGAGACTCTCCAGCGCCGCGCCGCCGCCGAGCACCGCACGCTCTCGCAGGAGATCACGCGCATCCTGACCGAAGCCGTGCACGGCAAACAACTCCCGCCCGGTATGATCGACCGGCGCGCAGCGGGGAGCCCCTTGCGCCGCCGCGACACCGATCCGCCGGAGCGCCGTCGCCGCGGCGATCTGCCCGTAGGCAAGGGCGAAACGGCGGGCGAGCCCGGCGGCGAACCGTAAGGACGCCCAAACCAGTACTGACTCCGCCCGGCGAACTGTTTGCCGCGCCGCCGTCGTCATTCTTGCAAACACCGCTGCGCCCAAACCCGCGAGCACGCTCGACGTGAATCAGAAACTTCTCTACGCCGCACTTGGACTCGTCGTCGGCGCGTTCGCCGGGTTCCTCTTCGCCACCTCCGCCGACCGCAGGGAACTCGAATCGCTGCGCGCGCAGATGGGTCGCGCGGGCACGCCGTCCGCCTCGCCAAAGAGCGCGGGCGATGCGGGCGCGCAACAGCCACCGCCCGGCGCTTCGCCCTCGATGCCGACGGAAGCAGAGATGCGCGACATCATCGCGAAGGCTGACGCGCGCGCAGACGACGGCAAATACCAGTTTCAGGTCGGGCAGGGAGTTTACATGTACTCGCTCGCCCAGAACTCGCCCGCGCTGATGCCCGAAGCGATCCGTCTGCTGAAGCGCGCCGAACAGTCCGATCCGAAGAACTACCAGACCCTGCTGCTGCTCGGCAACGCCCACTTCGCGCTCGGGCAGGAAGGCGACGCGAAGCAGTACGACGACGCGCGCGGCTACTACCAGAAGGCGCTCGCGACGAAGCCCGACGACGCGAACCTCCACGCGCTGCTCGGCATGACCTACTACTTCGCCTCGCCTTCTGATCCGCAACGCGCCATCGCCGAGTACCGCAAGTCGCTCGCGAAAGACCCGCGGCACGAGATGGCTTTGCAGAACATCGCTTCAGCACTGATCGCGACGGGCGCGACGCAGGAAGCCGAGCATCGTATCTCGGAGCTGGAGACGGTCAACCCGAACAACAACGCCCTGAACAACCTGCGCGCGCAGTTGGCGCAGGCTAAGAACGCCGGGGTGCGCAAGTGAAATATCTTCTCCTGCTCGCTCTCTTCGCCTTCGTCGCCTTCCTCGCCTACCGGCGACTCAGACCCTACATCGCCGCCGCCCGCCGCGTCCTCGGCTTCGTCCGCGACGCTCGCTCGCTGGGCAGTGATGCGCCTCGCGGCAGCGCCGGACGCGCGGGTGAGAGACTCGTGCGCTGCGGCTCCTGCGACACCTGGCTCCCCGCCTCGCGTGCCCTCGCTTTGCGCAACTCGACAACCGTCTATTGCTCGAACGTCTGCCTCGAACGCGCCGCCAATGCGCCCCTGTCACGTCAGAGATCAATCTCATAACAACTCACAGATCGCCGCCGTCATGTCATTCTCTTCTTCGCGCCTCCAGCGCCTTTGCGTGAGGAAACCTTCTCACGCAAAGGCGCTGGAGGCGCGAAGGGAAGGTAAGCGGTTGGGTGAGCTTTAGGTCCGCGCGTGTTTTTGCGTGCGCGCACCGAAGAAGAAGAGTGATGTCGAGATGACGAGCGCGAACGGCGCGACGAGGAGCGCGGTCGAGAGGTGTTCGCGCGCGGAGTCGATGCCGATGAGTGCGGCGAAGTTCGTTAGCGCGGCGAAGCGCCCGGCACGCAGGTCGTCCGAGAGCACGCCGACGAGCGCGCGCGAGACGGCGTCGCCGAAGGCGTGGATCACGACGATGTTGAGCGCGACCGCCATGGCGCGCACCGAAGTCGGCACGCTCTCCAACAGGATCGCGTGGAACGGGGCATTGCTGACGAAGAGTGCGGTGACGGCGAGGAAGACTGCGGGCACGAAGACGCGCGCGTCGTTCGAGATGAGCACGACGAGCGTCGGGATGATGCCGAGCAGCGTGCTTACGGCGCAGACCAGAAAATAGCCGTTGCGCCGCCGCGCGACGATACGGTCGGCGACCCAGCCCCCGCCGAACGTGCCGGTCGCGCCCGCGAGCAGCGTGACGACGCCGAGCGTCATGTTCGCGCCCGTCTGCGTCATCCCCTTGTCGCGCACGAGCGCCACGACGGCCCACGTCGCGAACGCGCCGAGCGCGGCGGTGAGCGCCGTGTAGCCTGCGGTCGCGATGAACCAGTCGCGCGATCTCAGAATGCACCAGATCGTGCGCGGCATCGACTCGCCCGCCGCAGTTTCCGCCAACGCGTGCGAAGTCGCCGCTGCGCTCTCCTCAATCTTTTCAAGTGCTGTCGCATCTGGCTCCGTCACGTCAACGTCGGTCGCGCCGCGCACGGGTTCGCGCAGCCGCCAGACGAAGACGGCGGTGATGAGGCCGGGCACACCGACGAGCGAGAAGGCGACGCGCCAGCCGAAGAAGTGCGCGAGCACGCCGCCGATGACGAAGCCGAGCGCGAAGCCCATCGGGATCGCCGACTGGAAGACGCCGAGCGCTGTCGCGCGCCGGTGCGGCGGGAAGTAGTCCGCGATGAGGCTCGGCGTGATCGTCGAGTAAGCCGACTCGCCGATGCCGACGCACGCGCGTACCGCGCAGAGCGATAGAGCGACGCCTGAGATCGTGAACATCACGCCGACGACGGGCACGCGGAAACCGAGCACGCGCGGGAGCGGTGACAAGCGGTCAGCATAGCCCGTCAGCGCGGTCGCGATGCTCCACGCCACCGCCGCGCCCGCCATCAGTTTCGCACGCGGTCGGCGGTCGCCGAGCCGCCCGAAGATCGGCGCGAGGACGGTGAAGGAGAGCAACAGCGCCGCCTCCATGTAGCCGATGTCGGCGTCCGTCAGGCCGAGCGACGGATCGTCGAGCATACTGGTCGCGACAGCGGGCAGCACCTGCCGGTCAATGTAGTTGAGGAAGTTGACGAGCGAGAGGATGGCGAGCGCATAGTAGGAATACTTCGGCACCGCCGCGAGCGCGCCGCGCGCCGGGGTGCGCCGATCAGTGGCGGGGGTACCGCCCTGTCCCGTCGCACTCATGCGGTTTGCGCAGCGCACCTTTCCAAGACTTCGAGGATGGTCGGCGTGATGTGCGAGAGATCGCGGACGCCTCGCCGCACTGTCTCGCGCCCCGCGCCCCACGCGAGCGTCGGCACGAAGTTGCGCGTGTGGTTGCGGATGCTCAAATCTTCGATGTTGCCATGGTCGCTCGTGAGGATGACGGTCGTCTCTGTGAGATCGACGCGCGCGAGCGTCTCGCGGACGAAGCGCGCGAGGTTCGCGAGGACTGTGAGCGCCGCCGGCTCGTCCTGCGCGTGCCCGACGCGGTCGGTGATGAAATATTCGTAGAGGGTGAAGTGGTTCTCGGCGACGATCTCTGCCAGCACCCGCGCGGCCTCCGCTGGCGTGCGCGGCGCGACGTCGAAGCCGGAGGCGATCAAAAGCTGATTGGTGAAGTCCTGATAAATCGCGCGACCGGCGCGCAGATCGTCGAGCGTGCGAAAAGGGATTCCGGCGGCTTCGACGGCGGTCGTCGTCGCCGAGACCCAGCGGGGTCGTTCGTTGAAGAAGCGCGGCGTGTAGGCGTTGGCGAAGGTCACGGCTTCGACGCCCGCGCGCCTGAGCCTGAGGAAGATCGAGTTGGCGTTGATGATCTCGCGCATCGCCTCGTTCGGGAAGCCCTGCTTGTGGTAGCCGAGCGCGGCGGGGACGTTCGTGCCCGTCAGGATCGTCGTCTGCCCCGAAGCGCTCTGCGGTCTGCCCTCGACGCCGAGGCACGCATCCGTGCGGACGAGCACGCCGCCGAGGGGAAGCGCGGGCTCCTCGCCGACGAACAGGTTGAAGGGCGAGGCTTCCGCGTCGAGCAGCGAGAGCGGGTTGTGCCTGCCGCGCGTGCCGATGCCGAGGCCGTCGATGAAGATGAGAAGGACGCGCGTCATGCCGACAGGATAAGTAGCACCGCCCTTGCGCGCGTGGCAAGGCGGCGGGCGGTCTCGCGGACGATATTTTCGGCAGGACAACCAGCGCGCGCCTCTGCTATAGTTCACGCACCGACTTCAAAGACGACCGTCTTTCTAAGATCATTTCGCCAAGACGATCCGCAATCAAAAACGTCCGGATGGAGGAACGCATGTTCTTGCTCAGAGTCACACGCACGCTCGCGCTCGCCCTCTCGCTCGTCGCGCCCTGCGCCATCATCAGCCCGCACGCCGCCGCCCGGCAGTCGCAGGCCACCGCGCCGACACCGAGCGCGGTCGCGCCCGTCCCGTACTTCTCCGACCCGGCAATCTCACCCGACCGCTCCGAGATCGCTTTCGTTTCAGGCGGCGACATCTGGACGGTACCCGCCGCGGGCGGCGAGGCGCGCCTGCTCGTCTCGCACCCGGCGAACGAGGCGCGACCCGTCTATTCGCCTGACGGCAAGCGGCTCGCCTTCACCTCGACGCGTACGGGCAACGGCGACATCTACGTCCTGACTTTCGACACGGGGGACTTGAAGCGCGTCACCTTCGACGACGGTAACGATCTGCTCGACGGCTGGTCGCGCGACGGGCGCTGGCTCTACTTCTCCTCGACGAGCCGCGACATCTCCGGCATGAACGACATCTTCCGCGTCGCGAGCGAGGGCGGCACGCCGATGCAGGTCAGCGCCGACCGCTACACCAACGAGTTCTTCTCCTCTGCCTCGCCCGACAACAGGGCAATCGCCTTCACCGCGCGCGGCACGTCTTCGGGTCAGTGGTGGCGCAAAGGTCACAGCCATCTGGACGAGTCGGAAATCTGGGTGCTGAGCGGCGTGGACTCGAACGCGATTCCCGCCGCCTACGAGCGCATCACAGAGGGCGGGGCGAAAGAGATGTGGCCCATGTGGGGCGCGGACGGTCGGACGATCTTTTACGTCTCCGACCGGAGCGGCGCGCAGAACGTCTGGCGGCGCACGTCGGGTCAGCCCGCGAAGCAGGTGACGAGCTTTACGAACGGTCGCGTGCTGTGGGCGAACGCTTCTTATGACGGCAAGATGATCGTCTTCGAGCGCGACTTCCGCATCTGGAAACTCGACACGGCGAGCGGGCGAGCCGAAGAGGTGCAGATCACGCGGCGCGGCGCGCCCGCGAGCCCCGGCGTGGATCATCTGCGCTTGAGCGATCAGATTCAGGACTTCGCGCTTTCACCCGACGGCAAAAAAGTCGCCTTCATCATCCACGGCGAAGTCTTCGCCGCGTCGGCCACGGACGGCGGCGATGCGCAGCGCCTGACCTACACGCCCACCGCCGAGTGGCAGATTAACTGGTCGCCCGACAGCCGCAAGGTCGCCTATGTCTCCGACCGCGATGCGACGCCGCACATCTTCTCCTATGACCTCGGCACGAACACCGAGACGCAGCTCACGCGCGACGCGCAGGACGACGCCACGCCGCGCTACTCGCCCGATGGCAAGTGGATCGCCTTCGAGCGCGAGAGCAAAGAGCTGCGTGTGATGAATCTGGCGACGAAGGAGCAGCGCGTGGTGGCGACGGGGACGTTTGATCGCCCGCCTCTCTCAGGTGATCGCCCCTTCGTCTGGTCGCCCGACAGCCGCTGGATCGCCTTCATGCCGGTCGAGAGCCAACTCTTCCGCAACGTCCACGTCGTGCGCGCCGACGGCGCGGGACAGGGCGCGGGTCAGCCCGTCAGCTTCCTCGCGAACACGAACGTCAACTCGATCTCCTGGAGCCCGGACGGGACTTACATTCTCTTCGACACAAACCAGCGCACTGAGTCGGGTCAGCTCGCGCGCATCGATCTCATCCCGCGCACGCCGCGCTTCCGCGAGGATCAGTTCCGCGATCTCTTCCGCGAGGAGACGCCGCGCCAGCCCACGCCGCGCCAGCCCGACGAGCAGCGCACGCCGCAGCCGACGCCTGAGCCTTCGCCGTCCGCTTCACCTGCGGCGTCGCCTTCGCCCGCGGCGTCTCCCGGCGCGGCGAACGCGAACGATAAGAAGCCGACGAAGAACGTCGATGTCGTCTTGGAAGGGATACGTCGCCGCCTGAGCCTGCTGCCGACGGGCTTGAGTTTGAACTACCACACAATCAGCCCGGACGGAAAGTGGGTCGCGATGATCGCCTTCGTCGCGGGGCAGCAGAATTTGTACGTCTATTCGCTCGACGAGTTGTCGCGCGATCCGGCGGTGGCGAAGCAGTTGACCTCGACGCCGGGCGGCAAGGGGCTGGCGCAGTTCTCGCCCGACAGCAAGGAGATTTTCTTCGTTGATCAGGGGCGACTCTCGGTCGTCAACCTCGAAGGGCGCGTGCGTCCGCTCGCCGTCTCGGCGGAGATGGACGTGGACTTTTCGAAGGAGAAGATGGAGGTCTTCCGCGAGGCCTGGACGTGGCTGCGCGATCACTTCTACGACCCGCAGTTCCACGGCGCGAACTGGGAACAGGTGCGCGCCGATTACGAGCCGCGCATCGCGGGCGCGCGCACGCCCGACGAGATGCGCCGCCTGCTGAACCTGATGGTCGGCGAGCTGAACTCTTCGCACAGCGGCGTCGGCGCGCCGTTCTCGGCGGGCACTGGCACCGCCACGGGGCGGCTCGGCGTGCGCTTCGACCGCGCCGAGTATGAGGGGAGCGGGCGGCTGAAGATCACGGAGATCATCACGCTCGGCCCGGTCGATCTCGTCCGCACGGTGAAAGTCGGCGACTACATCCTCGCCGTTGACGGCACGCAGATCACTGCGCGCACGAACCTCGACGAGCTGTTGAACTACAAGATCAACCGGCGCGTAAACCTGTCCGTCGCTTCGTCAGCCGGCGGCGCGGACAGGCGCGACGTGGCAGTCAGACCCGTGAGCGGCGCGACCGAGAAGGGCTTGCTCTATCGCAAGTGGGTGGACGAGAACCGCGCCTACGTCGAGCGCGTGAGCGGTGGCCGTCTCGGCTACGTCCACATGTTCGACATGGGCGAGGCGTCGCTCAACCAGCTCTTCATCGATCTGGACGCGGCGAACCACGGGCGCGACGGCGTCGTCGTTGACGTGCGCAACAACAACGGCGGCTTCGTCAACCCCTACGCCATCGACGTGCTCGCGCGCCGCGGCTACCTGACGATGACCGAGCGCAACCAGATCGCCGCTCCAGCGCGCACCGCCCTCGGCCAGCGCGCGCTGGAGCGGCCGACGATCCTCGTCACCAACCAGCATTCGCTCTCGGACGCCGAAGACTTCACCGAAGGGTATCGCGCTTTGAAACTCGGCAAGGTCGTCGGCGAGCCGACCGCCGGGTGGATCATCTTCACCTGGAATCAGGCGATGCTCGACGGCTCGACGGTGCGCCTGCCGCGCGCGAAAATCACGGACAGCACGGGGCAGGACATGGAGCTGCACCCGCGCCCGGTGGACGTTGAAGTGACGCGACCCATCGGCGAGACCTACGCGGGGCGCGACTCGCAACTCGACGCGGCGGTGCGCGAGCTGTTGCAGCAACTCGGCGCGCCCGCCCGCCGGTAGTTTGCGTGTAATGAGTCAGGAACTGTTGAGAAATGTGACAATTTGCGCGTGCTTTTTCCTGTACACTGGGCGACAAAGCTGAACCCCGATTGTTTTGAGATTCTGTGACCGAACAGGAGGACACTGTAGATGGCAAGCAGACGAAAAGGCGGTGGCGGAAGCAGCGGCGGTAGTGGTAGCGGCACGGGGATCGTCAACGCGGCGACCGACGCGCTCGGCGGCGCATGGAATCAGGTGACTGATGTCGCGTCGGAGGTGGCGGAGCGCACATCGAGCCTGACGAGTTCCGCGATGGAGTCGGCGGCGAACACGGTCGAGGGCGTGAGCCCGACCGCCGCGGAGATGATCAGGCCGGGCGGCAGTGGCAGGAAGTCCGGCGGCTCGTCAACGAAGCGACGCTCGTCGGGCGGAAGCAAGTCCGGCGGGAGCAAGTCGGGCGGCTCGGCTAAGAGCGCGGCGGGGGCGGCGCGCAAGACCGTGAAGTCTGCGGCGAAGGTCGCGGGTCGCGCGACAAAGGCTGTCTCTTCGAGCGCGAGCCGCGCGGCTGCCGGCGCGCGCAAAGCCGCGGCGGGCGGCGGCGCGAGGAAATCTGCCGACGGCAAGAAGGGCGGCGGGAAGAAGGCTGCGGGCGGCGGACGCGGCGGCGCGCGCAAGAAGTAGTCGGCACGCACAGGTAATTCATCAAAGCGGCGCCGCTGCGTAATTAACGCAGCGGCGCCGCTCTCTTTCTGTATGACCGTTGACCGTTGTGAATGTTTGTAATTGTGAAGGGTTGGTTAGTCTTCGCCGCGTGTGCGCGGGGTGACGCCTTCAGCGTCGGTGAGTTGACCGCGCTCGCGGTAGAGGCGGAGCTTGTTGTGGAGAGTCTTGAGGCTGATCTGCAAAAGCTCTGCGGCGCGCGTCTTGTTGTTGTCGGTCTTCTGGAGCGTGCGCAGGATCATGCGTCGCTCCACCTCTTCGAGCGGCGTGCCAATGGGCAGCGTCAGCGTATCTTCGCTGCGGACGCGCGCCCGCTGGTCGAGCGGGTAGGGTGCGATGTGGTGGCGCTCGATCTGCGTGCCGGAGCAGATGATGACGGCGCGCTCGATGACGTTGCGCAGCTCGCGGACGTTGCCGGGGAAGTGGTGCGCGCGCAAAACTTCAAGCGCCGAAGGGCTCAGACGTCGCGCCGGTCGCCCGTGCCGCTCGGCGAGCGTCGCGATGAGCTGTTCGGAGAGGAGTGGTAAATCCTCTTTGCGCTGGCGCAGAGGCGGCAGCTCGATGGTGATGACGTTGAGGCGGTAGAGCAAATCCTCGCGGAACGCCCCATCGCGCACGGCATCGTGCGGGTCGCGGTTCGTCGCGGCGAGTACGCGCACGTCCACGGGAATCTCCTGCGAGCCGCCGAGCCGGCGCACCGTGCGTTCTTCGAGCACGCGCAGAAGTTTCGCCTGCAAGAGCGGCGGCATCTCTGCGATCTCGTCGAGCAGGAGCGTGCCGCCGTCTGCCTGCTCGAAGCAGCCGTGCCGCCGCGCCGCCGCGCCCGTGAACGCGCCACGCTCGTGCCCGAACAACTCCGACTCCATCAATGTTTCGGGAATCGCCGAACAGTTGATCGCGACGAACTCCTCGTCGCGGCGCGGGCTCAGATCGTGGATGGTGCGCGCGACCATCTCCTTGCCCGTGCCGGACTCGCCCGTGATCAGCACCGAGGCGGACGACGGCGCGACCTGCTCGATGAGCGTATAGACATTCTGCATCGCCGCCGACTTGCCGATGAGCTTGCCGAACGAAGTGCGCGACCCGACGGCGGCGACGCCGCGCCGCGCGTGCGACTCTTCGACCGCGCGCCCGACCGCCGCGCAGAGTTTCGCGTTGTCGAACGGCTTCTCGAAGTAGTCGAGCGCGCCCTCGTCGCGCACGGCGCGTAGGGCGGACTCGATGGAGCCCGCGCCCGACATCAGGATCACGCCGACCTCCGGGTGGCGCGCGCGCAGTTCGCGCAGCAGCGCGAGCCCGCCCAGGCCGGGCATCAGCACGTCGGCGACGACGACCGCCGGGTGAAACTCCTCGACGCGCGCGAGCCCCGCGTCGCCGTCCGAGGCCGCGTCCGTCTCGAAGCCGCAGTCCGAGAGCAGCTCGCGCACGGTGCTGCACACCGCCGGATCGTCGTCAACTACGAGCACGCGCCCTTGAGTCATGCTTCGGAGTTTATCACACGGCGCCGGCGAAATATTCGGCGACGGCGCGCGCGAGCGCCCGGGTGGTGAACTCGGTAGGTTGGATATTGACGATCAAGCCGTACTCGGCACACACGGCGGCGGTTACGTCGCCGATGCAGGCGACCGCAACACTAGAGAGGATCGGTCGCAAGTCATTCGTGTCGAAGAGGCGCGCGAAGTTGCGCACGGTCGAGCCGCTGGTGAACGTGACGCAATCAACCGCGCCGCCGACGAGCATCGCCTCGACGCGCGCACGCTCGGTCGTCCGCGGCGCGACGGTGTGGTAGGCGGGCACGTCATCAACGCGCGCGCCCGCGGCTTCGAGGGCTTTGGGCAGGTAGTCGCGGGCTGACGCGGCGCGTGGGATGAGGAAGTTGAGGCGGTCGAACTGACTGTCGCCGCCGAGGTAGCTTTCGAGCGCGGCGAAGACGCCCTCTGCCTTGAACTCGTGCGGCACGACATCGACGTGGACGCGCGCCTCGCTCAGACGATCCGCCGTCGCGTCGCCGACGGCGCAGACACGCAGATCGTCCAGCTCGCTCGTGTCGTGGCCGAGCGCCTCGAAGCGGCGCAGGAAGAACTCGACGCCGTTCGTGCTGGTGAAGACGAGCCAGTCGTAGCCGAAGAGGTTCTCGATGGCCTCGTCGAGCAGCGCGAACGATTCGGGCTCGACGATCTCGATGGTCGGGCACGAGACGACGCGCGCGCCGTAGCGCTCCAACTCCGCAGCGAACCCGGCAGACTGCGCCTGCGCGCGCGTCGTCATAACGGTGCGACCCGCGAGCGGTCGCGCATCAGTCATTCGATTTTCGGATGTCATTGATCAGCGTGGGCGTGCGGGCGCAGACATTCAGCCCAACACCTCGGCGAGCAGGTCGTCGGCGCCCATCTCGCGCAGCCGCGCGGCGAGCAGTTCGCCCGCGCGCGCGGCGTGTCCGACCTCGCCTTCGATTGTGTCGCGGATGATCTCGCCCGCGCCCGCGACGAGCCCTTCGATCCGCAGGCGCGGGCCGTCGACGGTGGCGTGCGCGGCGATGGGCACCTGACAGCCGCCGCCGAGCGCGAAGAGCAGGGCGCGCTCAGCCGTGCAGGCGGCGCGCGTCGGCGCATGTTCGAGGAGCGCGATGATCTCGTTCGTCGCCGCGTCGTCGGCGCGCGTCTCGATGCCAAGCGCGCCCTGACCGACCGCCGGGAGCATCTCCGTGGGGGCAATCGCTGCGCTGATGCGGTCGCCGTAGCCGAGGCGACGCAGACCCGCCGAGGCGAGGATGATGGCGTCGTACCAACCGGCGTCGAGCTTGCGCAGGCGCGTATCGACGTTGCCGCGCAGGTCTTTCAACTCGATGTCGGGACGCAGGAATTTGAGCTGCGCCTGCCGCCGCAGACTCGACGTGCCGACCGTCGCGCCCTCGCGCAACGACTTGAGAGAGGCGCCCGCGTCTTTGCGCTCTTCGGGCAGCACGAGCGCATCGCGCGGGTCTTCACGCTCGGTGATGGCGGTGATGGAGAGACCTTCGGGGAGCGTCGTCGGCAAGTCTTTGAGAGAGTGAACGGCGATGTCAATGCGTTCAGCGAGCAGCGCCTCTTCGAGTTCTTTGGTGAAGACGCCCTTGCCCCCGATGATGGCGAGCGGCACGTCGTTGATCACGTCGCCCGTCGTCTTGATAATCTCGATGGTGACGCGTGCGTCGGGGCGCAGGCGCTCGATGCTCGACTTGACCCACTCCGACTGCCACAGGGCGAGCCGCGAGCCACGCGAGCCGATGGTGAAAGTGTCTTTCATAAGGTGTCGGGTGACGGGTGTTGGGTGTCGGGTCGGGAAAGGCACACGAACAAACATTTAAGATGTGGCAAGCTATTTTGCCGACACCTGATACCCGATACCCGTCACCTGTCTTTCACTCGTCAAGCTTAAAACTCTCGCGCCATGCCTGCACGTTCTCGCCCTGCCCGGTCTCGTGCGAGCGGCGCAGGCGCGCGATGACGGGATGCGCGATTTTGTTGACGGTTGAGGCGAGTAGCGCCTCGACCGCCTTCTCCTGTTCGGGCGTCAGCTCGCCGAGCCGGTTGCGCTGGCGCTTCATCTCTTCGCGCGCTATCTCGTGCAGCCGCTCACGCAGCGCCGCGACGGTCGGGCCGAGGTCTGACTGGCGCAGCGCCTGCTGGAACTGCATCACCTCGCTCTCGACAATCAGTTCGGCGCGCTCTGCCTCGCGCTCGCGCTCGCGGACGTTCGAAGCGATGACGGCTTCCAGATCGTCTATGTCGAAGACGAAGAGGTTGTTGATCTCGCCGACCCGTGGGTCGACGTTGCGTGGCACGCTGATGTCGATGTAGAACGCCGGTCGATTGCGCCGCTCCTCCACAGCCGCGCGCGCCATTTCAGGCGTGACGACGTAATCGCTCGCGCCGGTCGAGCAGATGACGACGTCCGCCTCGGCGAGACGCGCGGGCAACTCGTCGAAGGCGACAGCCTCGCCGGAGAATTTCGCGGCGAGCGTTTGCGCCGTCTCAAACGTGCGGTTGGCGACGAGGATACGCGTCGCGCCCGCGTGCGCCAGATGTTGCGCGGCGAGTTCCGCCATCTCGCCCGCGCCGACGAGCATGACGGTCGCGCCCTTGAGCGTGCCGAAGATTTTCTTGCCCAACTCGACCGCCGTGTAGCTGATCGAGACCGCGGAGGCGGCGATCCCTGTCTCGTTGCGCACGCGCTTGGCGACGTGCAGCGCGTGGTGGACGAGTTTGTGCAGGACGCGCCCCGCCGTGCCCGCGCCGACGGCGAGCGAGTAAGAGTGGCGCACCTGACCGATGACCTGCGGCTCGCCGACGACCATCGAGTCGAGCGAGGAGGTGACGCGGAAGACGTGGCGCACCGCTGCGTCGTCAACGTGCGCGTAGAGGTGTTGTCGGAAGACTTCGTGCGAGATGCCCCTGATCTTGCCGAGGAATTCTGTGACGTGCGTCGCCGCCGCGTCGGCGTCGAGCTTCTCCGTCGAAGCCAGCACCTCGACGCGGTTGCAGGTCGAGACGATCAGCCCTTCGCTGATGTGCTCGCCGTCAACGAGCGCGTGCAGACTCTCCGCGCAGGCCGCGTCAGAGAACGCGAGCCGCTCGCGCACCTCGACCGGCGCGGTCTTGTGATTGAGTCCGACGAGAACGATTGACATGAGAAAGCTGTTGGCGATTAGCTGTTAGCCATTGGCGATTAGCTGTTAGCCATTAGCCAGAAAGCCGCAGCGTTGCGGTTTGGCTGAAAGCTAATCGCTAATAGCTAACAGCTCTACCCAAAAACGTGATAGCCGCCCATCATGCGCGTGCCGAGGAACGTGAAGAGGACGAGGGCGAAGCCGACGACACCGACCCAGGCGGCGCGCCGCCCGCGCCACTGCGCGCGGTAGTGGATCATCGTCAGATAGAGTACCCACGTCAGGAGCGCGAAAATCTCTTTCGGATCGTTGTGCCACATCCGCCCGCTGCGCTGCGAAGACCAGATGATGCCGGTCATTATGCCGAGCGAAAGTAGCGTGAAGCCGATCCCGGCAGCGGTCTGTCCGATGTCGTCCACGGTCGAGAGCGACGGTAGCCGGTGGAAGAACGAGCTGAAAGTTTTGAGTTTCAACTCGCGCTCCTGCCACAGATACATCAGGCTCGCGGCGAAGACGACGAAGAACGCGGCGTAGGCGAAGATCAAGAGCGTCG
>JBJMGS010000382.1:0-5150 GCA_045807785.1 Pyrinomonadaceae bacterium
GCGAGGTTTCGACGACTTCCGTGGTCGCGCCCGAAACCGTCACGGTCTCGCTGAGCGCGCCGGTCGCAAGCGGGATGTCCAAATCCGCGCGCTGCCCGACGGTGTTCGTCACCGAGGGGTTGTTCGCCTTCGAGAAGTTCGTCGCCTGCGCGCTCACCTCGTAGTCGCCCGGCGGCAGGTGGACGAGCTTATAGAAGCCCTCGTCGTTCGAGGTCGCCGTGCGTTCGAGACTGGTCGCCTTGTTGCGCGCCGTCACGTTGGCCCCGGCGACAACCGCGCCCTGCGCGTCGCGCACGTAGCCTTGCAGGTCGGCGGCGTTCGACTGCGACTGCGAAAGAACGGAGAGCGTGCAAGAGAGGGCGAACGCGAGGACTGCGAGCAGGCGGAACACGGTCGGACACAGCCGCGCGTGGGACTTACGCATAATCATCTTCTCCTCGTTAAGAGCGAAAAATTTTGAGACCTGACGGTCAAGAGCAGGAAACTTCTGTGTGTTAGTACGCCGGCGGAGCGCGTCGCGTTTCGGGAGCGTGAAAGTCGCACGCGCGCAGGCGGGCGGGTCGCGCCTGTCGCCGTCGCTGCGGGCTGACTGCGCCGGGCAACGTGCCGCCTTTGTACCCCAAAACCTCAACCACAAGCAAGACTTAAAAACGCCGGGCGCGCCCTTAGGACGACTCAACGCCACGCCGCCCGCGCGTCGCGCGCGCGAGCCCGCGCCTGAAGCTCGCGCTCGCGCCGAGCGCCGCGACGCCCAACTCGACGAGCACGCCGGGAGCGAACGCCGCGCGCCGCAGGTAAGAGCAGACGCGTAGGCGCGCGCCGAAACGCTCGCGGTAGAGTGAGCGGTATTCTGAGGCGAGTGCGCCGAACGAGACCTCGAACGAGGCGTCAGATGAAGCGGCGCACGATCCGGCGTCGCGCAAGGTAGCGAGGTTTCGCGCGACGGCCGCTGCCGCCAGCTCGCCGCTCTCGAGCGCCATCAACATCCCGCTGCCCGTGAACGGATCGATGAACGACGCGGCGTCGCCCACGGCGATGAGTCCCGGCGCGGGCACAACGCGGAACCTGCCGAAGCCTTCGAGCGCGACCGCGAGCCACGGCGACGCGACGCGCGCCTCTCTGAGAGTCTCAGCCGCGCGCCGGTTCGTGCACATCACTTCGCGCATCACGCGCTCGGCGTCGCCCGCGCGCGCGCGCACGTCAGCCGCCGAGATGATGAAGCACAGATTACTCAGCCCGCGCTCGACGCTGCTCAGGCCGCCGTAGCCGCCCCGGTAGAAATAGATTTCGCACGCGCCCTCCGCCGCGCGCGCGCCTTCCAGATGCGCCTTGAACGCGACCAACCGACGCCTCGCGCCCTCCGCGTCGAGGCTCTCATCGCCGACGCCTTCTTCTTCGTGCGCCGCACGCTCGACCTTGCGCGCCAGCGCGCGCGTGCGCCCCGTCGCGTCAATCGTCACGGCGGCAGTGAAGGACTGCTCCGCGCCACCCTCCGCGCGTACGCGCACGCCGCGCACGCGCGCGCCGTCGTATACGACCGACGCGTGCGCCTCTTCCAACACGGTCGCGCCCGCCGCGCGCGCGCGCACGAGCAGACGCGCGTCCATCTCCGCGCGGCTCAAGCCGAGCGCGCGCGTCGCGCCGCCCGCGCGCGCGAACCACGCGGACGGCACGCCGAGCGAGCGCCCGCTCGCCGCGTAAAAGATCGTCTCGCGCAAGCCAGCGCCGCCCGCACCCGTCATCTCATCGGCCACGCCGAGCCGCGCGAAATGCTCCAGACATTCCGGCGAGATGAACTCGCCGCACAGCTTCTCGCGCGGAAACTTCTTCTGTTCGACGAGCGCGACACGCGCGCCCACCGACGCCAGGCGGATCGCCGCGCTAGCGCCCGCGGGTCCCGCGCCCACGACGATCACGTCGAAGTTTTCGTCCGCGAGTTTTTCGATCCGTCCGCTCATCAGCTCAAACCTTCGCCCCGCTCAACACGAGCCGGAACGGGAAGCGTCGCCGCACTTCGATCTCTTGCAGCCCGGCTTGGGTCGCCAACTCACGCAACTCAACGGGTCGGAAGCTGCGGCGGATGGAGAGAGCGCCGTCTTCGCGGATCAGTCGGTTGTGCAGAAAAATTTTGCCGACCGTCGTATAGAGAAAATAGGCGAGCGCGTGGCGGTGCAGGTCTATGACGAAGACGCGGCGGCGTGCGACGCGCGCCATCTCGCATAAGATTGAGACCACGCCGTCGTCCTTGAAGTGGTGCGTGAAGAGCGAGCAGGAGACGTAGTCGAAAGCATTGTCGGCGAACGGCAGCCGCGTCGCGTCGCCGCGCACCGCGCCGATTTCGGGGAACGCGCCCGACTCTTCGATGATAGCGCGCACGGCTCGCGCGTCGAGTTCAAGACCCGTCAGCCGCGCCTCCAACTTTCGTCGCCTCGCCTCGCGCGCCGCCACGCGCAGCAGGTAGCCGGAGCCCGCGCCCACGTCGAGCAGCGAAAAAGTTTTCAACCCGTCGCGCGCGACCGTAGGAAACAACGAACGATGGAGCGCGCTCGCGTCGCCGAGCCACTCGTTGATCCGCCGCAACTCGACGAGACAGCCCTCGTACTCCGCAGGCGTGTAGTCGCCCTTATCGAGATGTTCGAGTTCGTAGCTGCGCGTGGCGAAGAATATTGAGCGCGTACTCTTCACGGCATTATCCGTTTCAACCAGCGGGCTCGAAGCTTTATCAGGACGAGGATGGATGCCCACCAAAAGAGAAAGCTGAAGATCACACTCATGCACGCAAACGCCAGCCGACCATCGCCGATCAAGGTGATCAGCGCGTCCTCAGCCGCGCGCGGCAAGATTGATATCAAAATTTCGGCAATCAACATTCCCGGGAATAGTGCGACGAGCGCGGGGATACCTAGAGATAAGAGTCTGCTGGCTACCAATACGACGGCCATCAAGCCCAACGCCCAGAGCCCCGCGATGAGTACGTGTCGCATGAGCTGTCGTGAGTGCATACCTGATTATCGGATAAGGAGGTTCTGACAACTTCAAACTTTCTCAACGACGAGCGCGCTGTTCTTCGAGCCGAAGCCGATGCAGTTGCAGAGTGCGACGCGCACCTCGCGCTCGCGCGCCTGGTTCGGCGTGTAGTCGAGATCGCAGGCGGGGTCGGGCTCGTCGAGATTGATCGTGGGGGGGATGACGTTCGTGTTAATGGCGCAGAGCGCGGCGGCGAGTCCTGCCGCACCAGATGCGCCCTGCGGGTGACCGATCTGCGACTTCGTGGCGGACATCGGGATGCGCCGTGCGTCGTCGCCGAGGGCGAGCTTGAGCGCCTGCGTCTCGATGCGGTCGTTGAGGAGAGTTGATGTGCCGTGCAGGTTGACGTAATCCACTTCGCTTGGCGCGTGGCCGGCGTCCGCGAGCGCGAGGCGCATGGCGCGCGCAGGCTCTTCGCCGTTCTCTTCGAGGCGGACGCGGTGATAAGCGTCGCACGTCGCGCCGTAGCCGGTGATCTCCGCGTAGATTTTTGCGCCGCGCGCGCGCGCCCTCTCCAACTCTTCGAGGACGAAGACCCACGCGCCTTCGCCGAGCACGATGCCGGAGCGGTCGCGCGAGAACGGGCGCGAGGCGCGCGCCGGATCGTCGTTCCACTGGTTCGTCAGGACGGTCATCAAGTTGAATCCGGCGAGGATGCCGGGCGCAAGCGGCGCGTCCGAGCCGCCCGCAAGCATGGCGTCCTGCCGACCGAGCGCGATGTGCTGCGCGGCGTAGGCGATGGCATCGGTTGACGAAGTGCAGCCCGTCGAGACGACGTGCGAGAGGCCGCGCAGGCCGAAGGCCATCGAGAGTTCGGACGAGAGCCCGCCGTGCGTCGAGGCGGGGATCGTATAGACGCTCGCGCGCGTCTGCTCGCCCGTGAAGTAGTAGCTGTACTGCTTCTCGGTGAAGGCGTGACCGCCGCCGCCCGTGCCGAGGACGACGCCGAAGGCGCGACGTTCTGCGAGCGAGAAATCAGACGTCTGGAGCCCCGCGTCTGCGAGCGCCTCGCGCGCCGCAGCCAACGCCAGCGGCACGGTGCGCGCGACGTGGCGTCGGTCTTTCGGGTTAAGCTCAGCCTCCCAGTCGAAGCCGCGCACCTCCGCGGCGATCTTGACGGGCGCGTCCGACACGTCGAAGCTCTCGATGCGGCGCGTGCCGCTCTCGCCGCGCTGGAGCGCAGACCAGAACGCCTCGCGGCCGAGCCCGATGGGAGTTACGCACCCGAAGCCGGTGATACAAACGCGGCGCGGCTCTCTCAAACCTTTGAGCATGACTTGCGGCAATCCCTTCGGAAGTTTCGTGCGGTCGGACGGTGACGGGAAGACGGCTCAGAGGATAACACCAGACGGCGGCGCGAAGCTATCGCGAGAAAGCTCGCGCCGGATTCACAGCGCCGTGGTCGGGCGCGAAAAAAGTTCAGCCGTACTTTTGACGACGGCAAATTAAACTCTCGCCAATGCCGAAAACCATTTGACTCGACTGGCTTATTCGAATATGTTTCGCCACCACGCACGGGGTCGCCATCTAGCCAGATAACAACACTTCGCCGCACTTCAACCCGGCTGCAATAGCACGAGTCCGCTCGTCTATTCAGCCTTCAACTCCCCAACCGGGTAAGGAGCCCCCAATGAAAAGCAAACACAAACTGATTATCTCTGCCCTCGTCGCGGTTTTGCTCATGCTGTCCGCTTCAGTCAACGGACAGGTACACCGGTACTTCGCGCCGGGCTCAGTGATGTTCGTCGCCGACGACCCGAACATGGGCACCTGGAAGCTGAACGAAGCCAAGTCGAAGTTCAGCCCCGGAGCGGCGAAGAACAACACGGTAGTCTATGAAGCCGCGGGCGACATGGTGAAGGTGACGGTGGATGGCATCGACGGCGCGGGCAACCCGACGCACAACGAGTGGACGGGAAAGTTTGATGGCAAATACTACGCCGTCACCGGCGATGCGACTTCCGACATGCGGTCGTACAGGAGAATTAACAGTCACACGTTGGCGTTGACCGCCAAGAAAGGCGGCAAGATCGTCTTAACCGGACGCATCGCCGTTTCGCGCGACGGCAAAACCCGCACGGTGACCACGAGCGGAACTAATGCGAAGGGCAAGCGGGTGCAAA
>JBJMGS010000383.1:0-38096 GCA_045807785.1 Pyrinomonadaceae bacterium
CACCCGTATTCACGCATTTTAGCGGAATTTTGAACTGCATCGTGTCGCAGGTCGGGGTGTATGCCGATGTTAGGTGTGAGGTTGAAAAACGCAACTCGAAGCTACAACTACACACCCGCGGCTCGTTGCCCTCCTAATGTTGTAAGATTTCGGCTTATGTTAGATTTGGGACCCGGGTTTTGACAGCGGGAGATTAAACCGACTCACCGGCGCGCGCCCGCGTTTTGCGGCAAGCTGGGTCATCGGCGGGTTAGGTGCCAACCCCACTAGAGCCTACAGCTCGGCCGTACGTCATGAAGGCGTCAGTGTCACCGCATTCAGAGCAGAATGTTTCTACGGCGCCGCCGCCCGGCACGCGGCGTGCGCTGAAGGTCTGCCACGTCGTCGCCACAGTCGAGGGGGCGCGTTGGGTGGCCGAGCAGTTGCGCGAGTTGCGCGACCGCCACGGCTGCGAGGTGATGGCCGTAGTAGGCGGGGAGCAGGGCGGTCTGATAGACCTGCTGCGCACCGAGGGGATTCCGTATTACGTCGAGAATTTCCCCTTCGACGGGGCGCTCGGCGTGTTGCGCGCGCCGCTGGCCGTCCTCAACCTTGCGCGACTCTTCCGGCGCGAGCGCGTCGACGTTGTTCAGAGCCACCTCTTCTTCTCGATGGTCATCGCGCGCCTTGCCGCGTGGCTCGCCGACGTGCCTGTCCGGCTGGCGATGTATGCCTCGCCCTTCCATCTGGAGGCGCGCACCTCGCGCTGGATAGACCGCGCGACGTGGTGGATGGAGTCGGCACTCGTCCCCTCCTGCGTGAGTAGCGTCGAACTCTGCCGGGAGATGGGCGCGCCCGACGGGCGGCTTGCGCTCGTCTACTACGGGCCGGACGAGCGGCGCTTCGACCCGCGTGACGTGGCGCCCGCCGGCGTCCGCGCCAGCTTCGGCTGGCCCCCCGACACGCCGCTGATAGTGAAGGTCGCGTACTTCTACCCACGCCTGTCGAAGTCGCGCTGGGTGCCCGCGGTCGTGCATGGGCGCGGCATCAAGGGGCACGAAGACCTCGTGCGCGCCGCGCCGCTGGTTCTGGCCCACTACCCGGACGCAAAGTTTCTGCTGGTAGGCTCCGGCTGGGGCGAACACGGCGAGAGGTACAAGCGCGAGGTCGAGCAGCTAGTCCACGAGATGGGGCTTGATTCGTCCGTCATCTTCCCCGGCTACCGCGCCGACGCTAACGCCATCCTGCGCGAGGCCGACGTCGCGGTGCAGTCGTCGCTGCACGACAACCCGGCCGGGACGATAGAGTCGCTGCTCATGGAATGTCCGACGGTCGTCACGCGCGTCGGCGGGCTCGTCGATACGGTGCGCGAGGGGGAGACGGGGCTCCAGGCCAACCCTTCCGACCCGGCCGACCTCGCGCGGCGCATCGACGAGATGCTGCGCGACCGCGGGCGCGCGCGCACGTTGGGGAGGGCGGGGCGCAAACTCATGCTCGAACGCTTCACGCTGAGCCGCACGGTGGACGACCTGCACGCACTCTACCGACGCCTCAGGGACGAGGAGACGCGGGCCTTCTATAATCCCCTGCGCTCGCTGCTGCGCGCCGCGGTGGCCGTGCCGCTCGGGGCGTATATGGCCGCGCGCCTGCTCTTCGTGGACATGGCCCTTTTTACACACCTGCCGCGACTAAGGTACGCGCCGCGCGGTCTCTACCGGCGCGCGCGCCGGCTACGCGCCTACGTCCGGCGGCGCCGGGAGCTCTGACGGCTCGAGCGCAAGTATGTAGGGGTTCACGGGCTCCGGCCTGCGTGGGCAGGAGAGGGCGTAGCGGAGCGCCTTCTCGTCGCTCTCGAAAGTGAAGCAGTGGACGTGCGGCGGCTTGATGCCGAGATAATCCGCGAGGAAGAGGACGAGCCCCTGCCGTCGCTTGAGAACTTCCCACCTGTTGCGCGCCCTCGTGCGGGCCGAGTCGAGAACGTTCGCCGGCGCGAGCCGTGCACGGAGCGGCTTGCGGGGCGAGGCGGGTGGCTTCTCCGCCGGCTGCTCCGCTAGCGACTCCGCCGCCGGCTCCTCGCGCCAGCCACGCTCCTTCAGCAGGGCGCGCAGCGCGTCCTTTGCCCTCGGGTCTTCGATCCACTTCAGCGCCGCCTCCAGGTCTCTCAGGTAGCAGTCAAGGTCTATCGGCGGGAACCTGTCGCCGCCCGCCTCGCGCCGCACCAACTCGTACTCGTGGTAGAGCATGTTCTGGCCGAGGTTGATGCCGGGGATGGGCGCCGCCCCCAGCCACGTGCGGTCGCCGCACATCTTGAGAAAGTCGCCGAAGTCGCCGTCCGTCTTCCCCTTCAGGTAGGCCGTGCCGTTGCTGCGGTGGCTGGCGTAGACGATGCCGAGCGGTCGGTCGAAGTGGAGGTAGCCGTCCTCGACGGCGCAGAAGCGGTAGGTGAAGCACGAGTCCGGCCCCGTCGAGTTACAGATGTCGCCGAAGCGCGCGCGAATCCGTTCCAGCACGCGTCGCGGGGTGATGCAGTTCGACATCACAGGGAACGCCTGCCCCATGTCGTTGATCCGCGCCCGCGTCGTCAACTCGACGACGCGCGAAGTCTTCACCTCGTAGAGCTTCCCCGTCCAGGGCGTCTGGTAGAGCACGGCCGGCGGCGGGTCGGCCATCACCAAATCCATCGTGATAGTGAAGAGCCGGTCGGGGTGACGCGCGGCAAGGCGGGTGGCGAGGCCGAGTTGACCGGGCTTCGAGACTTTGCGGTCGTAATGGACGGTCAAGTGGGTGGCGCCTGAGCGTTCGAGCGCCTGCCCGACCGCCCAGTCCCAGTGCTCCGCCATCGCGAGCGACCGCGGTGGCCGCATGTAGACGAGGCGCGGGTCGGCCTCCGCGTGACAGAAGTCCGCCAGTCGCCCCCTCTCTTCCTCCGTCGAGGAGTTGTCCGAGACGAACACCTCCAGCCGGCAGTCCTTCTGGCCGAGCAGCGAACGAACCGCCGTGGCGGCCAGCTCGGCGCGGTTGCGCGTGGGGATGACCACGGCGAGTGAGACGCCCGCGGGCGGCTGAACTATTCCATTCATATGACGCGTTTGATGTAACACCCCGACGAGTAAGAGATGGCGCGCGAGGTCAGTCCCTCGCTGAAGAGGAACGGCGGCTCTTCGAGCACGAATGAAGGGTTCTCGCGGACGAACTGGACGGCCGCGGCGCGCGGGTTGTCCCGCCCCCAGTCGTCGCCGGTGCGGGGGCCGCCCGCCACCAGTTCCATGATGTGGCCGTCCATCGCAACGGCGTAGGAGCCCCGGCTCACGAGCGGCGCATAGGCCCGCAGTTCGGCCAGTACGTGCTCTTTGCTGTGGTCGGAGTCGAGCAGGACGAGCACGGTCTCGCCCGGGCGAACCAGCGCCCCGACGCGAGCGGCCGTGGCCGGGTCGGCCGAGTCGCCCTCGACGAGCGTGACGTAGGGGAAGAGCGGGTGCGACTCGATGGCCTCGCGGTTGTGCTCGCGTATCTCGACGTCCACGCCGACGACACGCCCCCGGCCCAGCAGGTGGCAGAGGCTCGCGTAGAAGACCAGCCCGCCGCCGTGCGCCACGCCCGTCTCGACGATCACGTCCGGCCGCAGCCCGCAGACGAGTTCCTGAAGGCGCAGCAAGTCCTCCGGCAACTGGATGACGGGCCGGCCCAGCCACGTGAAGGTGTAGACATGCTTGACGGCCCACCCCGCGCGCAACCAAAGGTCGGACACGATGGCGAAGCCCTCGGGCGTGTCCCACCCGCAGGTCTGCTTCCGGCCGTCCCGCTCGACGGTCACGAGTCCACGCTCTTCGTCAATGGAGATCACCTGTATCGCTCCGGTGCTGCCTGTAAGATTCGATCAGTCGCGGGAGGTCGTGGAGGACCGAGGTGGGCTCGAAGCCGAACTCCTCGCGCACGCGGGAGATGTCCACGGCGGGGAAGCTCACGGTCTCTGCGCCTGGCTCCTGTATGACCTCGCAGGCGGTCAGGCGTGCGATGCTCCCGGCCAGCTCCGCGTTCGTAACGTTGACCCCGCTGGCGACGTTGTAAGCGCGGCGACGCCCGCCGGCGGCGATGCGGGGCAGCAGCCCGACCACGTCCTCGACGCTCACGTAGTCCTTCGCCGACTCGAGTGAGGTCTGGAGCCTGATACGGCCGTCCCTCAGCGCCTCGCCGATAAGCATCGAGAGGAAGGTCTGCCGCGAGAAGTCGTCGCCGTAGACGTTCGAGAGCCGCACGACGCGCGCCCTCTCGCCGCAGAGCCGGACGACCGACTCGCCCAAGGCCTTCGAGAGGTTGTAGAGGTCGCCCAGGTCGGAGGGGTTGACCCGCAAGTCGTCCTCTTCGCGCGCCGTCTCCCGCCCGTGCCCCTTGTAGAGGCGCGTAGAAGAGAGGTAGACGAAGGACTCGAAGTCGCAGCCCTGCGCCAGCCGCAGCACTTGGCAGACGTGCGCCTCGACGGCGTCGTGCGGGCGGGTGCGGAAGTCTGCCGTGAGCCCGGCGCAGTAGATGACGCGGCCGAGTCGTCTGCCGGTCAGGTCTTCGCCGCGGCGCGGCGCGTAGTAGTCCTGGCGCCGCGCTTCGAGGTGTCGTGCGAGGCGCGAGCCGATGAACCCCGCCGCGCCGATGATGGTGAACATCACGAGTCGTGACCGTCAGTCCGCGGGGGCGGGCCGGAGCCCGCCCCCCGGGTGGTGCAGCGCCGCGTCCCTGTGCAGGAGCAGTTTGGGGCTAACGCCGCGGCAGAACCGGACGCGCCCGTCGAGGACGGAAGCGTCCTTGACCGCCAGCATGTTGAAGCCGTGCGGCGGCCCCTCCAGGTAGACGTCGGCCGCCGGTATGAGTTCGACGGGGCGGCCGCGCATGTCGTAGTTATTCTGAAAGTCGCGCACGGCGAAAGCTGTGTAGCCGAAGGAGGAGAGGTGTCTCAGGATTTCGGTCTTCTGGAGTCCGCCCGACCAGTCCACGTAGGAGCGGTGCACCTCGAAGACGACGTTCGGGGCGAGGCCGGGCGGCAGCGAGAGCTGGCCCCGCGCGCCCCGCAGCGCACTCAGCTCGCCGCCTTCGAGGTCGAGCATAATCAGCTCGACGCGCCCGACGCCGCAGCGGCCGAGGTATTCGTCCACGGTCGTTGTCGGGAAGGTCGGACCGCCATCCTCCTCGCCCTCGGCCGCGACCGGGCTGGCGAGCGCGTCGCGGCCGACCAGCCGCAGGCGCGTCCGGCTGTCGGCCCACAGGCCGACGGCGTTAACGCGGAGGTTACCGAGGCCGTTCAGACGGGCGTTATGTTCGAGCATCGCGGCCTGCTCGGCGTCCGGCTCGAAGGCGTGGCAGACGCCGCCCTCGCCTTGTAACGCGTGGGCGATGAGCACGGCCTGGTCGCCGAAGTAGGCGCCGCCGACTATGACATGGCCCGCCCCTTCGGAAAGGTAGAGCAGGAGTTTGGTCGTCTGCGGCTCCCAGACGTGATCGGGCTTCTCCGGCGTCGACATGATGAAGTCGCGCGCGATGCGCGAACTGTAGTAGAAGTCTAAGACGACGCCGTTGCTCAACTCCTTGCGGACGACCTCCACCTGCCCGTGCAGCGCGTCAACGACCGGCCCGGTCAGCTCCTCGCGCGGGGTGGTATAGGCGTTCTCCGGCAGGCTCTCGACAAGCCTACACGCGTCAAGGAACTGCGCCCGCAGCAGATCGTTCCTGCCTATACTGCCCAGCGCCTCGCGCAGCCTGTCGCCCACGGCATCTGTCACGCGCGTCAACCCCTTCCGAACCTTCACGGTTTGAAGATGAGTCCCTGCCCCGTCGGCAGGGAGAGCACTTCGACGCCCTTCGCGCGTGCGAACGCGTCGAAGGCGTGCTTCTGGCGTGTGAACTGGCTGAACCCGTAGTCGTCCAAGATCATGACGGCCCCGCCCGACAGCTTGTCCCAGAAAAACTCGGCCGCCGCTATCTCGGGCGCGGCGCAGTTCATATCGAGCGAGAGGTAGCAGACCTTCTCGGCCTTGACCTCCGGGAGCACGCGGGGGACGGTCCCGCGCACGACGACCGCGTTCTCGAAGGGGGCGAACCTCCGCACGACCTCTTCGTAGCACTCGGCGTAGCGCCCTTCGAAGAGGGCCCTGTTCTCCTCCTCTATGAACTCCTCGGGGATGCCGTTGTAGGTGTCAACGAGATAGAACTTCTTGCCATTCATTCCGGCGAAGTCTATGTAGTGCATCGCGAGGCGTGAGTAGCCGCCCCTGTTGACGCCGCACTCGACGTAGTCGCCCTCAAGCCCCTTGCCCTTCGACGCCGCCCAGCAGACGATGTAAGCCCTCCACTCTATGTCGTGGCCGTGCCAAGAGCCAGTCTCCCGGCCCAGCCTGTACGCCTCCCGGAAGAGGGTGTCTTCGAGGAAGTCGCTGTTGTGAAGCGTCTTCAGGCCGTCGCGGTCATACGTCCAGCGCTCCTGCGGCGGCGCTGCGACCGGCGGTGGCGGTGGCGCGGGTGGGGGCCACAAAGCCCGCCCGACGCGACGCGCGATCCGCCCGGCGAGCGCGCCGGCGCCCATTAAGCTGATTCCCCCCGCGACTCCCGCCCGACGACGCGCGGCACGGGGACGGGGATGATGAAGCGCCCGCCCCTCTTCAGGTAGGCCTCTTGCTGCCCGAGTATCTCCTCGGCAAAGTTCCAAGTGAGCAGCAGCACGTAGTCCGGCATCTCTTCGAGTAACTTTTCCTGCGGGTAGATCGGCAGGCGCGTGCCCGGCGTGTAGCGCCCCTGCTTGAAGGTGCTGCGGTCGACGACGAAGTCGAGCGTCTCGCCGCCGATGCGGCAGTAGCTCAAGAGCGTCGTGCCCTTGGCCGAGGCGCCGTACGCGGCGACGCGCCCGCCGCGCGCCTTAATCCCCCCGAGCAGCGCCACAAGCCGGTCGCGCAGTTCGGCCGCGCGCGCGGCGAACTCCTCGTAGAACTCCGTACGGCCTAGACCTGCGCGCTCTTCCTCCGCGAGCATCCGCCGCACGGAGGCCGACTCCGTCCCCGCCCCGGCCTCGACGAAGAGGCGGAGGGAACCGCCGTGGACGGCAAGGCGCTCGACGCGCGCGACGCGCAGGCCGTGGCGCGGCAGCAGGGCGCGCAAAGAAGTTAAGGAGAAGTACCAGAGGTGCTCGTGGTAGATAGTATCAAACTCGACGCCCTCGACCATGTCCCTGACGTAGGGCACCTCGAAGACGGCGAGGCCTCCGGGCTTCAACAGCAGCGCCACGCCCGCGAGGAAGCCATGCAGGTCGGCGACGTGCGCCAGGACGTTGTGGGCGTGAATTATGTCCGCCCGCCGCCCCTCCCCGGCGAGCCTGCGCGCCAGCCCCTCGCCGAAGAACTCGCAGAGCGTTTCGACGCCGCGCTCCTCCCACGCAAAGCGCGCGACGTTGCGCGCCGGCTCTATCCCGAGGACGGGCACGCCGCGGCGCGCGTAATACTGAAGCAGGTAACCGTCGTTACTCGCGACCTCTACCACCAGGCTCCCGGCGCTCAGGCCGCGCCGCGCCGTCAGACGACGCGCGAGCGCGTGAGCGTTCTTCAGCGTCGTCTCCGAGAAGGAGGAGAAGTATGGGTACTCGCCGAAGAGCCGTTCAGGCGGCACAAGCTCCGTCACCTGCGCGAGGCCGCACCGGCGGCAGAAGGCCAGGTCGAGCGGGTACCTCGGCTCGGGCCAGTCGAGCTGCTCGGCCCGCAGCAGCGCGTTGGCGAGCGGGGCCGGCCCGAGCGAGAGCACGACGGCCGCTCCCGGCGTCCCGCACGCGCGGCAAACGACCGCGCCGCTCACGCCGCGCCCCGCGCGAGGTAAGAGCGATACCACTCGACCGTCCGCCTCAGCCCCTCATCTTGCGTGAAAAGCGGCTCCCAGCTCAGCAGCCGCCGCGCCTTCCCGGCGCTGAGCCACTGGCGCGAGATCTCGTTGGGGGCCCCGCCGCGCACTTCCACGCGCGCGTCCGACCCTACCAGCGTGAGTAACTGCCGCACCAGTTCGAGGACGCTGACCGGGGTCTCGTAAGAGAAGTTAAAAGCCTCGCCGCCGAGCGCCCCGTCCGCAGCCAGCCGCTCGGCCAGTAGCATGTAGGCGGCCGCGGCGTCCTCAACGTAGAAATAGTCGCGCACCGGCGCGCCGTCGGAGCGGACGACCACCGTCTCGCCGCGCAGGGCGGAGCGGATCGTCCCCGGCACGATGCGGTTCCAGTTGAGGTCGCCGCCGCCGTAGAAGTTGCCGCAGCGCGTGATGGCGACGGGCAGGCCGTAGGTGACGGCATAGGCGCGCGCGATCAGGTCGCCGCACGACTTGCTCACGTCGTAGGGGTGGCGGCCGCGCAGCGGAGCCTCCTCATCGCAGGGCAGAAGCTCGTACTCGCCGTATGCCTTGTCCGATGAGGCCACGACCACCTGCCGCACCGCGGGGCTGCGCCGGCAAGCCTCCAGGAGCGACCAGGCGCCGCCGACGTTCGTCTCGAAGGTCGAGACGGGGTTACGGTTGGCTATCGTCACGATGGTCTGCGCCGCGAGGTGCAGGACGGTGTCGGTCTCGTATTCGCCGAGCACGCGCTCCAGAAGCGCCTGATCGCGCACGTCGCCGCGCGCCACTTTGACGCGCTCCAACAGCCCCGAGCGCGCGAGCTCGCTCTGCGGCGCCCAGTCGCGCACGAGGCAGGTTACGTCGGCCCCAGCGGCGACGAGGCGGCGCACCAGCCAGCCCCCCAAAAACCCGGTCGCGCCGGTGACGAAGACTGGGCGGTCGCGCCAGAACAGACTCAGCGCCAAGTCTTCCAAGGCGGGTCTCCTTCGTCCCAGAGTTGTTCGAGCAAGCGTCGGTCTCTGAGCGTGTCCATGCACTGCCAGAAGCCTTCGTGGCGATAGCCGGCGAGCTGCCCCGCGGCGGCCAGGCGCGCGAGCAGGTCATTCTCAAGGCTCGTCGCATCCCCATCAAGGAGGCCGAAGACGGCCGGCTCGAAGACGAAGAAGCCGCCGTTAATCCACCCCTCGCCGATCTGCGGCTTCTCGTCGAACTGCGCCACGCGGCCGCCGTCGAACGTCAGCCCGCCAAAGCGCGACGGCGGCCGCACCGCCGTCACGGTGGCGAGGAGCCCCTGCGAGCGGTGGTAATCGAGCAGGTCGTCGAGGTCAACGTCCGAAACGCCGTCGCCGTAGGTCAGCATGAACGTCTCTCCGGCAAGCCTGCTCGCCAGCCGCCGCACCCGCCCGCCCGTGTTCGTCGTGAGTCCCGTGTCAACGAGGTGGACGCCCCAATCTACGGACTCCTTGTTCTCTACCCGCACGCGCCCGTCGGCGAGGCCGACTGTCAGGTCACCGTTGGCGGTGTAGTAGTCGAGGAAGTAGCGCTTGACCACGTCGCCCCTGTAGCCCAGCGCGACGAAGAACTCTTCGTGGCCGTAGCGCGCGTAGTGGCGCATGATGTGCCAGAGCAGGGGCTGCCCTCCGATCTCGATCATCGGCTTGGGCATAGCCTCCGTCACTTCAGCCAGCCGCGTCCCGAACCCGCCTGCCAGAATGACTACTTTCATAAGATGAGAGCCCGCTCAAGCTCTAGGCCTCGGCCGCCACGGACCGCCCGCCGGACTCGGCCGACTTGCGGAGGGCCGCGCCTTCGATCAGGTCGCTCATGGCGCTCAGACGCGTCTGCCAGTCGCTCAGCGCCGCGACCTCGCGTCGGCGGGCAACCAACCGCTCGTCGGCCGACGTGGCGAGGGCCGCCTCTATCGTGCTTAGGAAGGAGTCCGTGCTGGCGTCGGCCGTGAAGATAACCCCGTGCCTTTCATTGAACTCGCGCAGCGCCGGAACCGGCGTCGAGACGATAGGCTTGCCGACGGCCAGATAGTCGTTCAACTTCACGGGCATCACGGTCTCGGTCTCCGGGTTGTTTAAGTAGGGCACGAGGCAAACGTCCATCTCGCGGATGTAGTGGACTAAGTCGCGGTGCGGCTGCTGACCGAGCATGCGCACGTTCGGTAGTGAGCCGAGGCCGTTCACCTCTGTCTGGCGCGGGCCGACGAAGAGCCACGACCACTCGGGACGCGCCCGCGCCATCCCCGCCAACAGTTCGTAGTCCACGTGCCTGTGAAGACCGCCGACGTAGCCGATGACCGGGCGCCGCGGCTCGCCTCCCTCCCCGCCTCCGGCCGGAGCTGGAGCGTCGGCCCCGCGTCCTCTACTTCCGGGGAGGAAGGCGCCTAGGTCTACGCCTGGCGGCAGGACGCTCACGTTATCGTTCCAACGCCTGCAAATATCGGACAGGCCGGTGCAGTTGGCGAAGACTACGTCGCTCATCTTCAGCGACGCCTCTTCGCTGCGCACCAACTCGGCCGCGCGCGGGGTCAGACGGGAGAAGCCCGCGGTGCAATGGTAGACTACGACGCTGCGGGGAGAGGCGAGGAGGCAGACGATCTCGGCGGACGTATCCGTCGGCAGAAACGTCCAGATGATCGGGTCGCGCATCCCGAGACGGCGCGACGCGCCTGCGACCTGGAGCCGGAGCAGGAAGCGGTTCGCGAGGTGGCGTTGCGGCGGCCCGAACGGCGGCAGCACGAGCGGTGAGACGACATACACGCCCGGCGCAGCGCAGCGCGCCCTCCGCGACGGCAGCGAGTCGGCCCAGCGCCTGAACCTCTGCGCGACGCGTCCAGCATCGCCGAGCGACGGCGAACGCACCCCTGTGTTCTCGACGTAGAGCACGCGGTTGCCCGCGCGCGTCAGGCGCAGCGATACCTCCTGCGGTATCTGCCACAGGAAGCCCCACTCGACGCTGGAGACGAGAACAATGTCTCGGCTGCTGATCATGCTTAAGACCAGACTGCGATTCTGCGTTCGCGGCAGATTGACGCTCGCCGCGTCGCTCGGCCTTCCGCCGCAGGCTACGGGCGCGTGCCCGTAGCGCAAGCGACCTCGCCGCGCCCGAGCGCTTCACTGATTTCTTCGGCGAACTCGTGCGCCCTTCGGACAGCCGCACAGATTCCCAACACCACGCCGGTCTCCATGTCTGACCAGATGGGTAGGCTCAAGCTCGCGCGCGACAGCCACGCCGTGTTCGGCAACTCCTCATCCGCGGGCGCGAACTTTCGGTAGGCCGTCAGCCGGTGGGCGGGTGGGTCGTAGTACTTGCGCGTCTCCACGTTCTCGGCTTCCAGGGCCGCGGCCAGCTCGTCGCGCGTCAGGCCAAAGGCCGTCGGCTCGACGGTGATGGAGAAATCTTTGTAAGAGTTGCGGTCGCCTTCGCGCACCTGCTGGAAGCCGACACCCGGCACGCCGCCCAACTCTTCGCGGTAGAGGTCGGCCAAGCGGTTGCGGTGGCGCGCGGCTCCTTCGAGCAGCGGCAGGCCGTGCAGCGCCAGCAGCGCGCTCAACTCCGGCATGCGGCCGTTGAGCCCGGCAAAGGCGCTCTTGTAGCCGCCGCTATTACCGTACTCACGGCCCACGCGAACGCGTTCGGCCAGCGCGTCGTCGTCCGTAGCGACAACGCCTCCCTCACCCACCGCCAGGAGCTTGGTCGAACTCAGGCTGAAGACGTTCACGTCGCCATGCGGGCCGACGGGCCGACCTTGATAGAGCGAGCCGAGGGCGTGAGCCGCGTCGAAGACTAAGGGGAGCCTGCGGCGCTCGGCCACCTCGCTCAAGCGGGCAACGTCGGCGGGGTTGCCATGGTTGTGAACGGCGACGATGGCCGTAGTGCGCGACGTGATGGCGGCCTCGGCAGAGTGCGGGTCGAGGTTGGTCGTCGCCGCGTCCACGTCTACGAAGACGGGTCGCGCGCCTGCCCAAACGAGCGCGCCTGCCGTCGCCATGAAGGTGAAGCTTGGGAGTATGACTTCGCCCGCGAGTCCGAGCGCTTGGTAGGTGAGCATCAGACCTGTCGTACCGCTTGAGACGGCGACGGCGTGTCGGACGCCGAGGTGTGCGGACAGCGCCTCCTCGAAGGCGCCAAGGTGCCGCCCCTTGCTGAGGTAGCCACTCGCGAGCACACCGCGTACGTCCGCCGCGAGTGCCTCGAAGTCGGGCAGCGTCGGTTTAGCCAGCCGCACGCTGTTCTCGAAAATGGGCGCCCCGCCCGTCGCGGCCGGTCGTGAGCGCATATCACCCTTTTTCATTAGCCTTGATCACACGCGCTGGCACCCCGACGGCCGTTACGTCCTCCGGCAGGTCCTTCGTGACGATCGCGCCGCCCCCTACGATTGTCCATGCGCCGACCGACACGCGTTCGATGACGCTGGCGCCGACCCCGATATAAGCACCCTCGCCGACCGAGACGCGGCCGGCGAGCCGCGCGCCGGGGCCGAGCGTCGAGTAGCGGCCGACGCGCGTGTCGTGGCTCACTGACGCCGCGACGTTGACGACGGCGTGTTCGCCGACCGAACTGCCGGCGCTCACGAAACAGTGGGGGAAGATCATCACGCCCGCGCCCAGCCGCGCCTCGGGAGAGAGGTACGCGAGCGGCGAGACAGCGCTGGCGAACTTAAGCCCCTCGGAAGCGGCACGTTCGGCCATCCTCCTGCGGAGCTTCGGCGATCCGACGGCGCAGATAACGGCGAGCCCTTCACGCCCTTCGCCGTTAAACCAGGACCATTCGCCCAGCACGGGCAGTCCCGCGACCTCCCGCGAGTGATTCTCGGGGTCGTCTACGACGAAGCCGACCGCCTGCGGCCCCGCGCCCCCGCTCGCTTGGTGTCGTAAGATTTCGGCGACCTCGCGCGCGTGCCCGCCTGCGCCGATGATGATCACACGCTCCATGTGAAGCCTTCGATGCCGACGGGCTCTAGGCAACTCGTGCCGCGCTGGGCTCCGCCGGACGTGCGGACTCAACTCTAGGCTTTGGTGCTAGCGCGCCGTTTTGCCTTTATCTTAGGTTAGGGTTCTCTTGCCTTCAACAACGATTTTTTAGGATGGTTTGCCAGCGCATTTGCCGCGTCCCTTGGCTGGAGTGTGAATCATTGTCGGATTAAGTGTCAACTCTCCTCCTCAAGGCGTCCTTGACCGCGACTCATTAAGGTAGGCGCGGCGCGGGGTAGTGTTACAAAAAATTTCTGACTGCACCAGATATTCAGATAACATATCATACTTATCCACTACTAATTGTGGCCAAAGTAATTTTTGCAAACTAGCCAGTCAACGGTAACTATTCAGCTATTCCCAGCGTTTTCTAACACTTAGCGGCTCACCCTTGCACGCCCCTGCGAGCGCTTCGAGCATCCCTCTGCCTTGCTTGCGCATGGTCGAGACGTAAGAGCGGATGCGGCAGAACCGCCGCGCCCCTTCTTCACTCCTAAAGCACCCGGAAGTCTTCTGCTGGAGCTTAACCATCCGCAGGTCTCGCTCCGCCTGATTATTGTCAAAGGGCACGGCGAAGTCCGTTAAGAAGCGCAGCACCTCTTCTTTTCTCCGCTCCAGCCGCAGCACCAGGTTGCGCGCCTGCTTCCTGACCTGCTCCGGCACTTCGGGCGGCGGCTGTGCCCGAAGCCCCTCGGTGATCAGCCTGTCGTAGCTCTCCGTCAGCGACGTTAGATCATCCTCGGGGAGATGCTTCCCGCCCTGCTCACTGACTCGCTCCACCGCCCCCTTACATCTCCAGCAGCAACTCTTTGAGCGGCGTAGCCCACGCCTTCGTCTCTTTTCCGAGTTCCTCGAAGTAAGTCAGCTCGCGCAGCAGATGCACGCCGCAGAGCGCGTGCCGGCATTGCGTGTAGTGCGCGTAGGCGAGCCACCCGTCATGCACGCACGTCCCGCGATAGTGCGGCAGCACATTGATCTCCGAGATGGCCCTCTGCCCGCGATGCGCGGCAGAGGCGTAGTGCGTTAATGAGGGCGTGCTCGCGACGTGCACGTAGCCGAGGCGCTTGTCGATCCGCAGCCCCGTCTCATCGGCATGGATCACAGAAGAGCGCCGGAGCCTCTGCTTGATCTTCAACTCGGTCTCGACCAACTCATCGGCGCACTCTCTGACGATGTTGGCGACCGTCCCCGTCGAGAGGTGGCAGCCGAAGAGATCCCTCATCGCCTCGGCGGTGCGCTGATATGGCAGCAACTGATACTGCCGAAGATAGAGTACTCTCGCCTTCAATCGGGGTCCGTACTGCACGACCGAGCGGACTGCACCCTTGAACTCACCTCGCGTCGTCTGTCCGCACGACGGGCAGCGCAACGCCGCGAGCCGATGCTCGGTGACCTTCAACTTCGCCGGGACGAGTTCCCAGACCTGCTGCCGGCGGTGACCGATGACCTGTCCCGAGTCGAGCGGGGCGTGGCAGCTTCGGCACTCCTGCGGCCGGTGCTCGACGACGCGCGTCGGATGAGCCGAGAGCCGCAGCGTCTCCCCCGGGTGCCCTGCTTGCCCGCCCGGAAGTCTGCCCGAGGGTCGGCGCAGGCTCCTGGTTCTCTTCGCCCAGGGCGGATCGGTCGAAGGCGGGCGGCTGGAGTTATGTGAGTCCTTCGAGACGAGCGCCTCCAGCTCCGCGTTCCTGCGCCCGAGTTGGAAGTTGCGTCCGTGCAGATCGCCGATCTCCGCTTGCAGCTTCTCGATCTGCGCCTTAAGCCCCGCGATGTGCTCGGACAAGGCGTCGATGGTGCGTTGCTGCTGCTCAGGCTCCGGCGGCCCGTAGAGGGCGTGGCGACCGAAGGCATCTTCAAAGAGCCGGAAGAGGGCGCTCGGCCCCTGCAAGTAGGCTTGATAAATCTGCCAGGGCATGGAATCGGGCAACTGCGGCGGCATTAATCACCCACCTCGGGGTAAAATCTGCTGGCATCAAGCAAGGAATGGTAGTACGCTGAACAAATGACGCCCTTATCTCACCGTAATCACCTTTGTTTGCTTACCTTTATCTCATAGCTGAATAGAAACCGTCAACGGTTAAATTCGTAAAAGGTGTATTATCGGAATTGTGATGGAGAGATGTGTGAAACATGTTAAACGTCTGTGACGGCTTACCTTGAAGCGTTCAATATGATATCGGCGGGAAGCGGTAACCGCTGTGGACGGGATGAAATACGGCTTCGTTGGGGGGCTCACTAGGTGGGACATGGCGTATTCTGGAAGGGCTTCGTCTTTGAGAAACGAGCTCTAAAGAAAGTTGCGGTGTTTGCGACTAGGCAGGCCAGTGAGCTTTATGTCGAGGCACCCCTGCAATCTAGATTACATCCCCTGCAATCTGCATTGCAGGGGTACTAATCCCCTCCCCCGATATGGTAGCGGCGATTTGAATCAATGGGAAGATCCTGCGGCGACAGGAAAAGGCGGAAGACAGTTCCCTTCTTGGTCGGAGTGTTGAAGATTTCGGGGCGCTCGATGAAGCCCAATTGCTCGAGTTGTGCGACGACGTTATAACACTGGCGCTCCTTCAGACCTGCGGCGGCGGCTAGTCGCGGCATTGATGTGAAGCACTCCGTCTGCCCCAACTCATAGGTTTGCCCAAATAAAACCCGGCACACGCTCATCTGCCCAGACCGCAGGATCGGTGACCACCGCTTGGAAAAGTCGCCGAAAGAGGCAGTGGGTGTTTGAGAGACTTGAGGGAGCGGCAGAGCAACAGCAGGCTTACCTACCCCTGTAATGTTTTTTGCAGGGGTACCACCTATTTCCTTACTAGGAGTCCGAGCCACCCCTGCAATGATATTTGCAGGGGTGGGCGAGACGTTGGGTATCGGAGGCACCTCTGCCAGCAACGCCTCCTCCTGAGCCTTAGCCTCTTGGAGAATCTCACGGAGCGGATTGATGTCGCTCACGCGCGGCTGACGCTCGGGCAAGCGGAATTTGCTCTTGCCAGCTTCCCTGCGCTCAGGTTTTATCTTCGGCTCTGCCATCAGGCGCGCGACTCCTCGACTGCCAGCTTCAGCCTGCCCTTTGTCTTGCGTTCGCCGAGCCTCTTCAGTATCTCGTCCGTCAGTTCCGCGTAGAGCAGCGCACCGCGCGAGGACGGGGCGTAGAGTTGGACGGGCTGGTGGAAGGCGGGTGACTCCTCCAATTTGACGTTGCGGTGGATAATCGTCTCAAATACCTTCACGCCGTAGCGCTGCTTGAGGCTGCGGAACGACTCCGCAGAGACTGAGGTGCGCCCGTCAAACAGTGTGCAGACCATGCCCAGCATCTCAAGCTCCGGGTTGGTGCTGCGCACCTCCTCGAAAGTGCTCATCAGGTCGTCCAACCCGTCCTGCGCAAGCGGCGAGGCGGCCACGGGCACGAGCATGTGCGTTGACGCGAGTAAAGGGGTCGTCAGGATCTGGCCCAAAGTGGGCGGGGTGTCGATGATGACAAAGTCGTAGGTCGAGGCGAGCGGCACCAGTTTCGAGCGCAACCGGTTAATGGCGATGGCCGGCTCCTTCTCAAAACGCGCGAAGCGCAGCTTCGAGGGGACCAGATCGAGGTGCTCCATCTCGGTAGTCACGACTGCCGCCTCCAGCGGTATCTTCTCGCGCTGCTCGGTCTCGATCAGGACGTCCGCGATGGAAAGTTCGATCTGATCGGCGGCGAGAAAATGGGAGGTGACGTTCGCCTGAGGGTCGCCGTCGACGAGCAGGGTCTCGTAACCCCGTAGCGCGAGTTCCGCAGCCACGCAGGCGGCGGTGGTGCTCTTGCCCACGCCGCCTTTCTGATTGGCAATGGCGATCGTCTTCACCGCTTTACGCCGCCTTCTTCTCCGCCGCGAGTTTCTCCGCCGCCAAGGTTTCTAGCATGCCGAGCAGTTTCATCACCGACGGGGAGGGTCTAAGTTCCTCACGCTCGTACCGGGCGATAGTGTTAGATGTGACGCCAACCTCTTCGCCGAGTTTTGCCTGCGTGTAACCCAGCGATTTCCGCAAGTCTTTGATCTGTATACCTGTCATATAAGAGTGCCCCTTGAGAACGACTGCATATTACTATACGAAACGTCTATACGTCACGCCTATCAGTAAGTGCAAGACCCCCGCAATATTCACCGCATCCCCTGCATTCATCATTGCAGGGGTGTGATGATATCCCGCACTCTCGCTGCTTTCCTCTGAGAATACACTTATCACCAGGTATTTATCGGGTATTCGTCGAGCAAGACCCATGCAATGTGGAATGCAGGGGTATGTATACCCCTGCATTCCACATTGCAGCCCCTGCAACGTCGAGCACAGGGGGTGCAATGTTTTCCACAGGGGCTGTAAAGATCGTCGCAGCCGCTGCACGAACAAGTGCAGGGGCTGCAATGAAGCTTGCAGGGGAATTTACAGCCATTGCGGATCAGGTGTAGTTAACCGGCTGTCCTTGGAGATCGCTGGGCGCAGTCCCGCACTTAAGAATTTGGTCCGAAGCATCAAGTGCCAGACCGCGCCCGCCAGGGATCGCTGACAGATTTCGCCTTGGCGGCAAACCTTTGCCCGCGCGATCGAGCGTCGAGCAGAAATATCTGCCGTTCGGTCACCGCCGCGAAAGAAAGTTGCAGGTTAAAAGAGCAATGTCCGCACAGCCGAACTTCACCCCTCGTTTCGTTCGCAAGACGCAGCTCGCGGCAAACGAGTATCACAAAAACTTCTATAAGCTCGACCGGGACATCACCGCGGCACTCACATCAGCTGAGGCGGACAAGGTGACGCCGTTGATGAGCAAGATCTACCTCCGCTTGATCAACGCCCCCCACCAGTATTGGGAACGTGAAGGTGTCTTGCGTTTCGAGGCGGAGAGCAGGGAGGGGAAGCAGGTTAAAGCGTGGGACAGGTTTTGTCAGGTCGTGGGTGTCGCCAGCGCCACCGCCAACAAAGCCATCATCTGGTTGCACGAGCAGGGAATCATCGGATATTTCGCGGGCAAGAACGGCGTCGGTCTGAGAATATTTCTTAACCGCTCAAGCGCTTCTATCGGCGTGCGTGCAACTCCGGCGGGGCAAAAAATTTTACGCTTCGCTCCTGCTTCATCCGTCGAGAGTCACGCTTCACAGAATGAAGCAGCCTTTAGTGACAGCTTCGCTGATCCAGAGACTCTAGACACAGATCTTAATTCCCTCGCGCCAAAAAACGGCGCGGATACTCCGGTCGTGGATAATTCATTCTCAGCATCTGGGTCTGCTTCGAAGAACCCCGCGAAACCTAGTCGCCCAGACCCCGCCACCGGACGTGCGCTAGAAGTCACCGCCGAGTCGCGCACCGCCCCACTCGAAGCGACCATCAACGTGCTGCTGGACAAACTTCAGCCCGTCGTCCGCGCAGCGGCGCGCGAGGCGGCGGCGCGGGAACACGAGCGCACACGCGTGTGGCTGGAGAGCAGGGGACTGCCGAAGGCGGCGCGCGTCGCGCAGCGCGAAGCTTATGACGTGCTCAGGCAGTACGGAGTCGTCGCGCCGACTCGGAAAAACGGTAAAGGCTTGAACGTGGGGCGGGCCGACGATGCTGCCACAGAGGCGGCGCGGCTCTCCGCCGAGGAGGTCGCGGAGTTCGCCGAGATTTGTGTGTCGATGCTCGCGACGCAGAGTCAGCCGATTGACGCCACACTCGCCGAGATGAGCGTCGAAGCGGGCGGCTTCCTGCTGCCGACAGACGCGCCCAGAGTTCGCGCACTTGCAGACGAGATAGCCCGCGCCAGAAACTTGTGTTAGAAATTCGCCCGCGGTGTGAGACGATTTAGCACCCCCGAGCAGCAACATGAATTTGCACGATCTCCCAATGAACCTGCACGAACTCCCGACACCTTCGCTCCTGCTCGATGCGGCGCGTGTCAGGCGAAACGCCGCGCGTGCGTCGTCGTTGGCAAAGCGTTGGGGCGTGCGCCTGCGCCCGCACGTGAAGACACACAAATGCGCCGAGGTCGCGCGCTTGCAGACCGAAGGTCACGAGGACGCGATCACCGTCTCGACGCTCGGCGAGGCGCGCTGGTTCGCCGAGCGCGGGTTCACGGACATTACTTACGCCGTGCCCATCGAGCCCGGTAAGTTCGACGCCGCCATCGAACTCGCCGCGCGCTGCGAACGGCTCGCGCTCATCACGGACGACGCGGAAATTCCGCCGAGACTCGACGAAGCCGCGCGCCGCGCCGGACTCTCGCTCGATCTCTTTCTCAAGGTTGACTGCGGCTATCACCGCTGCGGCGTCGAGCCGCACACGCCGGAAGCGCGAGAGATTCCGCGCCGCATCTCGGACGCGAAGAACCTGCGCTTCGCCGGCATACTGACGCACGCAGGGCATTCTTATCACTGCACGAATCACGAAGAACTGTTAGAGCTTGCGCGCCACGAGCGCGATCTGATGGTCGGCTTCGCCGGGACTTTGTGCGGGGAGGGAATCGAAGTCCCGGAGGTGAGCATCGGCTCGACGCCGACCGTGATGACGGTCGATCACCTCGAAGGCGTCACGGAGATTCGACCCGGCAACTACATCTTCTTCGACGCCTTCCAGGCCACACTCGGAAGCTGCGGCTTCGACGACTGCGCGCTCACCGTGCTCGCCTCGGTCGTCCACCGCGACCGAGAGCGCCGCAAGATCGTCATCGACGCGGGCGCGATTGCGCTCTCGAAGGATCGCGGGGCGCTGGAGCTTGATCCGTTATGCGGCTATGGTCACGTTCAGGACTTGGCGGGCAGCGATCTGGGTTTGCGCGTCGAAACGGTTTCGCAAGAGCACGGGCAGATCATGGTCGAAGATGAAGCACTGTTCGAGCGTCTGAAAGTGGGTACACGCGTGCGCGTGCTCGCGAACCACTCGTGCCTGACCGCCGCGCAGCATCCTTTCTACCACGTGCTCGAAAATGATCTGGTAGTTGATCAGTGGGAGATTCAACGCGGGTGGTGATGCGTACTTTTCCGTTTCGTCAGCCAGCCGTCATGGAAAATAAAAAAGCACAGGGTCAACTTCGACCCTGTGCTTTTCGTTTCGCCCCGCGCGGGCGGGGAAGTGCGCCGCGCTAGGCTCGACGGACGTTGCGCGCCGTCTGCGCTTTTGCGCTCGCGGCCGTTTGCGTTGTCTGAGTCGATTCGTTCGCGCCGTCACCCTGCGCCTTCGTCTTCTCGATGCGCGCGGAGAGGCGGCGGTCGATGTCTGCGATCTGTTCGGGCGTGAGCCGGTAGATGTTCGGCTGGTTGTGATAGACCTTCGCGCCCGTCACGATGTCAGCCTCTTTGAAGCCGTGCTTGACGGCTTTCGCGATCAGTTCCTGGATCGTCAACTGCGGCTGGACGAGCGTGAGCGGCTGCGGCTTCTCCTCGATGGTTTCGGGGACGGTCGCGGGGCGCGGCGCTTCCATCGGCAAGTCCGTGCCCGACTCGCGCTTCATGTGCTCGATGAAATTCGCGAAGGTCACTTCGCCCGTCAGCTCGAAGCCGACCTCGAACGCAGGGCTGTTCGACTTGACGATCTGGAAGACGCGCACGATCTCTCCGCCGCGTTCCTGCAGAGAGACCTCGACCATGATGTCCACGAAGTATTCCAGACCGCTCGCCGTCATCGGTAAAACGCGCCCGACCTCGTTGTCTTCCTTCGCCTCTTTGCCCTTCGCCGGAATCTGATCGACGATGACGACCGACTTGCCCGACTCGATGCACAGACGGCGCAGCACGCCCTGCAAGACCATCTGATCGGCGGCGAGTTCTTCCGCCGAAGGCTGCGCAAGCTGATCGTCCGTGCGCTCGCGCACGGCTGAGATCGTCTCACTGTGCTTGGCACTGAAGTACGACGCCCAGGAGTCGAGCGCGAAGCACCCGTAGTTGCGCTCGCGACCCTCGCCCGACAGAGCCCAGTCGATGAACTCCGGCAGCTCGTCCGGCTGCTCGACTTCGAGACCGTCGAAGATCGTGCCGTTGCCTTTCAGCAGACGGGTCTTGCGCTCTACGTCGAAGATGCAGAGGCGACCCAGCCCCGCGTCGGCCATCGAGCGGACGAAGTGGGATTTCCCGACGCCCGCGCCGCCTCTGACCGCCATCACCAGACGCTGTTGCCGGGGCAGGCGGCTGAGCGGATTAACTTTCGGTTTCTTCACGTTGCTCATGCTTTACTCCTTCAAATCTGTTCGGTCTGTGGGTGACGGTCACTGAGGGGTAACGCCGCCGCTTAACTCGACCCCGCGCCGTTTCGGGAGCATCAATCTGCCCTGCGCGTGGACGAGTCCGTGCCATCGGTGAAACACTGTAGCACAAGAAATACGGGAATGAAACAGGAAAAACCATCGGAAAGGAAAAATTTTCGTGTGGGGGATGAGAGTTACTGACGTTGTGCGCGGTCTGCTTTACAAAGCCGGAGAGAAAAGTTTTAACTCTCTGAGAGATACCGTCTGGTTATAACTGATACACTCTAGTTGTGGGGAGCATATTGGCCGTGAGGAAGTTTTCACCAGCGCGATTGATCTTCATCGTTATCATCTCCTGTTTGATGCTTTCAGAAACTTCGCCGCTAGCTAATGCACAAAAGCTCAACAGGAGTCGTCCAAGTGTTTATATAACCTTCAAGGAGTTTCTAGCCAAGACACCTGACCCGGCATATCCATCGCAAGGGGCACTCCTACAAGTTCACAATAATACAAGGTGGGCGATTTACTTTACTGAGCACTATGATCCTACTGCGGCAGGTGCTCAAATCCACTACAACATTGTGCGCGTCGATGGCTGTCCTGAACTGAGGTCGTATGTTGACGTAGTAATGAAGCGTAAACTTATGCCGGGCAAGACACTCAACTTAATTGTGCCTAAAAATGATTTCCCTGATGCGAGCAAAATCTACGTTAGTTTTAACTATTCATGGGAGCTTGTTGAAGGGGATCGGAACAGCAATGAGACTGTGCATAGTGCGTATTTCTATTCAAGTGATTTACCAGCATGGCCTTCTAGTTAGGTAGATTCATAGGTAAGGATAAGGTCACTCAGATGAAATTCTACGAAAACGTCCTCGGTCTGATCGGCAATACGCCGCTCGTCAAACTCCAACGCCTGACGGAAGGCATCAAGGCGCAGGTCTTCGCCAAGATGGAGAATTTGAACCCCGGCTTCTCGGTCAAGGATCGCATCGGCATCTCGATGATCGAAGCCGCCGAGCGCGACGGCTCTCTGAAGCCCGGCGGCACCATCGTCGAAGCGACATCGGGCAACACCGGCATCGGGCTTGCCCTCGCCGCGGCGGTCAAAGGCTACCGCTGCACGTTCGTCATGACGGACAAGGCTTCGGTCGAGAAGGTGCGTTATCTCAAGGCGCTCGGCGCGGACGTGGTCGTCGTGCCGTCTTCCGCCAGACCGGGCACGCCCGATCACTACGTCTCGACGGCGCAGCGCATCGCGCGCGAGACGCCCAACAGTTTCTATCCGAACCAGTACGCGCACCCCGCGAACCCCTTGGCGCACTACCGCACCACAGGTCCCGAAATCTGGGAGCAGACCGACGGCAAGATTACGCACTTCGTCTCCGGTCTCGGCACGGGCGGCACCATCTCCGGCACGGGCCGCTTTCTTAAAGAGACGAACCCCGCCATCCGCATCATCGGCGCAGACCCCTACGGCTCGGTCTTTAAAACTTATAAGGAGACGGGTCGCACGGGCGAGGCTTCGCCGTACTTAGTCGAAGGCATCGGTCAGGAGATCATCCCCGACAACGTCCACATGAAATACGTGGACGAGATCGTCAACGTCACCGACCGCGAGTCGTTCGAGCTGGCGCGGCAGCTCGGTCGCAGGGAGGGCATCTTCTGCGGTGGCTCGACGGGTACGAACCTCGCGGCGGCGCTGCGCGTCGCACGTGGGTTGGACGAGTCGGGCGTCGTCGTCTTCATCGTCTGCGACACGGGCGAGCACTACCTGACGAAGTTCCATTCCGACGAGTGGCTGAAAGAGAAGCGACTGCTGGAGCCGCAGCGCATGAACGCTGGGCTCATCGCGGGGACAAAGGGTGCGCAAGCGCCGAAGACGCTCGTCCACTTCACGCCGCAGACGCGCGTCGCCGACGCACTCGCCAAAATGGACGAGATGGGGCTCGAACACATCCCCGTCATCGAGGAAGGGAAGTCGGTTGGAAGCTTGCGCGAGAACCGTCTGCTCGCCAAAGTTCTCGGCAACCGCGACGTGCTGGAGTCGCCCGTCGCAGAAGTGATGGGCACGAGTTTCCCCGTCCTCGACGTTGACGTGAGCGCGGCGGAAGTCACGCGCCAACTGCAAAAGAGCCCCGCCGTGCTCGTCGAAGAGTACGGACGCATCACCGGCATCATCACCCGCCACGACATGCTCGACTCGCAGTTCGCCGGCAAGTGAGCGCGGGTTACGCGAGCGCTTCGTCGCACACGTCGCGGTAGCCGCAGCTCGCGCAGCGCCGCGGCTCGTCGTGGCTGCGGTGGACTTCTTCGGCGTCGCGCGCCTCTCGCATCTCTTCGATCAGCTCCAACAGAGTCTCACGCAGCTCAGGCGTGTATTCGACGCGCGCCTCTCCGTCAGCGTAGCGCATCACTCCGTAAGGCACGGTCTCGCCGAGCGCGTCTTCGACGAGCAGACAGTAAGCGGCGAGCTGCATCAGGTGAGAATCGTAAGGCACGCCGTTCGCCGGTCGCCGCGCGGACTTCGCCTCGACGGGCACGACACCTTCGCTCGACCGCACGAGATAGTCGGGTCGCCCCGTCAGACCGAAGCGACGCGAGACGAGCGCGCGCTCCTGCCGCTCGCCCTCAGCGTTAATTTGTGCGGGCGCGAGTTCGCCGACGGCGATGCCCGTGTCGCTATAGACGAGCCTGCCCGTCGGCAGCCCGGTCGAGTTTGCGCGAGCGCGCGCCGCGTAGTGCGCGATAACGGCGACGCAGGCGAGCAACAGGAAGCTGGCGTAAAGATAGATCACCTGCGCCACCACCAGAGCGCGAAGATGACGAGGGCGAGCAGCGCGGCGAGCGCCGTCGCAAGCGTTGACAGCCGTCGCAGTCTGCGCGCCGAAGCGACGCCGCGACCGTGCTCCCTGTGCCAAGCCGTGCCGCGCTCGCGCGCCTCACTCCAGCCGCCCGCCTCGACGCCCTCGACGCGCAGCCACCAAGCCCGAGCGCAGTAAACGTACTCGCCGATCTCCGACGCGCGAATCAACTTTCCACGCTCCGCCATCAACCTCTCCTATTACAGTTCAGTGTGTAGTCAGGTCTTCGCGCCTTTGCGAGAGAAAACCATCCTCACGCAAAGGCGCTGGAGGCGCAAAGAGGAAGGATACTGCAAATGTGTATTTGAGCGATCCCCAGATCGGGCTCGTGTGCGCTCGCCGCGGCAATGCGGTTGTTGGTATCCTATTCCCTGACAGTGCGGAGGGGCGACGGGAATGGCGAAGGAAGATTTAGAGACAGGGGAGCTGACAGTCGCCAGGGAACGGACGCGACTCAAGAAGCCGCCGCTTTACAGAGTCCTCCTGCACAACGACGACTTCACCACGATGGAGTTCGTCGTCTATGTCTTGCAGACCGTCTTCCAGCGCCAAGAGTCGGATGCCTTCCGCGTCATGCTTCAGGTTCACACCGAAGGCGTCGGCGTCGCGGGCGTGTACACACACGAAGTCGCCGAGATGAAAGCCGCCAAGGCTTCGAGCCTCGCGCGGGCGAGCGAGTACCCGCTGCTCTGCACAGTGGAGGCGGACGAAAACGACGGATGAAGACAGACTAGGAAGAGGCTTGGCGAGAACACAGGAGGTGGACATGGGCGATATTATTCCTCTTCATCACGTTTATTCCGGCTGGAATTTTCGTCGCCCCACTACTTGCCAAACTGTTGCCCGTCTCTGTTAACGCCGACGCAATCGCTTTCATTGTTTGGGCAGCCGGCTTGGTTCTTTCAGTTTTATTTTTGTGTTCATGTCGGTGTCCACGCTGTCGCAAGCAGTTTTACCAAAAGTGGTGGCATCACAACCCGTATGCTCGCAAGTGCGTCCACTGCGGTTTACCGAAATACGGTTCGGCGAGTGAAGCCGAGAAATCATAGAAGATGATCACAAAGGAGCTACAAGCCACACTGAACGTCGCGGTCGAAGAAGCCGCGCAGCGCCGCCACGAGTACGTGACGCTCGAACACTTGTTGTTCGCATTGCTCTCGGATGCTAAGGCGCGAGAGGTGATCGTCAACTGTGGCGGTGATGTGGAGACGTTGCGCCGCGAGCTGGAAAAGTTCTTCGCCGAGAACGTGGAGCAGCGCGACGACTCGTTCGTCGCCGACTCGCCGGAGCAGACGATCATGTTCGCGCGCGTGCTGCAATACGCGCTCTTGCAAGCCGAGGGCAGCGGCCAGCGCGAGGTTGACGGCGGCAACATCCTCGCCGCGCTCTTCCACGCAGACAAGTCTTATGCCGTCTATCTGCTCAAAGCGCAGGGCGTCTCGCGTCTCGACGTGCTCAACTATCTCGCGCACGGCATCTCGAAGCTCGCGGGCGATGCAGAGCCTTCCAACGAAGGCTGGAATGAGGGGGACGAAGAGGGCGCGACCGAGACGGCGCGCGATCCGCTCGCCGCCTACACCGTCAACCTCGTCGAGCACGCCGCCGAGGGTCACATCGATCCTCTGATCGGTCGCAGCGTCGAAGTCTTGCGGACGATCCAGATTCTCTGTCGCCGGCGCAAGAACAACCCGATCTACGTCGGCGAGCCGGGCGTCGGCAAGACGGCCATCGCCGAAGGGCTCGCGCTCAAGATTCACCAGGGCGAGGTGCCCGAAGTCTTGAAGGACGCCAAAGTCTTCGCGCTAGACATGGGCGCGGTGCTCGCCGGGACGAAATACCGCGGGGAGTTCGAGCAGCGCTTCAAGGCGATCATCTCCGCGCTCAAGAAAATCCCCGACGCGATTCTCTTCATTGACGAGATTCACACCATTGTTGGCGCGGGAGCTGTTTCGGGCGGCTCGATGGACGCCTCGAACATCCTGAAGCCCGCGCTCGCTTCCGGTTCTTTGCGCTGCATCGGCTCGACTACCTACCCGGAATACAAAGCCGCCTTCGAGCGCGACCGCGCCCTCGCCCGACGCTTCCAGAAGATCGAGATCGGCGAGCCCTCGGTGGCCGAGACGGTCGAGATTCTGAACGGCTTAAAGAGTTATTACGAGGAGCACCACGGCGTCCGCTACTCTCCGGAAGCCTTGCAACTCGCGGCGGAACTCGCCGCCAAGTACCTGCATGATCGCTTTCTGCCCGACAAAGCCATTGACGTGATCGACGAGGCAGGCGCGGCGATGAAGTTGCTGCCCGCAGACGAGCGCCCCGAAGTGGTCGGCGTGCACGAGATCGAACTCGTCCTCTCGCGCATGGCGAAGATTCCGCCGAAGACCGTGGGCGGGACGGAGCGCGACCGTCTGCGCGAGTTAGAACGCGAGTTGAAGTCGGTCATCTTCGGGCAGGACGGAGCCATCGAGCAGATCGTCAAAGCCATCAAGCTTTCGCGCTCCGGCCTGGGCCATCAGGAGAAGCCTACGGGGTCGTTCCTCTTTTCGGGGCCGACCGGCGTCGGCAAGACTGAGTTGGCGAAGCAACTCGCCGTCGCGCTCGGCGTCGAGTTCCTGCGCTTCGACATGAGCGAGTACGCCGAGTCGCACACGGTCTCGCGTCTCATCGGCGCGCCGCCCGGCTACGTCGGCTTCGATCAGGGCGGGCTCCTGACCGATGCGGTCAATAAAACTCCTTACGCCGTCCTCGTCCTCGACGAGATCGAGAAGGCGCACCCGAACCTCTTCAACATCCTCCTGCAGGTGATGGATCACGCGACGCTCACCGACAACAACGGCAAGAAAGCGGATTTTCGCAACGTCGTCCTGATCATGACGACGAACGCGGGCGCGCACGAACTCTCCGCGGGCGGCATGGGCTTCCAGACGAACGAGACGGGGCGCGGCAAGGGGCGCGGCGCGATTGAGCGAACCTTCAGCCCCGAGTTTCGCAACCGACTCGACGCCTGGATCGCCTTCGACGCGCTCAGCTTCGAAGTGACGGAGCTGGTCGTCGATAAGCTCATCAAGGAAGTGAACGCGCAGCTCGTCGAGAAGAACGTCACGGTACATTTGAGTGAAGACGCGCGTGCCTGGCTCGCCCGCCACGGCTACGACCGCGCGATGGGCGCGCGACCGATGGCGCGTCTCATCCAGCAGAAGATCAGAGAGCCGCTCGCGGAAGAGTTGCTCTTCGGAGTGGCGCTCGAACGGGGCGGGGAAGTCACGATCGGAGTGAAGGACGATGACATCGCGCTCGACTATCAGAGTCCGTCGGGGAAATGAAATTAGCCACAGGGAGCACAGAGTTCGCGGAGGTCAAACGACGAATGATGAACGCGCAGCGATGAGGTAAGACCGGACTGCTTCACTTCATCGTCCCGCGTTCATCGTTCATACTTCCTTCTCCTCTGTGTCCCCTGTGGCTCGATAAATTCGACCCATGCGCCACGCGGAAAGAGATCAGTTCCCGGCGACGTTCTTCAAGCGGACGACCGCGCTGATGAACTTTCCCGATCCGCGCGCGTCGAACTACGGCGACATCGTCGCGGTCGGCGGCAACCTCCAGCCAGACAATCTGATTGCCGCCTACCGCCGCGGCATCTTCCCCTGGCCCATCGAAAATTGTCCGCTGCCGTGGTTCTCGCCCGTCGAGCGCGCCATCATTCAATTCGACGAGCTGCATGTCCCGCGAAGACTGGCGCGGCTGCGTCGTCAGACGCCCCTGCGCTTCACCATCGATCAAGACTTCCCGCGCGTCGTCTTAAGTTGCGCGCTCGTCGAGCGGCCCGAGGAGACGGGGACGTGGATCACGCCTGAGATGTTCGAGGCTTACGTCGCGCTCCACCGCCTCGGCCACGCGCACAGCGTCGAGGCGTGGGACGGCGCAGAACTCGTCGGCGGCCTCTACGGCGTGGACGCGGGCGGCGCGTTCGCGGGCGAGAGCATGTTTCACCTGCGCCCGAACGCGTCGAAGCTCGCCCTGCTTTTTCTCATCGAGCATCTGCGCGCGCGCGGCCTCGACTGGCTCGACGTGCAGGTCATGACGCCGCACGTCGAGCGGCTCGGCGCGAAACTCGTCAGCCGCGCGGCGTTCCTCGACAAGCTCGAACGCGCACTCTCCCGCGGGCTCGAACTTTTCCCGCGCACACAGGCGCGGTATCATCCGATTGATTCTTGCGTTTGACCAAACGATGGCGCAGACGACGAACACCAATCAGCGCGGCGACGCGGCGCGGCAGAGCGACGAAGCATCGAGCGAGCACGCGAGCCACTACCGCACGGCGAAGCCTGAGCCGACGGGCGACGGCGCGCAGCACGAAGACCCGGCGCAGGCGCGCGGCACTGAGACAAACGCTCCGGCGCGTGAAGACGCCGCGCCGCAGATTGATGCGCTGCGCGCGTCGCGCCGCGCGCAGTCGCCCGCCGAGATTGAAGACGGCGAGATCGTGCCTCCGTCGCAGGTCGCGGCGGGCGTGCCCGCCATCGCCGCGACGATGAAGTTCGCCTTCGGCGAGATGGGCGTCGGTCGGAGTCTGAAAACTCTGCTGCGCGTGAACCAGAAGGATGGTTTCGACTGTCCGGGCTGTGCGTGGCCTGAACCGGACGGCGAGCGCGCGCACGCAGAGTTTTGCGAGAACGGCGCGAAGCATGTCGCCGACGAAGCGACGACGAAACGCGTCACGCCCGCGTTCTTCCGCGAGTGGGGCGTGACGAAACTCTCCGAACAGTCAGACCTCTGGCTCAACCAGCAGGGACGTCTGACGCAACCGATGTTGCTCGAACGCGGCAGCGATCATTACGAGGCTGTGAGTTGGGATGAGGCTTTCAAACTGATCGCCGCGGAGCTGAACGCGCTCGCATCACCCGATGAGGCGATCTTCTACACTTCGGGTCGCGCGTCGAATGAGGCAGCGTTCCTCTACCAGCTCTTCGTCCGGCAGTTCGGCACGAACAACCTGCCCGACTGCTCGAACATGTGTCATGAGTCTTCAGGCTCCGCCCTGACGCCGACCATCGGCGTCGGCAAGGGCACCGTCACACTTCACGATTTCGAGCTGGCTGAAGCGATCTTCGTCGTCGGACAGAACCCTGGGACGAACCACCCGCGGATGCTCACGTCGCTGATGCTGGCGAAGCGGCGCGGCTGCAAGATCGTCCACATCAACCCGCTCCCCGAAACGGGGCTGCAACGGTTCAAACACCCACAGGAAGTTTTCCGCCTGCTGGGGCCGGGCACGAAGCTCGCCGACCTCTTCCTCCAGGTGCGCATCAACGGCGACGTGGCGCTCCTCAAAGGCATCGCCAAAGCGGTGCTCGAAGAGGAGGCGCACAGACCCGGCGAAGTCCTCGACCGCGCTTTCCTGCGAGAGTTCACGAACGGCTTTGACCTGTACGCCGCCGCGATCCACGAGACGGGTTGGGATGAGATCGTCGCGGAGAGCGGCGTCGGTCGGGAAGAGATCGCCGGGGCGGCGCGCGTCCTTATCGAATCCGAGCGGACGATCTTCTGCTGGGCGATGGGGCTCACGCAGCACAAGAACGCCGTGGCGAACATTCAGGAGATCGTCAACGTGCTTTTGCTGCGCGGGCAGATCGGCAAGCCGGGCGCGGGAGCGTGCCCCGTGCGCGGGCACTCGAACGTGCAGGGCGACCGCACGGTCGGCATCTGGGAGCGACCGACCGCAAAGTTTCTCGACGACCTCGCGAGTGAATTTAATTTCGCGCCGCCGCGCGAGCACGGCTTCGACACGGTCGCCGCCATCCACGCGATGCACGAGGGGCGCGCGAAAGTCTTCTTCGCGCTCGGCGGCAACTTCCTCTCCGCCACGCCCGACACCGAGTTCACCGCCGACGCATTGAGACGAACGAAATTGACCGTCCACGTTTCGACGAAGCTCAACCGCGCGCACCTCATCACGGGCGAACGGGCGCTCGTCCTGCCGTGCCTCGGTCGCACCGACCGCGACGTGCAGCCGTCGGGCGAGCAGTTCGTCAGTTGCGAAAACTCGATGGGCGTCGTGCAGGCTTCGCGCGGGAATCTGACACCGGCGTCCGACGGGCTCTTGAGCGAGACGGCCATCGTCGCGCGCCTCGCCCGCATGACCCTCGGCGAGCGGACGACCGTGGACTGGGAGGCTTTGGCGGGAAACTACGATCTCATCCGCGACTCAATCGAGCGCGTCGTGCCCGGCTTCGACGATTACAACCGGCGCGTGCGCGAGCCCGGCGGCTTTTATCTGCCGAACGGCGCGCGCGAGCGAAAGTTTAAGACCGCTTCGGGCAAGGCCGAGTTCACTGTTCACGAGCTGCCGCGACTCTCGCTCGCGCCGGGGCAGTTCTTGATGATGACGATCCGCAGCCACGATCAGTTCAACACGACGATCTACGGCAACGACGACCGCTACCGCGGCATACACAACGAGCGCCGTGTCGTCTTTCTTAATGTTGATGATGTGCGTGAGGCGGGGCTGTCGGAAGGTCAGTTGGTCGATCTCGTCAGCCACTTCGAGGGCGAAGAGAGAGTCGCACGGCGCTTCCGCGTCGTGCCCTACCCGATCCCGCGCCGCTGCGCCGCCACCTACTTCCCCGAAACGAACGTGCTCGTGCCCGTGCGCCACGTCGCCGAGCTGAGCAACACGCCCGCGTCGAAGTCGGTCGTCATTAGCCTGCGCCCGGCGACCTGATCAGCCCGCGAAGGTGCGCCACAGCATAATTACCCCGATGGCTAACCCGATGACGACGACGGCGCGGCGCACGATTGTCCTGCCGACCCTGCGCGCTGTCGTGGCTCCGAAGTAGCCGCCCGCGACCGCCGCCGTCATCATCAACAGCGCGACGCGCCAGTCCACCAGACCCGACGCGGCGAAGGCGAGGATGGCGACGAAGTTCAACGCGATCCCCAGAAAATTCTTGAGCCCGTTGGCGCGGTGAATGTCCGTCAGCCCCAGGAGCCCCATCGCGGCGAGCATCAGGATGCCGTTGCCGGCGCCGAAGTAGCCGCCGTAGATCGCCGAGCAGAACTGAAACAGGATCGCGCCAGCCCACCAGCGCCGCCGCCTCTGCTCGTCCGGCTTCAACTCGCCCACGCGCACGAGCCGGTTGATCGGCTCCTGCAACATGAAGAGGACGGTGGCGAAAAGAATGAGGAACGGGACGAGGTGCGCGAAGGTCTGCGACGGTGTGCGGATCAAAAGCCACGCGCCGATGCCGCCGCCGACCACGCTCGCCAGCCCCAGCCGCCAGAGCAGATCGCGCGTGCCTTCCATCTCACGCCGGTAGCCGAAGAGCCCGCCGACGAGCGCGGGCCACAGCGCGACGGTGCTCGTCGCGTTGGCGACTTTCGGATCGAGTCCGAGGGCGATGAGCGCGGGGAAGGTGAGGAGCGTGCCGCCGCCCGCGATGGAGTTGATCATGCCCGCCACGAACGCGGCGGCGAGCAGGACGATGATGTGCAACGGGGAGAAACGATCCATCTTGGGCGTGCGAGAGCGTCGGCGCGAGAACCTCCGCGCGAGCCGGTCGAACTTTCAAGAACGTGTGCGAGCAAGTTAATATAGTTCGCACCGTTCGACAATTTTTTCGGAAGCGATTTTCTGCCGCGAGGCGGGGAAGGTGTCTGCCATGAAAGCGATCCGCGTACACGAGTTCGGCGAGCCGGAGGTGTTGCGGCTCGAAGAGGTGAACGATCCGCAGCCGTCTGAGACGCAACTCGTCGTCAGGGTCCGCGCCGCCGGAGTCAACCCGGTCGAGACTTACGTCCGCTCCGGCGCATACGCGCGCACGCCGCCGCTGCCCTACACGCCGGGCTCGGACGCAGGCGGCGTGGTTGAGGCGGTCGGCGCGCAGGTGAAACGCTTCAAGGTCGGCGAGCGCGTGTACCTCGCGGGATGTGTGTCGGGGACTTACGCGGAGCTGGCGCTGTGTGAAGAGGCGCAGGTTCACCCGCTGCCGGACAAGATCAGTTTCGCGCAGGGCGCGGCACTCGGCGTGCCTTACGTGACGGCGCACCGCGCGCTCTTCGGTCGGGCAGGGGCGCGTCCCGGTGAGTCGGTGCTTATCCACGGCGCGAGCGGCGGCGTCGGAGTGGCCGCCGTGCAACTCGCGCGCGCGGCGGGACTGACGGTCTTCGGCACGGGCGGGACAGAAGAGGGGCAGCGGCTCGTCGCTGAGGAGGGCGCGCACCACGTCCTCGATCATCGCGCGCCAAACTACCTCGAAGAGTTGATGCGTTTGACCGAAGGGCGCGGCGTTGACGTGATCATCGAGATGCTCGCCAACGTGAACCTCGACCGAGACCTCACTGTCCTCGCACGCTTCGGGCGCGTCGTCGTCGTGGGGAGTCGCGGACGCGTCGAGATCGATCCGCGACAGGCGATGGGACGCGATGCCAGCATTCACGGCATGACCGCCTTCAACATCTCGCCCGCCGAACACGTCTCGATCAACGCCGCACTCGGCGCGGGGCTTGAAGCAGGGACGCTGCGCCCCGTCATCGGCAAGGAACTGCCGCTCGCAGAGGCTGTCAGAGCGCATAGGGAAGTCTTGGAGCCGGGCGCTTACGGGAAGATCGTTTTAGTACCTTAGGAGCGTCGGCAGTTGATCATTAATAAGGGGAAAGCACGATGCCGATTGCGACGATCAACCCGGCGACAGGCGAAACAATAAAAGAGTTCGCGCCGCTCACCGAGCAGGAGATTGATGAGAAGCTAAAGCGTGCGGTCGAGGCGTTCCGCGCGCACCGGCGCACGTCGTTCGCCGAGCGTGCGCAGAAACTACAGCGCGCGGCGGAGATTCTCGAAGCGGAGAAGGACGTGTTCGCGCGTCTGATGACGGTCGAGATGGGGAAGCCCGTCAGGTCTGCGCGCGACGAGGCGGCGAAGTGCGCTTGGGTCTGCCGCTACTACGCGGAGAACGGCGCACAGTTCTTAGCCGACGAGATCGTCGAGACGAGCGCGACGCGGAGTTTCGTGCGCTACCAGCCGGTCGGCGTCGTGCTCGCGGTGATGCCCTGGAACTTCCCTTTCTGGCAGGTCATACGCTTCGCCGCGCCCGCGTTGATGGCGGGCAACGTCGGCGTGCTCAAGCACGCCTCGAACGTCCCGCAGTGCGCGCTCGCCGTCGAAGATATCTTCCGGCGCGCAGGGTTTGCTCGTGGCGAGTTTCAGACTCTGCTCATCACTTCGGAGCAAGTCAACCGTGTGCTCGAAGACGAGCGCATCGCGGCGGCGACGCTGACGGGGAGCGAGCGCGCGGGCGCGAGCGTCGCCGCGCTCGCCGGCAAGCTCATTAAGAAGACCGTGCTCGAATTGGGCGGAAGCGATCCGTTCATCGTCATGCCGAGCGCGAATCTGGACGAAGCCGTGAAGACGGCGGTCAAGGCGCGCACGATCAACAACGGTCAGTCGTGCATCGCGGCGAAGCGCTTCATCGTCCACGAAAAAATCTATGACAAGTTTGCGCGCAAGATGAAAGAAGGCATGGCGGCGCTCAAAGTGGGCGACCCGCTCGACGAGTCTGTGGAGATCGGTCCGCTCGCGACGACGCAGATCGTGCGAGACATCGAAGGGCAGGTGAAAAGGACGGTCGCGGCGGGAGCGCGAGAGTTTCGCAGCCCTGCGGAGTTGCCCGCCCGCGGATTCTATTTCCCGCCGACGGTGCTCGAAGACATCCCCACGGGCTCGCCCGGCTACTGCGAGGAGTTTTTCGCGCCCGTCGCGCTGCTCTTCCGCGTCGCGTCCGTTGAAGAGGCGATCCGCGTCGCTAACGACACGGAGTTCGGTCTCGGCGCGAGCGCGTGGACGACAGACGTGGGCGAGCGCGAGCGTTTCGCGGCGGAGATTGAGTCGGGCTCGGTCTTCATCAACGCGATGGTGGCGAGCGATCCGCGCCTGCCCTTCGGCGGGATCAAACGCTCCGGCTACGGGCGCGAGCTGAGCGCGTTCGGCATCCGCGAGTTCGTCAACATTAAGACCGTCTTCATCAAAGACGACGAAGGCGCGCGCCGCACCGAAACCGAATAGCGCGGATGATGTCTGAAGACCTTTCGACGAGACATAAGCTGGTCGGCGATCTGTTCGAGCTGCCGAAGTCGCCGCGAGAGTGGGCGCGCTATCAATTGAGCGACGAGCAGGTCGGGTTCTTCCGCGAGCACGGCTACGTCGCGGGCGTGCGCGTCCTCGATGACGAGCAGGTCGAACGCCTGCGCGCAGAGTTGGACGCACTGATCGATCCGGCGCAACCGCTGAACCATCTCTTCTACGAGTTCCACTCGAACGAGTCGAGTGATCCGGCGCGCGTCCTGCTGCACGCGCTCGGCGCTTGGCGCATCGCGCCGGGCTTTCACGATCTGCTGTGGCACCCGGCGTTCACCGTGCCCGCCTCGCAACTGCTCAAAGGCGCGGTGCGCTTCTGGCACGATCAGCTCTTCTGCAAACCCGCGCGCCATGGCGGCATCGTCGCGTGGCATCAGGACTATTCATACTGGACGCGCACCGTACCAATCGCACACCTCTCCTGCTGGATCGGGCTCGACGATTCGACCCGCGAGAACGGCGCGCTCCACTATATCCCCGGTAGCCACCTCTGGAACCTGCTCCCCGTCACGGGACTCGCCGACGACATGGACGCCGTTCAGTCCGTCTTGAGTGAGGAGCAGAAGCGAGACTTCAAGCCGGTCGCGATTGAGCTGAAGAAGGGCGAGGCGTCGTTCCACCATCCGCTGATGGTGCACGGCTCTTTCGCGAACACGACCGACGAAGAGCGCCGCGCCGTCGTCATCAACGCCTTCCGCGACGGCGTGCGTTCCGCCTCGGACGCGCCCCCTTTGGAAGGAGTCCCGCCCGTGCCGCGCGGCGAGAAGATGGGCGGGCAGTTCTTCCCGCTGCTCTTCGATCCAAGTCGCGTCTGGGGCTAAGGTGAGACGCCGAGCCTTTCCCACTTCCGCAAAGTTCCTTTCCCAAATCTGAAACTTCCTGCCCGTTTCTGCCCTCTTACATCATCATAACCCGGCGTTAACTGCCGTTTTCCGCTTTTTCCCACGGTGGCACGCCGCTTTCTATGCGAGAGGCTTGCCCACCTTCCCAACGCCCGCAATTCGTTTGCGCGGCGTGTCTAAATAATTTTGAAAGCGAGGCGTGTGTCCGTCGAGCATGCCGCCCGAACATGATCCAACTGCGAAACGTCGAAAAATTTTTCGAGCAGGGCGCCTCCAAGACGTTCGTGCTGCGCCAGATCAACCTCGACATCCGCGAGGGTGAGTTCGTCTCGATCATGGGGCCGTCGGGCGCGGGCAAGTCAACCTTGCTCGGCATCCTCGGCATGTTCGACTCCGCCTGGACGGGCGAATACTACTTCTGGGGCGAGCCCGTCCATAAGCTCGACCGCAAAAAGCGCAACGAGCTGAACAAGAACCACATCGGCTTCGTCTTCCAGAGCTACCACCTGCTCGACCACCTGACGGTTTATGAGAACCTCGACATTCCGCTCTCGTACAAGGACATCAAGCGGCAGGAGCGGCAGAGCATGGTCGGCGACGTGCTCGACCGTTTCGGGATCGTCGGTAAGAAGGACTTGTATCCGACACAGCTCTCGGGCGGTCAACAGCAGCTCATCGCCGTCGCGCGCGCCGTCATCTCCAACCCGAAGCTGATCCTCGCCGACGAGCCGACGGGGAACCTCCACTCGGCGCAGGGGCGCGAGATCATGGAACTGTTCAAGCGTCTGAACGCAGAGGGCACGACGATCATTCAGGTCACGCACTCCGAGACGAACGCGACCTACGGCGACCGCCTGATCCAGCTCGTTGACGGCTGGGTGTCGAGCGATTCCGCGAAGGGCGAGCGCGTGGCGGTGAACGGCTGAGGCGCGTCAAAGACCGGAGCGAGGGGCGTCTCCTGTCTCGCCGCCCCTGATCTGAAACTCAATTATTCTGAAATCGAAAATGGGCTTTCGCGTGTGCGAGGCCGGCGATCAAAAAATATGGATATTCCTCGGACAAAGGTCAGGGAGCTTTCGCGGCACGACGCTCGCACCCCGACCGAAGGCGCGCAGACGCGTGCGGACGAAAGGCGATTTGAAGAAGTGTCATCAATGGACGTCCCACGTGGCGGGAAGGCGAAGAACCGCAAGCGCACGCGCCGCATCATCTACGCGGTGGTCGGCGTCGTCGCGCTGGCTCTGATCACATACGGGCTGACGAAGATTAAAGCCGCCGCGCCGACTGTCGAAGGCGGCACGACCTACAAGGGAACGGTGCAGCGTGGGCAGATGCTCAGGCAGGTGCGCGGCGCTGGCACGCTCGTCCCCGAAAACGTCCGCATCATCGCGGCGGCGCAGCAGGGGCTCGTCGAGCGCGTCCTCGTGCAGCCCGGCACGGAAGTGTCGGCGGGCACGGTGCTCGTCGAACTCTCGAACCCGGAGTTGCAGCAGTCCTCCGTTGACACCGAATACCAGATGCGCGCCGCCGAGGCGGAGATGAACAACATTAAGGCGAAACTCGAAAGCGACCGGTTGAGCCAGCAGGCGGTCACGGCGAACGTCCACGCCGAGTACGAGCAGGCGAAGCTGCAAGCCGACACCGACGCGCAGCTCGCCAAGGAGGGATTAGTCCCCGCGCTGAATCTGAAACTCTCGAAGTCGCGCGCAGACGAGCTAGCGAACCGCTACGCCATCGAACAGAAGCGACTCGAAGGCACGAAGAATACGGCGCAGGCGCAGATCGCCTCGCAGGCGGCGCGCATCTCGCAGCTCAAAGCTTTGCTCGATCTCAAACACCAGCAGGTCGGCACCCTGCGCGTGCTGGCCGGGACGAACGGGGTCTTACGCGACATGCAGGTCAAGGAAGGGCAGCAGGTGACGCCGGGCACGGAACTCGCGCGCGTCGTCGAGCCGCAGAATCTGAAGGCCGAGCTGCACATCGCCGACTCGCAGATGAAGGACATCGCCGTCGGGCAGCAGGCTTCCATCGACACGCGTAACGGCATTATCCCCGGCCACGTCTCGCGCATCGACCCGGCGGCGCAGAACGGCACCGTCACGGTTGACGTTGCGCTCGACGGGGCGCTGCCGCAGGGCGCGCGCCCGGACATGAGCGTGGACGGCACCATCGATCTCGAACGTCTCGACAATGTGCTCTACGTCGCGCGCCCCGCCTTCGGTCAGGCCAACTCGACGATCAGCATGTTCAAGCTCGACCCCGACGGCAAGACCGCAACGCGCGTGCAGGTCAAGCTCGGTCGCAGCTCCGTCAGCAACGTCGAGATTCTCGAAGGCTTGCGAGAGGGCGACACCGTCATCCTCTCCGACACCGCGCAGTGGGATAAATACGATCAGATACGTTTGAACTGAAAAGAGCTGTTAGCCGTTAGCTGTTAGCTTTCAGCCAAACACTAACCGCGCTCTTTCTTGCTAACAGCTAACCGCTAATCGCTAACAGCTAAGGAGAATCAATGAGCACAACCCCTCTCATCCGCTTGCAGGACGTGAAGAAGGTCTTTTACACCGACGAGGTGGAGACGCACGCGCTCTCCGGCACGCACCTCGACATCGGTCAGGGCGAGTACGTTTCGATCACGGGACCTTCCGGGTGCGGCAAGTCCACCCTGCTCTCGATCCTCGGACTGCTCGACTCGCCGACCGACGGCAAGTACTGGCTGAACGGCCGCCCCGTCTCCGATCTCTCCGCCTCCGAGCGCGCGCGCATACGCAACCGCGAGGTTGGCTTCATCTTCCAGAGCTTCAACCTGATCGGCGATCTCACCGTGTACGAGAACGTCGAGCTGCCGCTGACCTATCGCGGAATCTCCGGCTCCGAGCGCAAGGAGCGCGTGATGGACGCTCTAGAGAAGGTCGGCATGGTGCACCGCGCTAAGCACCTCCCCTCGCAGCTCTCCGGCGGCCAGCAGCAGCGCGTGGCGGTGGCGCGCGCCGTCGCAGGCCAGCCCCTGATCCTGCTCGCGGACGAGCCGACCGGCAACCTCGACTCGAAGAACGGCGAAGCGGTGATGGACTTGTTGCGTGAACTGCATCAGGGCGGCGCGACCATCTGCATGGTCACGCACGACCCGCGCTATGCGCGCTACGCCGACCGCACCATCCACCTCTTCGACGGCCGTGTGGTGAAGGAAGAGATCGGTAGCGTCGTCGGCTCGGAAGAATCGGCGGCGGCGGAAGTAGCCTGATGCAATGACGAACATCTGGCAGGACATACGCTACG
>JBJMGS010000384.1:0-7000 GCA_045807785.1 Pyrinomonadaceae bacterium
TCTGCGGTGTGAATTTCCGCGCCCATCATACGCCCGGCGCAAAACCACTGTCAGGTGGAGCAAACATCTTGCACCCGGAAAAGCCGTGAATCGTCAATCGTAAATCGTGAATCGTCAATCGTGACGAGACGGCTTAGTGCCGTTGAAACCAGAAAGCCCGCCGCTCGACGTGAGTGGCGGGCTTTCTGGTTAGGGTGGCGTCAAGCCACCGACGATTTACGATTTACGATTCACGATTCCTGCCTTCTTGACTTGGGGGCGCATTTGGCGTAGAAACGCGGCGCTATTTCCATTCTCCCTCGCCTCTTAAGGAGCCCCCATCCCATGAAGCGAATTCTGCTGCCAGCCGCGCTGCTCTGCTGCGTCGCGGCGTGCGCGCCCGCACCGACCGATAACACGAACGCCAACGCGAACATGAACGCGAACATGTCGAACATGAACGCGTCGAACGCAAACACGTCTTCGACCGCGACCACACAGGATGCCGAACTGATCGCGAAGGAGAAAGAGCTTTACGACGACTTCAAGAAGAAGGACATGACCGCATTCGGCGCCATGCTCGCCGACGACTTCATGTACGTCAGCTCCGACGGCGTCCACGACAAGGCGGCGACGGTCAAGCTAGCCGGCATGAGCGGAATCAGCGACGCCGCGCTCACCGACTTCAAAGTCCTCCACATCGACAAGGACGCCGCAGCCGTCATTTACAATTCCGACGTCAAAGGCACGAGGGAAGGTAAGGCTTACGCGGACAAGTCGCGCGAGAGCAGCGTCTGGGTCAATCGCGGCGGCAAGTGGGTCGCCATCTTCCACCAGGACTGCCTCATCGGCCCCCCGATGCCGCCCCCGCCGACCGCCAGCTCTAACTCGAATACGAGCGCGAACGCGAACAAGGCGACGGCGGCGAGCCCCGTGGCCTCGCCCGCGACGACCAGCTCGGACGTCGAGGCGAACGAGAAGATGGTCTGGGCGGCGATCAAGCGCCAGGACGCCAACGGCTTCGCCAGCTTCCTCGCCGACGACGCGCTGGAAGTCGAGGCCGACAAGGTTTACACCAAGTCGGAGTCCGCCAGCACCGTGACCAGCCTCCCCTTCCTGGCTGGCACCACGCTCAGCGACTTTAAGACGGTGAAGATTGACGACGACGCCTCGATCGTGACCTACACGGCCAAGGGCACGGGTCCCGACAAGAAGCCGTTCACCGAACACCACTCGACGGTCTGGTCGAATCACGGCGGCAAGTGGCTCGCCGCCCTGCACCACGGCACCACGGTCGGGGCGATGATGCCCGCGCCCTCGCCGACCAAGTAACGCGTCACACGGCGCACGAACCGGAGCGCGAATCGAAAAAATGAAGAGACGTGGCGGGAAGCAATTCTCCGCCACGTCTCTTCATTTCTATCTGCGCCATTTCTATCTGCGCCGAAATTTCCCGGCGACTCACGACCACACGCCCGGAATCTTCGTCGCGCATTTCGGGCACTCGCCTCCGGGCGTTACGATCATCTTGCGAATCAGGTAGCCGTGGCGCTCGATTAACAGCTCGTCGCACGCAGGGCAGTGTGTGTTCTCCCAGCGACCGACGCGACCGGGGAGGTTGCCCGCATAGACGTAGCGCAGTCCGGCCTCGCGCCCGATCTCGCACGCGCGGATCAACTGCTCAGCGGTGGTGTTCGCGTTCTCCGTCATATTGTAATCTTGATGGAACGCCGTCACGTGCCAGGGGATGTCTGGTGAGACGGACGCGATAAACGCGGCGGCGCGCCTGAGTTCGTCCTCCGAGTCGTTGAAGCCCGGAATGACGAGCGTCACGATCTCCTCCCAGAAGCCGCGCTCGTGCACCATCCTGACGGTCTCTAAAATATTTTCGACCACGCCGCCAAGCTGCCGGTAATTGCGTCCCGACATGGATTTGAGATCGATCTTGTAGCAATCCGTCACGGGCCGCAGGTAGTCTAAAACCTGCGGCGTCGCGTTCCCGTTCGAGATAAACGCGGTCTTGAAACCTTCCGCCTTCGCCTTCCGAAAAACCTCGACCGCCCACTCCGCCGTGATCAGCGGCTCGTTGTAACTCGACCCGACCAACCGCGCGCCGTAAGCCTTCGCTAGCGAGACGAGCCGATCCGACGAGACGACCTGGGGTCGCGTCCCCGCCGTCTCGTCGCGCAGCGCCTGCGACGTCAACCAGTTCTGGCAGTTGCTGACGAGGAAGAAGCTGGCGAGATAGTTGTGCTCCTCCTCGACCTCCATGTTGTAAACGTCGCCCTCGAATTCGACGAACGAGACTTCGCGCAGCGGCACGAGATAGAATTTCTCCGTCTCGACGACGTGACGCTTGACGCCCGCGCCTTCGTACCAGACGACCGTGTACTGGTGCGGCGCGCGCTTCACGGCACGACCTTCGATGAATCCGTCTTCCGGCATCGGCGCGTCGTAGATCGAAGGGAAGTGCCCAAGTTTCAGCGCGAGCCACGCGATGCCGTAAGCGAGTTCGCGCGAGACCGTCGTGACGCCGATCTTGCCGTTCGGGTAAGTGTGCCCGTCGCCGGCGACGTAGGCGTCGAGGAAGGCGCGCGCGACTGGGCGGCGCGCGTCGAAGAGAGCTGGCGGGACGCGCTTTCGCGTCGATCGCGCTCCGGCCAGCGATTTGAAGAGGAGTGCGGCGGATGATTTATTGACCGCGACGGCGAGCGTCGTCGTGCGCTCGACGCGCGCTGACTTGACGCCGAGAGACTTGCCCAACAGGTCTTGAACCTCCGCGACTAAGTGAGCCTCGCCGCGCGAGAAGCTGAAGTTGAGGGTGTGGCTGTTCGGACGCGTCTTGTCGCTACAGACGGAGCCTTCGGCGCAGTAGTAGCCAAGCAGTCGTGCGAAGTCTTCGTCGAGCACGACTTCCTGCGGGATGCCCGGTCTGTGCTCGTTCGGGAAACGTAAGTATCCGCCCTCGACGAGCGCGCCCGCCGTCCGCGCGTCGAGCGCCCGCCCGCGCGCCATCTTGCTGCGGACATGGCGAATGTACGAAGCGTCTTTGCCGAACCGTGCGCCGATCTCACGCGAAGTCTCACCGCGCGCGGTCGCCTCCGCGATAGACTGACGGACGGAAGCATTCAACTCCCACGGCACGCGGTAAGTAACCACGTGACCACTTAACTCCTCCGCGGTGTCGATCACCGGTGCCGAAGAAAAAGCGTAGGTGCGCGGAATCGCGAGGTAATGCTTATTCGTCAACCGCTGTGCCTGGATCGGTTGCGGCTCAGCCGTCACGTCGTCGGTGGCATAGACGCGGTGATCGGGCGTGCAGCGCAGTTCAGGCAGGTAGTAGGGGCGGACGACGGCAAGTTGCCCATGGTATTCGTGTTTGAAAATCCCGCGCACGCGGCGGAGTTCGCCCGACGCGGCGACGGCGCGAAGGCTTTCGTGATAAGCGATCTCGGCGTCCGGCTGTCGCTCGACGCGCGCGGCGGATGAGAAAGCCTCTGCGAACGTCATCGTGCCGCGATCCGTGACGACGACCGTGTCGCCCGTGAAGCAGTAGGCGCAGTGCAGATCGCATCCGAGCATCCCGAAGGTTAGAGTGTCAGAGCCGGGCAGGGCGTGGAAGAAGGGCTTCTTCTCGGTCGGGTCGCAGGCGAGGGCGGCGACGTAGTTCGCGGGGACGAGCAACTGACCACATTCGTTGAAGCGCACCTTGCAGATGCCGCGCTTGCCCTCGTTGATGAGGCAGCGGTGGCCGCAGGCGTAGCAGCGTAGCGCGCCGCTCGCTAAATGCTCGGTTAGCTCCGGCGCGCCCTCGGCGGTCAGGTCGTCAAGGACGTTGGCGAGCGATTGCGATTTCTTGCCGAGGGGCATAACCCTTACAACCCTTGTCTTAAAAGTTCGCGTGAATGATGGCTTCGTAATCGTGCGATTATACTTTTAGATGCGAGCACGCGATCAAACATTGCCTCCGCAGGGGAGACGGTCATGATCGTCGAAGAGATCGTCTTCGTCGGCGACTGCCTGTTCGCGGGGATCAAACGGGAGGACGGACTTGCCGGGCGGCTCTGACGACGAGCTGTCGGACTCGCTGGCGAACAAGAGCGTCCGCGTCGGCGTCGATGTTAAAGCCGTAAACCGTGACAAGTGACAAGTGACGAGTAAGAAGTTTGGCTTCGCTTGTCACTTGTCACGGTTTACGGCTTACGGTTCTTCAGTTCTTCCGCCTTGAGGTTTTCCCAGTTCTCTTTGGCTTTGCCGGTGAGTTGGCTGGGGAGGGTGTCCACGGGCACGTTGTTCTCGGCGCAGAACTTGCGCCAGAGGAGGAAGCGCGCGTCGAACTGCCCCGTCTGATCGGAGATTTTGTTGGTAACTTTCTTGTCGTCGTCCTTACTCGCCACGCTGCTGCCCCCTTTGACACCCACCCGCAAATGTTCTGGTTTTGACTTGGACGACAGTGTAGCAAATTTTCGGCGGGGGAGAGGAGGAGAAAGGATGAGGGATGAGGGATGAAAGCGTGGTCACTCAGGTCGAGTGCTCTCTCTTTCATCCTTCATCCTTCATCCTCAGGCTTTGCTCTTGAGGTATATCTCGCCGGAAGGGGCGGGCAGCCCGCCCGCGGGTTCGAGCGTGACGGCGAAGATTTGCGCGTGACGGCCTTCAGGCGGGACGGTGGTGCGCACCTCTACGCGTCCCTGCGCGTCGGTCGTGAAGGCTGAGCCGGGCAGGGGCTTGCCGCCGGCGATGAACCAGAGCTGATACTCCTTGCCCGCGGGCGGCGCGGGCAGGTTCGCCGCGACGAAGACGGCGCGGCCCGTGTTCATGTCGTAGGTGATGCGCGCGACGGCGACGCCCGCCACCTTCGTCGCGGCGAGTTCGTCGGTGCGCATGGCGGGGGCAGTCAGTATCTCGCCCTGCTCCTGTGCCTTCGCCAGTTCGCCGCGCGTCTGCCCCAGCTCGTCGCGCATCTGGCTGAGGGTCTCCGAGAGGCCCGCGAGCTGCGACTTCATCGTCTCGTTGCGCTGCCAGAGCGCGACGGTGGCGGCGATGAGCGCGACGACCAGCAGCGAGGCGGCGACGGCGGCGAAGGCGAACGCTGGCCGGCTGATGAAGAATAGGCGGCGCGGCGCGCGGCGCGCCGCGTCGAGCGAGATGACGTTCGCGCCGGACGCCTTCGCGCCGGACGCCCTGACGCTGCGTTGTGCGCCGTCCTGCGGCGTCTGTTTGAGTGCGGCAAGGATGCGCGCTCGCAACTCGGGCGCGGGCGCGACGGGCGTGACGGCGAGGGCGAGCGCGGCGGCGGTGTCGGAGAGCGAGCGCAACTCTGAGCGGCACTCGGCGCACGCGGCGAGGTGCGCGTCGAGCGCGCGGCGCTCCGCCCCGTCGGCGGCGTCGAGCGCCCCGAGCGCCAGCAGCTCTGCGTATTCCTCGTGTCCCTTCAAGCTAACGAACTGCCCCTTCCCTTAAACAGTCCGACCCTTCGTTCGTTCGCGTGGCGTGCTTCCGTTTAGAAGAGCGCGCCCGTCCCCTCGAATCTGTCGCGCAGAAGCTCGCGCAGCTTCATCAGCCCGGCGCGGGTGCGCGTCTTGACGGTGCCGAGCGGCTGCCCGAGCCGCGCGGCGATCTCTGTCTGCGTCAATCCTTCTTCGTAGGCGAGAAGCAGCGTCGCCCGCTGCTCTTCCGACAACTGCGCAAGCGCGCCCCGCACGATCTCGCCCTGCTCCGCACGGAGCGCGTCGGCGCTCGCGTCGCCGAACTGCTCCGCAGGCTCTGCGGCGGCGGCGGTCGCCGTGCGGTCGCGCGAATCGAGCGCGCGGAGGCGGTCGATGGCGCGGCTGCGGGCGAGCGTGACGAGCCAGGTGAAGGCGCGACCGCGCGCCTCGTCGAAATCCTTCGCCCGCCGCCAGACTTGCAGGAAAACCTCCTGCAACACGTCCTCCGCTTCGGGGCGGCTGCGCAATATACGCAGCAGCAGTCCTAAAAGGATGGATGCGTAGCGATCATAAACGGACGCGAGCGCCCCCTCGTCCCCGCGCGCGACGGCGCGCAGGAGTTCGGCGTCGGAGGTGTCTCGTTCGGATCGGGCGCTCAAAGTCTTGTTTATGCCCCGGCGCTTCTCTCTGGCAGAGAAGGCTCTTAGACGCGGCGCGACCGGGTAAAGGTGGCGCGCGGTTGAAGCGGCAAAGGTCACTTTCGCGTTGCGAATGTTCTGGCGAAACTTTGTAGCACAAGGCGGGTCTCATTGTCATTAAATCCGACCCGCCGCCGCTCTGTGTCCGAGAGACTAAAACGGCGGGCTCGCGCAAGCCGGTACTCGCGCGAGCCCGCCGTTTCGCTCGTGGGCTGAATTTTGCCGCCGCCGCGAAGTTTACGCGACCGTGATCTCCGGCGAGAGGTAAACGTCCTGAATGGCGTTGAGGAGTGCGACGCCTTCGTCCATCGGGCGCTGGAAAGCCTTGCGCCCGGAGATGAGCCCCATGCCGCCGCCACGCTTGTTGACGACCGCCGTGCGCACGGCCTCAGCCATGTCGCTCTGCCCCTTCGACTCGCCACCGGAGTTGATCAGCCCGCAGCGACCCATGTAGCAGTTGGCGACCTGATAGCGGACGAGATCAATCGGGTTGTCGGTCGTCAGCTCTTCGTAAATCTTCTTGCTCGTCTTGCCGTAGGCGGGGCTGCCCGCAAGGTTGAGCGCGTTGTAGCCGCCGTTCCGCTCGGGCAGCTTCTGCTTGATGATGTCGGCCTGGATCGTGACGCCGAGATGGTTCGCCTGCCCCGTCAGATCAGCCGCCGTGTGCATGTCGCCTTCCGAGGTCTTGAACTTCGGGTTGCGCAGGTAGCACCAGAGGATCGTCGCCATCCCCAACTCGTGCGCGTAGGCGAACGCCTCGCTGATCTCCGTGATCTGGCGCGTGGATTCATCCGAGCCGAAGTAGATCGTCGCGCCGACGGCGGTCGCGCCCATGTCGTAAGCCTGTCCGACCGTGCCGAACAAGACCTGATCGAACTTGTTGGGGTAGGTCAA
>JBJMGS010000385.1:0-16514 GCA_045807785.1 Pyrinomonadaceae bacterium
CTCGCAATTCATCCTGTCACATTCGAGAAAAAGGCGGAGGGTGAGGAATCGGAAGAGAGCGATGAAGAAGTGAGTTTCGATCCGGAAAAGATCACGATCTCTAAGAATGCGGACGTCCTCAAAAAAGAGTTCTACGGCTACCCGGAAGGCACGCGCCTTATCGGCGCCAACGCGGGCGCGCTGCACGTTGAAATGGTGAGAGCTGATGGCAGACTGCGCATTCTCACGATGTATCTCCTGATAGATGATTGAACCTTCATCGTTAGCAAGCAGAGACGAAAAGAGGGAGGCACGCGCCTCCCTCTTAGTTTAAGAATCGTCTTTCTGCGTTATTCAGTCTTCGGCGCGGCGGCGCGGACTTCCGGCGCGACGCCCGCCTCATACTTTTTGAAGTTCTCGTTGAAGAGGTTGGCGAGGTGTTGCGCCTTTTTGTCGTAGGCGTCTTTGTCCTTCCAGGTGTTGCGCGGCTGCAAGACTTCCGTAGGCACGTCGGGGCAGGAGACGGGGACGCCGACGCCGAAGACCGGGTCGGGGCGCGTCTCGACTTGCGCGAGCGAGCCGTCGAGGATGGCGCGGATCATGGCGCGCGTGTGCTTGATCGACATGCGCTTGCCTTCGCCGTAGGCGCCGCCCGACCAGCCCGTGTTGACGAGCCAGCAGTCCGCCTTGTGCTGCTCGATCTTCTTGCCTAAGAGTCCCGCATAGACGCCGGGGTGCAAGACCATGAAGGGCGCGCCGAAGCAGGTCGAGAACGTCGCGGTCGGCTCGGTCACGCCGCGCTCCGTGCCCGCGACTTTCGCCGTGTAGCCGGAGAGGAAGTGGTACATCGCCTGTTCGGGCGTGAGGCGCGCGACGGGCGGCAGCACGCCGAAGGCGTCTGCAGTGAGCATGATGATGTTTGAAGGGTTGCCCGCGTAGCCTTCCGGCACGATGTTCGGGATCGACGTCAGGGGGTAGGCGGCGCGCGTGTTCTCGGTCTTCGAGCCGTCGTCGAGGTCTAGCTCGCGCGTCGTGGGATCGAAGACAACGTTCTCTAACACGGTGCCGAACATGCGCGTCGTGCGGTAGATGTCGGGCTCGGCTTCAGCCGAGAGCTTGATCACTTTGGCGTAGCAGCCGCCCTCGAAGTTGAAGACGCCGTCGTCCGACCAGCCGTGCTCGTCGTCGCCGATCAGTCTGCGTTCGGGGTCGGCGCTCAAAGTCGTCTTGCCCGTGCCAGAGAGTCCGAAGAAGATCGCCACGTCGCCCGCCTCACCCACGTTCGCCGAGCAGTGCATCGAGAGCACGCCGCGCTGCGGGAGCAAATAGTTCAGAAGCCCGAAGACGCTCTTCTTCGTCTCGCCCGCATAAGACGTGCCGCCGATCAGGACGAGCTTCTGGCTGAAGTCCACGAGGATGAACGTGGGCGAGCGCGTGCCGTCTCTTTCAGGATCGGCGGTGAAACTCGGAATGTTGATGATCGTGAATTCCGGCGTGTGGTTCTCGCGGGCAGACTCTTCGGGCGAGATGAGCATCGTGCGCGCGAAGAGCGAGTGCCACGCGAGTTCGTTGATGACGCGGACGGGCAGACGGTAGCGCGGGTCTGCGCCGCCGAAAGTGTCCTGCACGAAGAGGTCGCGCCCGGCGGTGTAAGCCATCATTCGTTCCTTGATGGCGTTGAACTTCTCCGTCGAGAACTCCTTGTTAACCTCGCCCCAGAAAACTTTGTCCTCGCTCTCCGCGTCGCGGACGATGGCCTTGTCCTTAGCGGCTCTTCCGGTGTGCTCGCCCGTGTCCACGACGAGCGCGCCGTGCGCCGAGAGCGTGCCCTCGCCGCGCCGGAGCGCCTCCTCGTAGAGTTCGGGCGCGGTCAGGTTCCAATAGACGTTCGACGCCTGCGTGATGCCGTAAACGTCGAGCCCCACGTCGCTCTTGCGTCGCCCGTGCTCCTGCCCCGCACTCTCTTTCGACAAGACTGATGCCGCCATACGTCGGTCTCCTTAAAAAATTGTCCGTAGTCAGTAGTCAGTTGTTCGCTTCATCAGTTGCCGCCCTCGCATTCATCACGTGCGACGGACGACTGACCAGGGACAACGGACTGCTTTTACCGCTCGTCGCGCATCGCGCGGCGGCGCGAGGCGAGTTCGCGCAGGGCGACCGAGAGATCGCGCGCGGCGCGCTCGATGCGGTCGGCGCAGGCTTCGAGTTCGCTGTCGTCGCTCGTCTGGTTGGCGACCGCCGCCCGCGCGTCCGCGATCTGCGTGTTGAGCCGCTCCGCCGCCGCCTCCGTCTCGTGCGCGGCGGGTGACAACATCGGCTGCGCCTCTGGTTTTCTACTCACAAAAAACTCCCCGCGGGCTCGCCCGACTGCGTAGCTTAAACCTCGTCCAGTTCGTTGCTGAAGGCTGTGAACGTGCGCGCGCGGCGCATTTCGTTGGTCAACAAAACTTATGCTCGGATAAGCCAAATTCATACATCATCCGCGACCGCGAATCAAGTCTCCGGGAAGGGGAAGAAGAAGAAGGATGAAGGATGAAGGATGAAGGATGAAAGCGTGGTGGCTCAAGTTGAGTGAACCTTCTTTCATCCCTCATCCTTCATCCTTCATCCTTTGTCTGCTCCTTGCCCTTGCCGCTGTCGGTTTGTTAGAAGTTTGGCGGACGAATGTTGGATATGAAGCCAGAGACGGGCGCGTTCACGGCGCGCGAGCGGCGGCTCATCGCGGCGCACCGCACGCCCGCGTCGGTGCAGCGTTACCTGTCCGCCCTGCGCTACAACCGCGAGAAGTGCGGCGGGACCTTGCGCTCGTTCCGCGAAGTCGTGCGACGCGGCGAGGCACACTGTCTGGAAGCCGCGCTCGCCGCCGCCGTCATCTTAGAGCAGCACGGGTATCCCCCGCTCTTAATGAGCCTTGAGTCGCAGGACAAGCTCGATCACGTCCTCTTCGTCTTCCAACGTCGGGGCTTGTGGGGCGCAGTCGCGCGCTCGCGCGATCTCGGCCTGCACGGTCGCAAACCCATCTTTCGCACGCTACGCCAACTCGCGTGGAGCTACTTCGACACTTACGTGGACTCGACGGGGCGCATCACCGGCTATGGTCTCGGCGACCTGTACGAGCTGGGCAGCTACGACTGGCGCTTCTCGCCGCGAAACGTCTGGAAGGTTGAGCGTTACTTACAAGAGATTCCACACCGCGAGATCAAATCTTCCGACCGTCGTTACGAAAGACTCTTCGCGCGCTACAAGGATTTCCGGCAGGCAAATCCGACGGGGCACCTAGAAGATTACGAGACGAGAGGCGTGTGGATGATCTGAGTGAAAGGATGAAGGATGAGGGATGAAAGAGAGATCACTCGACTTGAGTCGTCACGCTTTCATCCTTCATCCCTCATCCTTCATCCCTCATCCTTCATCCTTGCTCTTCATTGCACCGTCGCCGGGAGCAGCGAGCCGCGCCGGTCGGTGGCGACCGCCGTGCCGTCTTCGCTGACGACGCCGATCATGCCGTGGAAGTGTATCTCCGTGCCCGCGAGGACGAGCAGTACGTCGCCCGCCTGCACGTTCGGGTTGTTGACCTTGAAGCGCACGACCGTCGCGCGACCGTTCTCGTGCTCGACCGTTTCGAAGTCGAAGGTGTCGGCGTCAACGACGACCGTCTGCGAAGTGTTGGTGTAGTTCTGCGGCTCTGGCATATAAAGTCACCTCGATGAATGCGCCCGTTTGGGGCGGGTTCTAATCAAAACGATAACTCTACACCCGTCCCGCCACATTCGCCACAATCGCCACCCGCTCCGTCAGCTCCACGGGCTTCGCGACGTGCATCTGGTAGCCCGAGCGCAGCACGCGCAGGCGATCCTCGGCGCGGGCGTAAGCCGTCAGTGCGATCGCAGGGACTCTGCCGCCGCGCTCCGGCGGCAGCAGCCGCACCTTGCGGATGAACTCGTAGCCGTCTTCCGCGGGCATCCCGATGTCGGAGACGATGATGTCGGGCGAGTCGCGCCCCAGAAGATCGAGCGCCTCGGCGGACGATCTCGCCGTCGTCACCTCCGCGCCGCACTGTCCGAGCGAGACGCGGATGATTTCGAGCGTGTCCGCCTCGTCGTCCACGACGAGGACTTTCAAGCCGTCTAAATTTTCGGGACACTCGACGACCGGTGATGCTGCCTCGCCGACCACCGCCACCGCCGCCGCGCGCTCGCGCCCCGCGCCCGCCTCGCGTTGATAGACGGGCATCAGCGGGAGCCGCACCATGAACGTCGATCCGCTGCCCTTCCCACCGCTCTCGACTTCGACCGTGCCGCCGTGCAGCTCGACCAGGTGACGGACGATGGCTAAGCCCAGTCCGAGGCCGCCGAAGCGGCGTGTCGTGGTGCCGTCCGCCTGCCGGAAGCGGTCGAAGACGTAGGGCAAAAACTCCCGGCTGATGCCCTCGCCGTCGTCCGTCACAGAGATTTCGACGTGCGACTCGGCGCGCGTGAGCCGCACCACGACGCGACCGCCCGCCGGCGTGAACTTGATGGCGTTCGCGAGCAGGTTCCAGACGATCTGTTGCAGGCGCGAAGCGTCGCCGGAGATCGAGCCGCCGCCCGCGTCGAGAACTTTCTGGATGCGGATATTCTTCGAGTCCGCCGCCGGGAGCACGGCTTCGACCGCCGACTCGACGGGCGAAGCCGGATCGAGCAGGCGCACGTCGAGCCGGAGCTTGCCCGTGATGATGCGCGAGACGTCGAGCAGATCGTCGATGAGCTGCACCTGCGAGCGGGCGTTGCGCTCGATGGTCTCGACGGCGCGCTCCGCGTGCTGGTCGTCGAGCTGTCCCGTGCGCAGCAGGTGGACCCAGCCGAGCACGGCGGTCAAAGGCGTCCTCAGCTCGTGCGAGACCGTGGCGAGGAACTCGTCCTTGAGCCGGCTGGCGGCTTCCGCCGCCGCGATGTGCTCGCGCACGTCGTACTGCCGGCGGCGCGCACGCAGCGCCGACTTGAGCGTGCTGACGAGCGTCGCGACGCGAACGGGGCGCTCGACGAGCGTGACGTTGCCCGCCTCGCCGAGTGCCGCGAGCACTTCGGCGTTCGCCGGTATCTCGCCGCCGCCGCTCGTCAGGACGACGAGCGGGAAGTCAGACCACGCGGGTTGTTCGGCGAGCGCCGCGACGAGACAGCGCATCGCGTGCGGCGTCAGCGCCTCGCCGGTGACGAAGGCGAGACCCGCGCCCGAGAGAATCTCCGAGCACAGCTCTTCGACGCCCGCGCACACGTGCGTGGCGAGACCCGCGCCGCCGATGAAGCGCGCCGTCAGCGCGGCGTCCCGCCCCGTCGGCGCGAGGATCAGAATCCGCTCTTCGCGGTCATCGCCGTCTTCACGCTTCGCCATCGGAGTTCTCGATCAGCGCGTCCTGCGCCCCGGCGAAAGTGGGGACGCCCGTGAGCACGCCCTGAAACTTCACGAGCGGCTCGCCGACGCGAATGCCCTCCGACGAGATGCGGAACTCGCGGATCGTGTTCTCGTGCGTGCCGCTACGCTTCTTGACGACCGAGATCGCGCGCCGCACCGCGCCGCTCGCCTCGAAGTAGCGCAGCATCAAGACCGTGTCCGCCAGATAGCTTACGTCCACGGGCGTCGCCATCGTCGCGCCGAGAAAGCCGTGTTGCGCCATGATGAGGATCGTGACGACGCCCTGCTGGTTGAGGTAGGTCAGCAGCTCGTGCATCTGGATCGTGAGGAAGCGCTCCTCCGGCATCGCGTTCAGGTAGCCGTTCAAACTGTCGATGATGACGACGCGCGCGCCGTCGTGATCGACCGCGCGGATGACCGTGTCGGCGAACTCGCCCGGAGCGAGTTCCGCCGGATCGACCTGCTGCAAGTTGATGAGACCTTCGTCGATGTAGCCCTGGATGTCCGTGCCGATCCCCCTGGCTCTGGTGACGTAGGTCTCGCGCGTCTCGTCGAAGATGAAGGCGGCGGCGCGCTCCCCGCGCGCGGCGGCGGCGGCGGCGAACTGCGTGGCGAGCGACGACTTGCCGCCGCCCGCCGGGCCGATCATCAAAGTGCTCGTGCCGCGGTCGAGCCCGCCGCCGAGCAGAGTGTCCAGCTCCGCGACGTTGCTCGAGACGGCTTCGCGGCGGTACTCCTGGTGCTTGCCCGAGGCGACGAGGCGCGGGAAGACCCTCACACCGCCGCGCTCGATGTTGAAGTCGTGGTAGCCGCCGCGGAAATGCGATCCGCGCAGCTTGACGACGCGCAGGCGGCGGCGCTCCGCCCCGTACTCGACCGCCAGGTGTTCGAGCTGGATCGCGCCGTGGACGATGGAGAGCACTTGCAGGTCGTGCATGGCGGAGGTCTTGTCGTCGAGCAGCAGCACCGTTGTCTGCCGCCCGGACATGTACTGCTTGAGCGCGAGAATCTGGCGGCGGTAGCGCAAAGCGTCGTGCGCCAAAAGTCGCATCTCCGAGAGCGAGTCGAAGACGACGCGCTTCGGCTTGATGCGCTCGACCTCTTTGAGCACGGCGCTCGTCGTCTCGCCCAGCTCGATCTCGGACGGGTGGAAGATGGTGTACTGCGAGTCGGGCTGGAGGCTCTCTTCGGACGGCAGGAGTTCGTAGATGTCGAAGCCTTCGAGCGACCAGCCGTGCGACTCGGCGACGGCGCGCAGTTCCTCCTTCGTCTCCGAGAGCGTGACGTAGAGACCGGCTTCGCCGAGCCTCACGCCTTCGAGCAGGAATTGCAGCGCGACGGTCGTCTTGCCGGAGCCGGGCTCGCCCTCGACGAGATAGACGCGGTTCGGCGGCAGCCCGCCTTCGAGAATTTCGTCCAGACCTTCGACCCCCGTCCGCAATCGCGGCGCAGGCGCGGGCGTGCCTTTCGATTTTTTAGGGCGCGTCTTGCTCATGACTGGTTCTGACCAATCTCCGATCGGTTTGATTGATATAACGGGAGAGTGAAGTATTACAGAAGACGCGCGGAAAACCAAAACGGTTTTCGCGCGGCGTCGTGCGACCGTGAGCCGGGGGGGAAAGCGACGAAAGATCGCGTCGCGTCGGCGCGTGCGTCAGGGCGCGAAGGGCTTGCCGTAGAGTTCCTGGTAGAGCCAGCCGAGGACGCGCACCTCCGCGGTGCAGAGCGTTTCGAGCCAGCAGCAGGTGAGATAGACCTCGCGACCGCGCGCCGTGGGAATCTTCTCGCTCTCGGCGAGGCGCGACGTTGTGCCCGTCGTGTCGAGACGGTAAGCCTGCGCCACCTCCTCGTTCGTCTTCGAGGCGTCTTCGAGCGCGTTTAAGAGCTGACCGATCCAGCCGTGCAGTTCCGGCTCCGAAGGGTTCTGCATCAGCGCCTGCATGACGCCGACGGCGAAACGATCCTCCGCCGTGTCGAACTCGAACACGTCCTCGCCCGCCGCGCGCGCCGCCTCCTGCTTCCAGCGGAAGACCTCCGCGACGCGCGGGTGGCGCACCATGTTGACGCGCGTGTCGCGATCCAGAAACCACTGGATGATGTCGGCGAGCGACGCGGGCTCGATGCGCCCCTCGCGGTCACGCGCGAGCGGCGGCGGTTGTTGCGCGGGCTGTGGCGAGCCGTTTGGGTTCATGCTCACTTCGCTGTCGCCTCGGCTTGCGGCTCGGCGTCGCCCGACGGTTCTTGCGCGCGCAGCAGTTTGCCGAAGACACCGTTCCACGGCGGGACGACGACCGAGACGGCGCCCGTGCCGCGCGCCTGACACGACAGACGGATGAGCGGACGCTCGTCGTCCGTGTCGATGTAGCCGAGCAGCCGCATCACCTTGCGCTCGCGCTCTTCGACCGGCGAGAGCTTTTCCGCGCCGCCGAGCACGCCGACCCAGCACGTGCCGCATGAGGCGGAGCGGCACTGGACGGGGATCGGCCCCTCGTCCACCGTGCAGCGCGGATCGACCTGCGAGTAGTCGCGCTTGTCGTTCGCCGCCGCCGAGGCGATCTCCTGCGAGTTAACCATCTTGAAGCGCGCCGCCGGGTTGTTCTCATCCCACGTCACCGTCCAGCGCTTGTCGGTCGTGCGCAGGAAGCCGAAGAGTCCCTGACTGTCGTCGCGCGCGCGCTCACGCAGCACGTCCGCCGGGCTCTTGCGCGCCGACTTCGCGTCGAGCGTGATCGTGCCCGGCGACGCCTTGAACTTGTCGAGGCCGACCTGCGCGAGCGTCATCAGGGCAACTGCCGCGATGCCGAGGACGAGAGACTCATCCGTCTTGGCTGCTTGCGACGCGGCGCGCGCGGCGGCGCGGATTTCATCGGCGAGTTGTGCGTCGCCGCCCGCGAACGACGCGGCGCGTGCGAGCGCGGCGTCTTTCGCCTCGCGCCAGAAGCGGTGGCCGTAGAGGAAGCGGTGCGACGTGTCGATCTGATCTTCCAGGCGGTACTTGCCTTGGAGCAGAAGTTTCTGCGCGAGCGCGGCGGGGTCGTCCGCCGTTTCGAGCGCGCGCACGAGCGGCAGCGGGAAGAAGGCGAACCAGATGCGCGTCGCGTTGCGGTCAACTTCGTGGATGGCGGGCGCGAGCGCATCGAGCGCGGCAGACCACGCGGCGGCGTCCTGGCGGTTTAAGAATTTCTCGAACTCGTTCAAGTGATTGGTACTCATCTTTCTCAGCGTGAAATTCGGCGTCTCGGGCGAAACGGGAAGTTTAGCCGCTCCGCGCCAAACTCTCAAATGCCGGGGGGGGGGCGGACGCAGCGTGGGGCGTGGCGAAGGGATGCCAAAAGCGCGAAAGCCGGCGCGAGTTTTCGTCTCTCGCGGCGGCTTCGCGCTTCTCACGCGCGCGGGTTGTGCGCGGTCTTGGCCGTGGCGGTCGCCCGCCCGCGCCTGTTTGCGCGGCGCGCGGTCTAGTCCTTCGACGGTTCGTCGGGGCTCTTCTCCTTCGGCTTGACGGTCGAGCGGATGACCATGAACTTGTTGAGTACGTCGAACCAGAAGGGCGCGCCCTGCGAGATGGCAAGCCCGGTCAGGAACAAGCCGAAAATTTTAAGGATGACATCGCCGGGGGTGTTCGGCACGCGCCGTAGATCGTTGGCGGTGGCGGGCGTGTTCCGCACCCAGCCGAGCGGCAGCCCGAGCCCGCTGATTCTTGCGTAGGCATCTTTAACTTCCTGCTGGCCGCCGGTGCCGGGGGCGGGCGGCTGCTCCTTCGCCGCCTGCGCGACGATGGTGTCGCGCAGCGCCTTGTCCTGGATGAGCGTCTTGGCGATGTTGACGCTGTCGGCGTTGATGAGAATCGCCGCGGCGAAGCCGATGCCGAGCAGTATCCACTGCACGCGCCGCTTGTACCAGCCGGAGACGCGATCCATCGCGCCGTCGTACCAGTCTTCGACGTTCTTCACCGCGCGGTCGAAGTCGCCCTTGGCTTCGTCAATCATCGTGACGAGCGCCTGACTCAGTTGGCGGTTCGGGATGTAGTGGTGGATGACGTCCTTGATCTGGTTGAGGTCTCGGTTGTCGGTGCCGGTCGCCTCGCTCGCCAGATTCCAGAGCGCGAGCGCGAAGGTGCGCGAGGGGATGTAGGACGGGAGCTTCTCCTCGTGCTGGTAGAGGGCGCGGACGAGCCCGTGCTGATAGAGCATGGAGGCGAGATCGAGATTGCCCGTGGCGGCGGGCGGCGCGGCTGCCGGCGCGGCTGCCGGCGGCGATGTGACCTTCGCGGGCAGCGTCGCCGTCAGGTTGGGCTGCTTCTGGCCCTCTGCGATCACGCCGTTGAGAAGCAGTTGGATGCCCTTCCACAAATTCTTCGAGCGATAGTTAAGGTGGGCTTCGATGTACTCGTTGACCGCGGAGCAGAGCAGGCTCATCAGCAGGTAAACGAAGACCATCCCGATGGCGACATCGAGGACTGTCGATCCGAACATGACGGGCTCCTTTCGTGAGAGGCGGCGCGTGGAGCTTGCGCCGGGGGTTGAGAGAGCGCGGGGCGAGCGCGTGCGCGCCGCTAACGAAACAGGCGGGCAGTCTATATCACAAACGGGCGCGCGGCGTCGTGGAAAATCTTCTCCCGCGACGCCGCGCGCCGCGGCATCGGACGCGCGCCGCGATCAGTGGCGTTTGATGAAGGCGGCGATGTCGTCTATGACGTAGCGTGGGATGTTGCGCGGCGCGGCGTACTGCGCGTCGCTCGAAGGCCCCTCGCCTTCAAGGAAGAGGTGGTCGAGCTTCGGGTACGACTTGGTCTCGACGTTCTTCCTGCGCGCGGCGAGACGTTGCCACCCGGCGAAGTCCGTCATCGTCACGTTGTAGTCGCGCTCGCCCTGCAAGACGAGCATCGGCTGCTTGAGCTTGAGCGCCGTGGCGCGCGCGTCGTAGGCGCGCAGGTCGAGCCAGTAGGCGGCGGGCGCGCCGTGCAGCAGCTCACTCGATCCGAGATCGGCTTTCGTCAACTGCCTGATGCGCGCCGTCTGCCGCCGGGCGTCCTCAATGAACTTGCGCTCGTCGTCCGTGAGAGTCCCGTCGAGCGAGAGCAGATACTCGTACTGTCGCACGATGGTGTCTTCGAGCGGCGTGGTCGGACCCGCCAAGACGACGACGCCGCGCAAGAGCGGATCGGCGGCGGCGATGCGCGGGGCGAGTCCCGCGCCGAGGCTGTGGCCGAGGACGAAGACGCGTGCCGGGTCAACGCCCGGCGTCTGGCGCAAAAGCTGAGCCGCCGCGACCGCGTCGTCAACCGACTCTTCCTTGACCGTGAAGTTTCCGAGCGCGGCGACCTTCGCGCCGTACACGCGCGTGCGCTTGTCGTAGCGCACGACGGCGATGCCCTGCGACGCCAGTCCCCACGCGAGATCGCGGAAAGGCTTGTTCGCGAGCAGCGTCTCGTCGCGGTCGTTCGGCCCCGATCCGTGGACGAGGACGACCGCCGGAAACGTTCCCTTCCCCACGGGCATCGTCAGCGTTCCGGGCAGCGCCCACTCGGTCCCCGCGCCGACCGTCACATCCTTTTCCGTGAACGACGAAGGCGCGGCGTAGGCGGGCGGCTGGTACTCCGCAGCCTTCTGCGAGGGTGCGAGCGCCGCCTTCTCCAACTCTTCCATCCCGACGCGCACGCCCCTCACCTGCTGCGCCGCCACGTTAAAGAGGAGCGGCACGCGCCCCGCGCCGACCCACGCCTCTAAGTTGAGCGACTTGTTGGCGACCATGCGGAAGTGTTCGGTCTGTAGCCTTTGACCCTTCACCGTGTAGGCGGGCGAGTCAACGCGCTCGACCGTGATCTCGAAATCCTTCCCCGCGCTCGGCACGAAGAAAGTGAAAGTCTGCACGCCGCCGCGCGCCGCGTCGTACTGCGCGAAGAGGAAGTGGAACTGGTGCCAGACGAGATTTTCGAGCACGACCGAAGCGCGCGTCTGCAACTCCGTGTCGGGCTGCGTCAGCGCGTGAACCTTGACCACGCTGTCCGCCAACGTCGCGCTGTAAATTTGCGCGCCGCCCGCCTCCGCCGTGAAGCTCTGCGGATGCGCCCGCGTCGCGACGGTGACGAGCTTCTGCTTCGCGCCGCCCGCGTTCGAGACCTCCGCCTCGGCGCGCAGAGTCCCGTCCGGCTCCGGCGCGAACGTGTAAGACTCGCGCGCCACCTCGCGCCCGCCAATCGACGTGACGAACGCGCCCTTCGACTCCTGCAAGTCTCCCTGCGCGCGCCCCCACGCGCTGACCGACATGAGCAGGCACAGGCAGGCCGACGCAAACATGATGAGCTTCATAGACACCTCGGTAAGGAAAGGGATGAGGGATGAAGGATGAAGGATGAAAGAGGATCACCCAAGTTGAGTCGCCACGCTTTCATCCTTCATCCCTCATCCCTCTCTTTCATTGTAGGTCAATGATGATCTCGCTCTCGCGCGCCGGCGCGCCGACGGGTCGGGTGCCGAGGAGCGAGCGCAGGAAGACGTACATCGCCCAGCACTCGACGGCGAACGGCGGGTAGCCGAGGTAGCCCAAGATCGGCATCTCGAAAACTTTCAAGCCAAAGAGCTGATAAGGCACCGTGTAAGTCCAGCGCGAGGCCGCCCAGTAGTTCCAGAACTCCCACAGCACGCCGCACGCGATGCCGCTCAAGGCGAGCGACGCGAGCCTCAGCCAGCGCCCGCGGAAGAGATCGGCGGTGACCGACTGCCAGCCGCGCAAGGCGTTCAGCGGATCGAAAAATAGTGCGAGCCCCAGCCACACGAGCGGCACGAGCCACACGTTCAGGACGAAGAGCGGCACGAGCGCGCACGCGGCCCCCGTCGCGATGAGAGCATACAGGAGCGGCCGCGGCGGGCGGCGCGCTCGCGTGTCGCGCGGGCGCGGCTCTTCGCGTCGTCGGCGCGCGCGAAGGAGCGAGGCGCACAGCTCCGCCGTCTCGAAGAGGGCGGGGAAGATCGTGGCGAAAGCCCAGTCGTAGCCGACGCGGCGCAGGTAAGGGTTCGGCACCAGATCGTGGTAGTGCCACCACAACTCCGCGTCGCTGCGCCAGAAGCGCGGCGAGTTGTAGAACTCGAAGAGCCACCAGCAAGCGATCGAGACGACGCAGACGACGAGCAGCTCGATCCGGTTCGTCGCAATCAGTGAGCGACCCTCGCGGCGGAAGACGAGCGCGTCCACGAAGAGCAGGTAGCCCGTCCAGACGACGGGCGTGAACCAGTGAGAGATGAACGCATCGCCCGCGCAGAGCAGAATCTCTGCGAGCAGCATGATCGAGAGTCCCGCGTAGCCGTGCGCCGGGAGCGTGCGCCGCGTCCGAGTGGTCGTCTTCATCTCAAGGTTATACGAAAGGGCGGCGCGACGGGTTAAAAAAAGACGCAAGCGGACGAAGGCGGAAGCGTGCGCGCGTGCGCGCGTCCCGACTCAGGAGAGCTTGGACGGCTCGGATGGCTGACTGAGGCGCGAGCGCGACTGCGGCGTGTAGCCGGAGAGCCGCTCGCGCATCCGCTGCTGCCAGCGCGCGCGCGGCGCTTCCGGGTCGTCGAACTGCTCTAACGTCTCGCGCAAAGTCTCGCCGCCCATCTGCCGCAGTTTCAGGTAAAGCAGCGCGGAGGTGATCGAGATGAGCGGCACGATGACGATGTTGAGGAACGGCAGTAGGCGCGGGGCAGCCTTCGTCGTGAGGTGCGCGCCTGAGTGCCCGGCTTTGACAGAGAGCCCGCCGATGAGCCCGCCGATTGCCATCGGCAGCAGAAAGTTGATCAGATAGAGCGCGATGACCATCCAGCGCGAGCGGCGCGACAGCTCGTTCGAGCGTTTGAGCGCGGCTTTCCTCTGCAAGCCTTCGAGCAGCACGACCGGCGCGTAGAAGGCGTACTTGACCGTCATCACGAAGCCGGGGATGAAGAGGAGGCAGAAGCCGATGAAGATCCTGATGGTGACGCGGATGCTCGTGTTGAGAAACGGTCGCCAGCGGCGGCGCAACACCTTGAGCGCGGCGCGCAGGGAGACGGGGCGGAGCGGCGCGAGCTGCAACTGCGTGACGATGATCGTCGTCACGCCGGAGATGACGGACGTGCCGAGAAAGTTCGCCGCGAACTGGAGCAAGCCGAGCGGGAACACGATGGCGAAGTACAGGAGCGGGATCGGCAGGGAACCGATGGGCGTGCGCGGGAGCCTGTGTTCGAGATCGAAGGCGTCGATGATGAAGAGCAGCAGCGTGATGGCGATGAAGGGCAGGTGGGCGATCAGCGAGAGGCGCAGGAAGACGGGGAAGTGCTCGCTGTAGAGCGCGAAGCCGCGCCGCAGCAGTTCGCCGATGCCGCCGACGTTCGCGCTCAGGGCGTTGGCGAACGACGCCGCCTTCGCCGGTCGCTCCGCAGGGTTCTTCGCCAGCGCCGCCATCACGACGCGCGCCACGCGCTTCGGCACTTTCTTTTCGCGCTCGCGCAAGGGTCGCGGTGCATCGTCCATGTGCTGGCGCATGACCGAGACCATGTCGCCGACGAACGGCGGCTCGCCCGCGAGCATCTGGTAGGCGATGACGCCCAAGCTGTAGATGTCGGCGCGCGCGTCGAGCCGCTGGCCGCGACACTGTTCGGGCGACATGTAGGTGGGCGTGCCCATGATCGAGCCGACGCGTGTGAGCGACGCATCGCCGGCGGCGGTCTGCGCCGAGGCGGGCGACCACGCGCCGCGCGTCACGGCGCCCTGCTGCCCGCGTGCCTGTGCGTCGCGCGCCGTCGGCGGTTGTGCGTCGAAGAGCATGGTGCCGTCGGCCTCTTCGACGAACTGCGTGGCGCGCGCCGAGCGCGGGACGACGGTCGCATGAGAGTTCGGCGTCGCTTCATCGCGCGCGGGCGCGGCGTCGCTCTGCGCGGGTGGCGCGTTGCTCTGCGTGGGCGGTGCGAGGATGAGCGTGCCGGGTTCTTCTGGCGGCGGCGTGGTGAAGAGCTGCGTGCCCTGCTCCGCGTCGGCGGGCGGCGCCGCGAAGAGCATCGTGCCCGGCTCTTCTTCGACGCGCGGCGCGTCGTGCGGCTGTGACGGTGTGCGCAGAGACGACGCGGCGCGCGCGATGGATGCCTGCACGGCGTCGAGCGGCGACTGTGACGGCGGCGAAGAGGATGACAACGACTGTGAACCCGCGCCGAGCGTCATGTTGATTGTCGCGCGGCTTGCTGCGTCGTCGGACGCGTGGTCAGCCGCATCTGGCGCGCCCGCCTCGCCGAGCTTGGCGATGCCGAAGTCGAGCACCTTGACGCGGTAGCCGCCGAGCCGGTTCGGCTCCAACCAGATGTTGTCGGGCTTGAGGTCGCGGTGGACGATGCCCTGCTGGTGCGCCTCTTCGACCGCCGAGCAGACCTGTTCAAGGATGTCCACCGTCCAGTCCACGGGCAGACGCTTCTCCTCTGCGAGCACGTCGCCGAGCGTGCAGCCGTCGAGGTACTCCATCACGAGATATGCGACGCGCTCGCCGTCGGCCTGCGCGAAGCCGAAGTCGGTCACGTCCACGACGTTTGGGTGGCGCAAGCGCCCGGCGGCGCGCGCCTCGCGCTTGAAGCGTTCGACGAACTCGTCGTTGCGCATGAACTCAGGCGCGATCAGTTTCAGCGCGACGGGGCGTTCGGTGCCGAGGTGCGTCGCGAGATAGACCGCGCCCATGCCGCCCTGCCCGAGCTGTCGCTCCAGACGGTACTTGCCGTCGAGCACTTCGCCGATGAACTTGTCGAGTCCGTTCATGATTTCACGTGAATGGTTAGCGACTGCGCCTCATCCGAGATAGAGGAGGTAATACGCAGGTGAGTTCGGAGTTGTTATGCTTGATTCGGCGTGAGTTTTCAAGCGGCGGCGCGTGGGTGCGCGCGGGTGTGCGCGACGCGCGGCTCAGAAGAGCCAGCGCGAGACGAGCGCGATGGCGACCGCCAGCAGTGTGACGAAGGTCAGCACGCAGCCGAGGCTCTCCTGATAGCCGCGCACCTTGCTCGTGGGAAGAGACATCGTGCGGTGATTTTTAACAGACGGCCCCACCCCGTGTCTGTTCCACTTCGTACCACCCGGCGCGCGGTAATAAAAGCACACGAGCGAAACACAAGGGCGGGTGATGAGTACGTAAACGGACGGTAAAGGTCTAGTCATGATTTTAAGATACTGAAAGAATTACCCCCGAATTATTGTTCGAACAGTGCCTGCTGTCCCCCGTTCGCGATCCGACTAAGAGAGGTTCGGAAGAGAATTCTTCCCCGTCTTGGAGGAGGTGTGGTGGAAAGTCTCAGGCTGGCTATGCCCCTGCGCGGTCGCGCCCTCTTTTTCTGTGCCCTCGGCACCATTCTCTTCGTGCAAGCTTGCACGCGCCCGCCCGCGCAGCAGGCGCAGGACGTCCACCGCTCGCAGCAGCCGCCCGCGGCGGGTCAAATTGTCCCGCCGCCCTTCGTGCCCGCCGACGACGGGCAGTGGACGATGCCCGCGAAAGACTACGCCTCGACCCGCTTCAGCTCGCTCGATCAGATCAACGCGACGAACGCCGCGAACTTGAAAGTCGCGTGGACGTTCTCGACCGGCAACACGCGCGGGCACGAAGCCGCGCCGCTCGTCGTGAACAACACGATGTACGTCGTCACGCCTTACCCGAACATCCTCTACGCGCTCGATCTCACCAAGCCGGGTGCTCCGGCGAAGTGGGCGTTCCAGCCGAAGCCCTCGTCCTCGTCGCAGGGCGTCGCCTGCTGCGACCTCGTCAACCGCGGCGCGGCTTACTCGAACGGCAAGATTTTCTACAACACGCTCGACAATCAGACCATCGCCGTTGATGCCGAGACCGGCGCGGAGGTCTGGCGCACGCTGCTCGGCGACATCAACAAGGGCGAGACGATCACGATGGCGCCGCTCGTCGTCAAAGACAAGGTGCTCGTCGGCAACTCCGGCGGCGAGATGGGCGTGCGCGGCTGGCTCACCGCGCTCGACGCCAACACGGGCAAGATCAGTTGGCGCGCTTACCACACGGGACCCGACAAGGACTGCCTCATCGGCCCGAACTTTCACCCCTACTACCAGAAGGATCAGGGGGCGAACCTCGGCGTCTCGACCTGGTCGGAGTCGAGCGAGACGGCGGGCAAGTGGCAGATGGGCGGCGGGAC